>JADZBP010000251.1 GCA_020852055.1 Candidatus Latescibacterota bacterium
AGGCTTCAATACGACATACGATTTCGATTATCACCTTTTCCGTTTTTCCATCTCTGACAACAGCGCAGGGAGCGCTATCGCGACCATTGAGGTTCTTGATGAATACGGAAATCCTGTTGGGTCCCCTCAGCAGATAACGCCACAGGATTTTGCAGCTTCTAACAGATATCAAGAGTTTGAATATCCCTATGCAATTAATAGCACAAGACAATTCAGGTACAGGGTAACATACAACGGAAATGGTATGGGGCGAGAGCTTCGCCTGAACAAAATCAGTGCCGCAGATGAAAGGGCAAGGACCTTACTTCGGTCTCTAAACCTTCCTCCTGCATTACAAAGTGGTTTCTCCCGGTTTGACGATCATCTTCAAAAAGTCCTCAACGACCATGCAGCGTTTCCAGCCCTATGGCGGCTATATGGGGCGGACGAACCGACGTTCTACCGGTTAGAGACTACTGGTTATATCGAGAACTACTTCCGTACTAGTGCCACAAATCCACGGCGGGCGATCAGTGGAATTGGCAACCAGGAATTGGGGGTGCTGGGTAGTAGAAGCGCCCACGAATTTACCCGATGGACAGATCCAGATACCTTGTTGGTAGATGGGTACCCGATCGGCGATAACCCTGAACCCTTCGCGATGGCGTTGTACACGTACCCGATGGTCCTTCCAGGCCAGACCGACTATAACAACGCGCTACAAGAACGCTGGGACAAGCACCTCATACCGATCCTGTCGAGTGCACGAGACAGCAGCAAAACCTCAGTTCCAGCAATTCCGTTCTCGTACATTGCCCAGGTTCATAATCACGGTACTAACCTGAGAGAGCCAACCCCCCAGGAAATCAGGGCAATGGTGTACATGGCGCTGACCTATGGAGCCAAAGGGATCTACTACTACCTCTACCTCACTATTCCCAGCGAGATCTCCACTGGGTTGGCCAGCAATATCTCCCCTTACACGACCAATGCCAAATGGTCAGAGGTCCAGTCTCTCAACGGAGTGCTGGACAGCCTAGATACTACTCTGCTGCAACTCACCTCCACAGATGTGTTCCCCAGTTCTGCTGCGCCGCGTTCGTTTGTCCAGGGGCTTTCGGATGCGTCCGATTTTCAGATCGGCACTTTCTCCAGAGGGGCCGACAGCTACCTGATGATTGTGAACCGCCGGTGTGCACCGGGGGATACGCGTACAGTGAATATCACTCTGGATGCCGATAGCTTCTCGGGGACTGCCAAGGGCCAAGGGATCTACTTCCTGACGGACGCATATTCCAAAGCACAGCAGATACGCAGCACCGATATCAATGGGCAGTTCGTGCTGCGAAACATTACGCTGGCGCCTGGGGAGGGCCGGTTATTCCACATCGAGCAGAGGAATACCTGGACGGGAACGGTGACACTGACGGGAGATCTTTCTGTCCCCGTGGGGGTGACTCTGAATATCGCGCCCTGGACGACGGTGAAATGCACTGGCAATAGCGATGACCAGGGATCGGGGTTTTTTAATACCAAGACGGAGCTATTCGTATACGGAACCTTGAGTGCCGGTAGTGTCATATTCCAATCGCAAGAGGGCGGTAGCGCAACCTGGGGTGGGATCTACATGGTGGGCAACGGAGCCTCTCCATCGCAGACCTCTTCAGACTTGGTCTATAGCTCCATCAGTAACGCCGATTACGGCACTCTCGTTTATGAATCCCGGTGGGGACAGACGAAGTTCCGAGGCTGCACCTATTCAAATTGCGTTTATGCTATATACTACTACAACTCCGGCGCTCCCTATATCGCCAGCGACAACAGGACCTCGCACCAGACCATCAGCGGTAGCACCTGGGGCATCACCACCTACGGCACCACCAACGACACGATTTCCAACAGTCTCATTACCGGAAGCCAGTATCAAGGCTTTTGGGTGGGAGGCGCCAGTAACCAAATACATCTTGAGAACAACACCATCGATGCCAACGCCGGCAACGGCGCCGCAGGTGTCTTGCTCAACGGCAACAGCTCAATCCGCGCCAAGAACATCATTGCCAGGGGACATGCCTATGGCGGCATGCAGTCTGACGGCACGGGATCGGCAGTCATAGACCGTTATGTTTCCTACAACAACGACGTGTACGGGTACGAGTTTTCGGGCATGGGCACTAGCGCTTCCAGCCGAAAAGCCCTGTTCAGCGATCCCAGGTTCAATACCGGGGCCTATACCCTCAGCAACACCTCGCCGGCGCTGGATCTGGATTCCACTCAGACCGACTCCATCGGGGGCAGGAGAGATTTGGGACGGTACGGGGGCACGTACCAGGCGGGTACGGCTTCGGGGGTGACAAAGTTGGAAGACTATTATGTCAATGGCGGCACCGACGGCTGGGCCAGTGTGTCTGGTAGTTGGGGAAACAACGGCCAGGGAGACTACAAGGTTACCGGCATTGACGGCGCATCCCGATCCTGGAAGGCGGCCAACGCTACGAGTTACGCAATCGAGACGAGAATGAGGTTTTCCAGTGGCGGCCAGCAAGGGAAGGTGATCTATGCAAATGCCGACCAAAACGAAGACTTGCGCCTGGATCTGATCTATGACTACGGCCCAAGTTACGTCCGTCTTCAGACACCAACGGGTACAACCACGCTTGCACCTCCCTACTGCCCCGCCATCACTCCCAATACCTGGTACAAGGTGCGGGTAGAAGTGGTCGCCGGCTCACCCTATGTGGTAAATACCTATGTGAATGGTGTCCTTTGCCACCAAAATGTCTCTCTGGGCAGTTTGATCCCAAACGGGAAAGTAGGGGTGGGCAGTTACGGCCCGACCCATGATGCCGAGTTCGACTATGTATTGGTGCTCAATGGCGTCGGCACCCCTCCCAATAATCCGCTTCTCGAGGGCCTGGTTTCCTATTGGCCTTTGGATAGCAACGCGAACGATGCGGAAGGGACGAATCCCAACCACGGCACAGTCTATGGGGCCACCCTCCAGGGATCGGGTAGGATTGGCGGCTGCTATTACTTCGATGGCTATGACGACCGGATCGCCATCCCGATCAACGGCTTCCCCACGGGTGGAGGGGCGCGTACAACGGCAGCTTGGATGAAGACCGGTGCCGGGGGGTTGCACGAAATTATCTCCTACGGCGCGACAGGCGGTGGCCAAGCGTGGACCATGGGGCAGTGGGATCAGAATGTATTTGTGTCCTCATGGGCCAGCCCTCAATACACCGTCAGTGCTCCGGGGCTCAACAACAACGCTTGGAAACACGTGGTGGTTACCCTGGAGAGCGGAACGGCCAAGACCTATGTGGACGGTTCACTCATCGACAGCAGGGGAATGGGAATCAACACTGGCACCTCCGCCGGAGGGCAGATAGGGGCGCGGATCTCACCGACCGAGTATTTCTCCGGCTATATCGACGAAGTAGGGGTCTGGAGTCGTGCCCTTTCCAGTTCGGAGGTATCGCAGTTGTACAACAGCGGCAGTGGGCTGAATCCGCTTGCCAAGCCGATCGCAGATCAGGTGGTGGCCCAGGAACAGGAGGTGGAACGTCTACCCCTGGCCACCCGATTGGCGGGCAACTATCCCAATCCCTTCAACCCCGAAACGATCATCCACTACGAGATGGCCAGCGCAGAGCGGGTGAAGTTGGAGATCTACGACCTGCTCGGGCAGAAGGTGTCCGTCCTGGTCGATGGGGTGCAGTTCCCAGGCAGGTACCAGGCGGTGTGGGATGGGCGGGACACGCAGGGGCGGGTGGTGGCCTCAGGGGTCTATATCTATCGCCTGGCCACCCCGAGCCACGTCGAGAGCCGCAAGATGACCTTGTTGCGCTGAAAGGGAAAAGATGAAAAATACACTGTTGATGCTGGTTGGCATGGTTGGCATGGGAGCCGAGGTTTCGGGCGAGGAGCTTCAGCAAGCCCTCATGCGCCTGCAGGACCGCCTGCACAGCGCGGCCCTGGAGAGCGTCCTGGGGAGTGTGGACTACGAGTACGTCTACGCAGTGCCCGGCAACGAAGAGGTGGTGCTGTTGGAAGAGATCCAGGTGGAAAGGCCGGCGCTGCCCGACACGGGCAAGGCGATCGTACCCGACGAGGGGCAGGCCCTGGCTCAGGGGAATCGGCAAGCCCGGCTTGCCAGGGAAGACCTACCGGTGGAATTGCGCCTGGCGGACGTGGTGGCGCTCAAGGGCCGATACAAGCCACAAGTGGGGCTCAGCGAGAAAGTGTACCTGGGGGTGCGCGCCGTTGCCCGGGACGAGCGGTTCTCCGGCGAGCGGCTGAGCCTGGCCGAGACCGAGTTGAGCATGGAAGAGCGGCGCCAGTTGCGCTGGGATACCCACGAGCTGTTCCGCAACTGGCCGGGGGGCAGCGTGCTTTTCCTGGAAGCTGGCGAGGCGGCCGCGCAGGGAGATGCGGCGGAGGTCCCGGTGTACTGGTCTTTCCGTCGCCCTGGGCCTCCGCCCTTCGACAAGCCGGAGGTCCTTGCGTCAGGAATGATGAATCTGTCGCTGCGCAAGGTGGGCGAGGAGTGGAAGGTCAGCCACATCGAGCGGCTGATAGCGGCACTGCACACTGAAGTGGTGAAAGTACAGAAGTAGGGGGAAGTTCCGCTAGACGAGAGGCCGGCCCATTCTATCTGGGCCGGCCTCTCTTTTTTACCACCTCACCCCACCCACGTACTCCACCTCCTGCCCTCCCTTGACGATGCGCCCGATGGGGTAGGCGCGGCAGCCCTGGGCTTCGAGGTGGTGGCAGATTTCGGCGGCGGCCTCGGGGGCCACCACCAGGGTCATGCCCACACCCACGTTGAAGGTGCGCAGCATGTCCTCGTCGGGCACGTTGCCCAGGGCGCGGATCAGGCTGAAGAGGGGCAGCACTTCGAGGGTATCCAATTCGATGCGGGCGCTGAGGCCGGGGGGCAGGACGCGGTTGAGGTTGCCGCCGATGCCGCCGCCGGTGATGTGGGCCATGCCGTGCAGCGCGGGCTGGGCGAAGAGGGCGCGCAGGGCCTGGAAGTAGCAGCGGTGCGGTTCGAGGATGGCGTCGAGAAAGGATACCCCCGCCACCTGCTCTTGCAGGATCTCGGGTTTGCGCTCCATCAGGGCGCGCACCAGGGAATAGCCGTTGGTGTGCAGGCCGTTCGACGCCAGGGCCAGCACCTGGTCCCCCTCGGCGATACGCGCGCCGTCGACGACGAGGTCCTTCTCCACCACCCCCACCACACTGGCGGTGAGGATATAGGTGCCGGCCGGCACTACGCCGGGCTGTTCCGAGGTCTCGCCGCCGGTGAGGGTGCAGTCCTGGTCGCGGCAGGCCCGGGCCATGCCGGCCACCAGGCGGCTGACCACGGGTTTTTCGAGTTTGCCGCAGACGATCACGTCCTGCACCGACAGGGGCGTGGCCCCCATGACGATGATGTCGTTGATCAGGTGGTTGACCAGGTCCTGGCAGATGGACTCGACCCGGTCGTGCTGCAGGGCCAGCTTCTGTTTGGAGCCGGGTTCCTCGCTCTTGAGCACCAGCACCGGGTGCTGGTACCCGGGGAAGCGGGCGTCGAAGAGGGTGGCAAAGGCCCCGAGGCGGTTGAGCACCCGCGCATCGGCGGTCTCCAGACTTTTGGCCATCTCGCGTTTGGTGGCGTCGGCAGTGGCGATGTCCACGCCGGCCTGCTTGTAGGTGAATCCTTCGCTCATTTTAATCCTGTGTGGGTCGGGGGGGATTGGCCCAGTGGCCCTCGGGGTCGCTGCCGCGCACGATCACCCCTTTGCCGTTCCAGCCCTTATGGGCGCGCACCTCGGCGGCGCAGTAGCGCAGGGTGAGGCCGCAGCGCCGGCGCGTGGAGGTGTTGGCCTCGGAGCCGTGCAGGAGCAGGTCGGAGTGCAGTGAGATCTGGCCGGCTTTGAGCTCCACATCCACGGGCTCGCCGAATTCTTCGGCGTTCTCCACCGTCTGGTTGAGCACGTTGTGTTCGTCCGCTTCGCTCAGCTTCCAGGTGAGGTGGCCGGCGTGGTGGGAGCCGGGGATGAAACGCATACAGGCGTTTTCGGTGTCCGAATCGTCGATGGCCAGCCAGACGGTGACGGTTTTGGAGGGGGTCATGGGCCAGTACGAGGCGTCCTGGTGCCAGGAGACGCGTTTGCCGTCGCCGGGCAGCTTGCAGAAGTAGTGGGCGCCCCAGCCGACGACGTTTTCCCCGAGGATATCGCCGACATAGGCGACGACGCGGGGGTGGGTGATCAGGTCGTAGACCGGACCGTACTTGAGGTGGGCGGTGCTGATCGAGTAGCTGTTGCCGCCCTCGGCCAGGGCTCGGGCCAGCAGATTGTCGAAGTAGCGGCGCTGGGCGGCGATCTCTTCGGCATCGAAGAGGGGCAGGCCCTTGAGGTACCCGTCGCGGTTGTACTCTTCGAGCTGGGCGCGGCTGAGCACCTGGGGATCGGCGGTGGTGCTGGGGTGGAAACGCAGATCGCGCTGCAGGTCGTCCAACTCGCTTTCGGGGATGATGACGAAGCGGTTGGGGGTCGGGGGCGATTGCTGGGACATGGCGGGCCTCTATAGGTAGGGGGAAGTACTATAGAGTTTGTGGCTGCAAAGTGTCAAGGCTGCTCAACAATAGGGCACGGCGATCAGCGGGACCAGCATCTCGGCGGCGCTGGCGCCGGCGTGACCGCCGCGGTTGGGATGGGTGCCCTGGCCGTAGTCGTAGATCAGCTGGCAGTCGTCGGCGGGGATGAGGACGAAATCCCCCAGGCGGGAGCGGAAGCGGCCGCAGTCGCCGCCGAACCAACCCGCCGCCACGAACTCGTCGGTGGGCAGCACTAGCAGATTTTGGTGTTGCAGCAGGGGGTGGGCTCTTAGGGCGGCTGGGTCCAGGGCGGCCAGGTAACAGGCGCGGCGGCCGCCGCCGGGAGGGTAGCGCAGCAGGCGGCCCAGGTCCGGGCCCATGATCAGGGCGCGGTCCGGGTCGAGGGCGGTCTGCCCGTGGTCAGCGGTCAGCAGCAAGGTATGGCCGGCGCGGGCGCAGCAATCCATGACCTTGCCCAGCAGCAGGTCGACGAACTCCATCTCCAGGGCGCAGGGCTCGGATTGGGGGCCGTAGATATGGGAGAGGGTATCGACCATGGGCCAGTACACGTAGTGGAAGGCGCGGCGGCCCCGGTGCTGGTTCAGCGAGGTGTTCAACAGATATGGGATCTCGGACTGGGCTTCGTAGCCCAGGTACTGGGCGCCTTCGTGCAACAGATTCGTGAAGCCGGTGCCCTGGTGCTGGCTGGCGCTGATGGCCACGGCGGCGAAGCCGCGGTCCCGCAGCCGCTCGTACAGGGTGGGGGCGCTGCGGATCAATTCGGCGTCGATGGGCTGAGGTTGTTCGGCCACGGTGCGGAAGCGCAGCATGTCCCCCAGGGCCCCGATCTGGGCCAGCCACTGCCGCATGCCCAGCATGCCGTGCTGGGCCGGGGTGAGGGCAGTGCAGAGGGAGGGCAGGGCGCTGGTGGTGGTGGTGGGGAAAACCGAAGTCAGGGTGGCGATGCCGCCGGGGGCGCGAGCCACCAGGCGTTCCAGATTGGGGGCGCGGCCGCTGGCCAGCACCTGGTCGAGCTGGCCCCGCCCGAGGGCGTCGCAGACCAGCAGCACCACCCCCGGCGCCTCGGCCAGCAGGGCGGGGGGCAGGAGTTCGGGGCGGCAGGGCGGGTTGGGCGGCTCGATGCCGAAGGCCTGGAGCAGGGACGCGGCCAGGTTGACGATGCTGCCGCCGGCGTAGTCGGGGTGCACCGGCTTCATGCGGGCGCTGGGGTCAGCTCGATCCAGTAGCGCAGCTTGTCCACCCGGCCGTTGCCCGAGCGGCCCTCGGCGCGCAGCAGGTGGGCGGGCATGGCCATCGCGCTTTCGAAACAGCCGCCGTTGTGCTCGATGATCCGCTTGGAGGGGATGTTGTCGGAGTTGCAGGTGACCAGCACCCGCTGCAGGCCCAGTTGGCGGGCCTCTGCGAGCGCCAGGGCCAGGATCTGGGTGCCATAGCCCTGCCGGCGCCGCGACGGGCGGATGCTGTAGCCGATGTGGCCGCCGTAGGTGAGCAGGTAGCGGCTGCTCAACTGGGGCCGAACCGAGGTCTGTCCCAGGTACTCGCCCCCGGAGATGAGCCAGAAGACCTGGTCCTGCTGCCAGCCCCGGGGCAGCGACGCCTCGGAGGCCAGGCCGAGCAGATCGCGCACAAACTCGCCAAAGTGCCGCGCCAGGGAGCCCTGGTCGTAGCCGAGGAACTCGGCATAGGTGGAGTCGGCCCGGCCCTCGGCGTAGAACTCGGCAGCGCCGGCCAGAAAGCTGTCGCGGTACGCCTCGCTGGGGCGGGCGAGAAAACACATGGTGTTTAGCCGAACACCGAGAAGTACTGGGAGAAGAAACGCCCGGCATCGACGGAGGGGGCCACCTCGTGGAGGGGGGGCTGCGCGCCGGGGGTCCAGTGGGTGAGGCCGGCCAGCCGCTCGCCGCCCAGCTCGACCTCGACCCGGCCCGGGGCGAAGCCGCAGACCTCCTCGTCGAAGAGGGTGAGGGCGGCCAGCGGGTCGTGGAAGGTGATGGCCGAGCTGTGGCCGAACCAGACCTCGGCGAAGTCGAGCACCGGCTGCAAGGGGGCGATCTGGAAACGCTGGCGGACCTGGGTGGTTTCCAGTTGCACCTGCATGGTCACGTCGAGGCCGATGGAGCGGTGCAGGGCCACCGGGGCGCGGTACACCATGGCGGCGGCGTGCGGATCGCAGCCGGCGTTCCACTCCACCAGCGGGGCGCGGCGCAGGGCAAAAACCCCGCACATCAACACCAGGCCTTTGAGCAGCCGGGGGATCTCGGGGTCGGCGGCAAAGAGCAGGGCAAGGTTAGTGAGCGGCCCGATGGCCAGCAGGGTGACCTCGCCCGGATTGGCGCGGATGGTCTGGCGCAGGAACTCGACGGCCTGGCCCGGCGGGAACTGCTGTTGATGGGGCCAACGGCTCAGGGCCTGGGCCTGGGGCGCCTTGGGCTGGCGCTGCGGGCCGAGCAGGGGTGCCTCGGCGCCGGGGAAGATGGGGATCTCCTGGCCGGCGTGGCGGCACAGGGCGCTGGCGAGGCGGGCGCGCTCCTCCACCTGGCCGCTGACTGTGGTGATACCCAGGAGCTGGCACCGGGGCTGGGCCAGCAGGTAGGCCAGGCAGACGGCGTCGTCGATGTCGGAACCGATGTCGGTATCGAGAATGATTTTTTCGCTCATAGGGCGAGCAAAGTGCCCACTGGGGAATAAGTGTCACAAGGTGCGAACAGCCACAGTGATCAGCAGCGATCTGTTGGCGTTTGGTGTAGCGCGGGGCCAAAGTACCGCCCGGACCCGGCCTTGTCAAGGAGGTGGCTCCACGGTGAGGAGGGGACGGATGGCCATATTGCCCGAAGCCGGGAGGGCGACGTTATTCTACTATAGAATGAAAGTGTGAGGAAAAACTTGACTGCCCTGCAAGAATCCGCCCCTGCGACCCTTCCCGAACCTAAGCGCAAATCAGACCCGGCACCGGCGCGTTTCCGCCTGGTCAAACTCGCCCTGGGCCATGCCCATCGCTACGGCCGCTATCGCCTGGTCACCATGGGCATCACCCTGGCGGTGCTGATGGCCGCGCCCCTGGCCGGTCTGGCCCGGGTGGACCTGTGGAGCGGGGCGCATCGCATGCTGGGCGATCCAGTCGATCTGGGCTTGGGCCTCGCCACGGTGAGTGTGGCCATCGCCTCTTTCTACGGGGCGACCTTTCTCATCAACATGATCGCCGGCCGGATGTTCTGCGGCTTCGGCTGTCCGGTGGGTGAACTCTCGCGCCTGTCCGATGCCGTCGACGCCCTCGCCAAGGACCCGGCGGGGCAGCGGCGGGCCTGGCTCAAGCTGGGCGCTTTTGCCCTGCTGCTGGTGGGGGCGACCTCGCTGTGGTGGGTGGCTCCGGGGGTGTACGTGGCCGGCGGCCTGGCGATGCTGGTGGCCTGGGGGGCCCTGGCCCTGGGCGTGGGCCTGGCGCTGATCCACGCGCGGCGCTGGCGCTGGAACTTCTGCCGCAAACTCTGCCCCATCGGGCTGTACTATTCGGTGGTGCAGACCGGCGGCCTGGTGCATATCGACTACGACGCCAAGCTGGCCTGCACCGACTGCAAAGCCTGCGCCGGGGTCTGCCCGGTGCATCTCGACCCGCGCCACCTCGACCAGTTGTTGGACTCCCCCGGCGGCCTGGCCGTCTCGGACATGCCGGCCGCCAACCACTGCCTCAGTTGCGGGGCCTGCGTCGAGATCTGCGAACACATGACCCGCAAGGAGCCCCTGCCGGCCGCCATGGGCTTCCGCTCGCCGCGCCGGTGAATCAGGCGGTGCTCCTCCTCGCCCGCCTCTTCATCCATCCCGGACAGGAGGAGGCCTTCCGCCAGTTCGAGACGGTTGCCGCCCGGATCATGGCCCGGCACGGCGGCCGCATCGAAAGGGTGATCCGCCCGCTCAGCGCCCTCCCCGAAAGCCCCCTGCCCCACGAGATTCACCTCGTCAGCTTCCCCAGCCAGGAGCACTTCGCCGCGTACCGGGCCGACGCCGAGTTGGCCGCCCTGGCCCCGCTGCGCCAGCAGGCCATCGCCCGCACCGAGCTGGTGATCGGTGTCGAGGGTGAACCCTGGGGCTGAGGCACAGGGTATTGCCCGTACCACTTCAATGCCCGTCGCAGGGGACTATCTGAGTAGAAGCAGTTTCCGGGTTTCCACCTGCACGCCGGCCTGCAGGCGGCAGAGGTAGACCCCGCGGGCCAGCGCCTCCCCGGTGTTGTCGCGCCCGTCCCAACGCACCTCGTGGGCACCGGGGTTTTGGGGGCCGGACGCCAGCACCCGGACCAACTGGCCGGCCAGGTTGTAGACCGCCAGGGTTACCTTCTCCTGCTGCGCCAGCCGATAGGGCAGTACCACCCCGGCGGTGAAGGGGTTGGGATAGGCCGGCAAGAGCACCGTGTCGGCAGGCCGCACCTCCCCTGTCCCTGACCCCTCGCGACGCACCTGCCACAACCAGGTCTGGCCGTTGATGCTGCCGGTGGCCAGGCGTTCGCCAAAGGGGCTGAAGGCCAGGCCTTTGACGCTGCTGCCTGTCTCCAGGCGATCGAGTTGGCGGCGCGCTGCCACCTGCCAGAGGTAGACCATCCCATCCCCGCTGCCCGCGGCCAGGAGTTGGCTGTCGGCGCTGAAGGCCACCGACCGCATCGGCACCCTGCCCTGGTGCAACACCGCCCCCGCAGAGGATGCCGCCAGGTCCCAGAGACGCACCGTCTGATCGAAACCCGCCGCGGCCAGCCAGTGGCCGTCCGGGCTGAACGCCACGGCCTCGACCGCACCGGTATGCCCGGTCAAAGCCCCTGCCAATTCCCCCCGAGCCACGTCCCACAGCGAGATCTGCCCTTCGCGGTCACCGGCTGCCAGCACCTCGCCACCAGGGGCGAAGGCCAGGCACAGCACCGAGTATTTCACCGGTCGGTTCAACGCGGCCACGCGCCGAAAGGTCTGCAACTCCCACACCTGCACCACCCCGTCGGCCCCGGCAGCGGCCAGCCAGCGACCATCCGGGCTGAAAGCAAGGGCTTCCACCTGATCCAGATGCCTTCCCCGGAACCCCGCCTCCCGCCGGGTGGCCAACTCCCACAGCCGCACCAGACCGTCTGGTCCTCCCGTGGCCAGCCATCGTCCCTGCGGGCTGAAGGCCAGGGCCCGCACATACCGGACGGGCAGGTTCCCCGCCTCCTCCAGCGAAAGGCCGCGGTAGAGATGGACCTGGTTGCTGTCGGCGGCAGCCAGCAGACTGCCATCGGCCGTCGCCGCCAGATCCATCACCACCGCCCCGCTGGCCGTCGCGAGCAGGGGGACAACACCTCGGCCTGGATCATCGACCTCCACCACCTGGCGCGGGCTGAGCCCCTGGTTGCCGGCCAGATCGGTGGCCATGCCTTCCACCAGGTACCGGCCCGGCCGGGCGCCGGCCCAGGTCCCCTCATACCCTCCGTCGGGCACTGCTTGCAGGGGCACCTGTCCCACCTGGACCCCGTCGCGATGGATCCGGGCTTCGGCCGCGCGCATACCACCGCCCTCCAGCACCAGTTCGGGCGGCAGCCGGATCAGCAGGCTGTCGTTATGGACCCTCACCTGCAGGAACAACACCTGGGGCGGGGTCTGATCGCGCCCTGCGGCGAGCTCGGCAAACAGGGTATCCCGCCAGATCTCCCCGCCGTTGTGCGCCTCCAGCTCAAAAGACAGGGTGCCGGCCGCCGAGGCGCTGACCAGGAACCGGGGCGCCAGCCCCTGCGCCTGATCCACTTGCGGGCCGTTGACCATCTGCGCCTGGCCATCGAGGGGGCGCAATTCCAGCGCCACGCCGCGCAGCGACACCGGGTGTTCGACCACCAGCCGCGCCTCGATCAGTTCCCCCGGCTGCGCCGCCCAGTCGCGGTTGCCCAGCGTGTCGATGAACGCTAGGGCCGCGCCCTGCAGGCGCTGGCTCAGGGTTTCGGTGCGCAGCGGCTGCCGCCAGAGCAATCTGCCGTATATCTCGTCGTAGATCTCCAATTGCAGCGCCAGGTGGGTCCCCTGACTGATCCCCGCCGCCCCCCGCAGGACCAAACCCTCTCCCGGCTCCAGAGTATAGTTGGAGCGATTCGCCAGTTCGTCGTAGGTGCCGCGGAACACCGCCTCGCCGTGCGCCACCACCGCCAGGGTATCGGCGGCCTGCACCCGCACCCTGAGCACCACCCATCGCAGCGGTCCGGGGCTGGACAACTGGAAATGCAGTTGCGCCGCTTCCTCTGCCCCCAAGAGGCCATCCCCATCCTCATCCTCCAGCCACACCTGCTCGATGGCGTAGACCGCGTCGGCGCTCTGGCTGATGCGCAGGCGCGCCCTGTCGCCGTCCAGGGAAATCCCCTCGATACGCAGGTCCCCTGTGATCCCTTCCCCCTGGCTGCCGGGATTGGTCTGGGTGGTGAAGGAGCGGTACTGCACCCCGTCGAAAGGATCGGTGGCATCCCCCAGGTTGCCGGCATGGGTCCGGGCGTACGCCGCGTCGTGGGCCCAGAAGTCCAGGTTGTCCCCTCCGGAGCGGGGATCGGGTGTCATGCCCTCTGGATAACCCGCCTCCTGCCACCGGCCATCGGCGCATTCGAGGTCCACCCGGGGTGCGCCGCTGTGCTTGTCCACATGCCAGATGAGCAGGCCTTCGCCGGGGAGGTGGCGGTCGTAATACCCGGTGCGGCGGCGGTATTCGAGCAGGAAGTACTCCAGGCCTCCAGGCAAGCCTACCAGACCACACTGGCCGCGCCGGCTCACCTCTTCCAACTCCACGTCCGCGCTGGTCTCTACTACCTCCAGCGGGACCGCCCAACCCATCTTGGTCCGGCTCCAGGCACAGAAGCTGTTCGGCCCGTCGTCGCCCTGCCAGCCGGTCGCCCCCCAGCCCATCAGGCACCAGCGGCCCACCCCGGCATCGTCGTCCTCGGGACCCAGATGGGGTGTGCTGAGAAAAGCAGTGTTGTAGAGATCAGGCAGCCCTAGCACATGCCCGTATTCATGGCAGATGGAACCGGCGGCCTCGGCAAAGGTGCGGCCCTGCTGGACCGTGCCCTGCTGGGGCAGGAGGTACATCGACGGGCCGGCTGCCGACCGATCCGCGGTCTTCAGTTGGTCGAGAAAACCCAAGCGGCCGTACCCGGTGGCCGGCCCCTGGATGAAGTTCGCCGGAACCTGGTCCAGCACCACGAACACCACATCCACCGCCTGGTCGCCGTCGGCGTCGAAACGGGAGAAGTCGACCTCCTGGTCCACCTGCAGCAGGATTTCGCGGGTGAACTGCCCGACGCGGCCGTTCTGGGTCGGGTCGTCGGTCACATAGGCCGAGGCCGGCTGCGCGGACGCGTATACCCGCGGCGCCACCTCGCCGCGCAATGGCAGCTGGCCAAAGGACATGGTGTCGTAGAAGTGGGAGATGCTGCCGGGCAGGTCGGGGTTGAAGAGATCCGCAGCCCAGGAGGGCACCGGCCTGGCCGGCTCGTCCTGGAAGCGGGCGAAGACCAGCAGGGCCAGGCGAGGGCCGGTGGTGGTGGTGGGCACGGCCGGCTTGGCGGTGGCCTCCGGCGGCAGCAGTTCTTTGATGGGGGTGCCCTGGCTGCCAGCACAGCGGAACCCCTCAGCCAGCACCGGGGTGGCCAGCCAGAGGATGGCGAGCAGGATCAGACGGGGCATGGGCATGGTTCAGGTCGATGAGCGCACAGGATCTGGGTCAGGGTACGACCGATTTTCGGGCATTGGGGGAAGTGCCCCCAGGACGCTTTTACTGTTTGCGCGGACCCTCTCCCCTATTATATTGGGCGAAAATCGGCTCACACCGCCAGCAAACGCGCGGTGAGCGGAACGCGGGTCCATCGGCACCTACCCTAACGAAAGGAGTAATGTGATGACGCGCAGCACGATCCAGATCCCATTGATAGCCTTGGCCTCGGCATTACTTCATTCAGCCGTTTTTGCCCATGGGAGCGGGGAGGTGCAGCTCCATGTTAACCCCAAATGGAAAGAGTGTTCCATTCAGCTCGATCCATCCCTGACGCAAAAAGCATGGCGCCAATTTACCGAAGAAGCCGGTCTGGTTACGTATTTCCGCCCTCTCGCGGATGCAGCACCGATGGGCAAGGGGAGGGTTGAGTTGTCCATGCTCCAGTGGCAAACCGGAATTGACGATGCGGACGACGCCTGGAACGACACGTTTGTGCATCCAGATTCGACCCATTGGCTCTTTGAAGGGGCTGGATTGAAGTTCCCCGGACTCATGCTCAGGGCAGGCGTAACCAACAAAATCGCCCTTGGTGCCTACGCCACCAAAAATCCGCGGGCGAACTATGGATTCTATGGCGGACAGCTCCAATACAGCCTTGGTCACAACACCCAAAAGAACTGGGCTGCCTCTACCCGCCTGAGCTTCGTTTCCCTGTTCGGCCCGGATGATCTGGACTTAACGGTATATGGTGTGGATCTGCTGGCAAGCAGGGAATATGCCATATACTCCACGTGGGCTTCGGTGTCGCCCTATGCCGGGGTCTCCACCTATCTGTCCAGCGCCCACGAAACGGCGGCGGCAGTGAGTCTCCGCGACGAAAAGGTGTTGGGCTTTCAGGGGATGGTCGGCGCGCTTTTCCAGCTTTCCCGGGCCAGGATCGGGGTGGAGTACAACCTGGCCCGGGTCAACTCGACCTCATTGAAGGTGGGGGTGGGTTTCTGAGTTTCGGGTCTGCTCCGGGGCTAAAGGCTGGGGCGTGGGAGGAGTGGAGATGCAGACCAGGACCAACGCGGGCATCGCCGGCTTCACCTTCCTCATTTCCGGCAGCGGCAGTTTTATGGATATTACGCCTAGTCGGCGTAGGCGCAGTTGCTGCCAGTGCGGTTATATATTCTGGGCCGCCGCTTCAGGACAAGATAAGGTGATGGCGGGTTTCCCGGACCACGGGGGCTTACCCGCTAGGGCCCAAGAGGAGCAGGCGCATGTTGGTGAAGATCCTTCAGATCCTGAACGAGCCAGCCGATTTGCGGGAGTCGGTTCGGGGGATAGTGGAGGTGCTGCAGCAGGAGGTGGGGTTCGATGCGGTGGGCATTCGCCTCGAAGGCGGGGAGGAGGAGGGTGACTTCCCGTACTGGGCCCAGGAGGGTTTTACCCGGGAGTTCCTGCTCGCCGCAAACTCGCTGGTCGAGCGTACCAGCGATGGTGCAACGTGCAGGGATAAGAATGGCAAGGTCTGCCTGGAGTGCACCTGTGGCCTGGTGATATCTGGCAAGACCAATCCGGCGCATCCGCTGTTCACGCCAGGTGGAAGTTTCTGGACCAATGACTCGCCCCAGCTTCTCAGCATCCTGCCAGAGCAAGAACCCCGGCATAACCCGCGCAACGAATGTATTCACCACGGGTACAACTCGATTGCCCTGGTGCCCATCCAGAGTCGAGGCAGAATTGTGGGCCTGATCCAGCTCAATGACCGTCGAAAGGGACGACTTACCCTGGAGATGGTAGAGCAGATAGAGCAGCTCGCAGCACTCATCGGCGAGGCGCTGAGGCGCAAACAGGCTGAAGATGCATTGCGCGAGAGCGAGTTCTTCTTTCGGGAATCGCAACGGGCGGCGGCGATCGGCTCCTATGGGACCGACTTCATCACCGGCCGGTGGAAATCGTCGGAGGTGCTGGATGCGATCTTTGGCATTGATGCGGCCTACGATCGCACCATCGAGGGTTGGCTGGATCTGGTGCACGCGGAAGACCAGGAGATGATGCGGCAATACCTCGCCGAAGAGGTGATCGGCCAGGGGAAACCCTTCGCCAAGGAGTACCGGATCACGCGGCGAAGTGACGGCGAGACCCGGTGGGTGAATGGCCTCGGCGAGGTGAAGTTCGATGGTTCGGGCAAACTCGTGTCCCTGATCGGCACCATTCAAGACATCACCGAGCGCAAACATACCGAACAGGAACTGGTCAGAATTCAACGCCTGCGGGCGGTTGGCGAGCTTTCGGCCGGAGTCTGCCACAATCTCAACAATCTGCTCACCGGGGTGCTGGTGCCGGCCGAGATGGTGCAAATGGCCAGCACGGACGCCAAGATCCAGCGCCTGGCAGGCACGATCATCGAGGTTGGCACCCGCGCGGCCGAACTGGTCCACCGCTTGCATCTCTCGGTGCGGGGGACTTCCTCCGAGACCCTGGTCCCCGTGGGGCTGAACCCGGTTATCGACGGGGCGGTGCAGATGAGTCGTCCGCGCTGGAAGGACGAGCCCGAGGCCAAGGGATTGGTGATCGAGGTGCGCACCGAACTGGCCGAGGTGCCCCCTGTCATGGGCACCCCGTCCGAACTCAACGATCTGATGATCAATCTGGTCTTCAACGCCGTCGATGCCATGCCCGAAGGGGGCCAGATCACCATCCGTACGGTTCTGGAAGGGCAGTTCGTGCGGCTGGAGTTCCGCGATTCGGGAACCGGCATGGACGAAGAGACCCGCCTGCGGATCTTCGAACCCTTTTTCACCACCAAACAGCACATTGGCACCGGCCTGGGATTGGCAACCCTGTACAACAGCGTCACCCAATGGGGCGGCTCAGTGCAGGTGGAGAGCGCCCCGGGAAAGGGCACCACCTTCATCCTGCGCCTGCCGATCTGGAAGCAGAAAGACGAAATGGCCCCGGCGTCCACCCCGGCAATTGGCTCCCGCCCTGGTCGGGTGTTGATCGTCGAGGACGAGGAAGCGCTCGGGAGGGCGTTGAAGGAGGTGCTCAGCCCCAGGCACGAGGTAGAGATCTTCAGTGATGGCCAGGTCGCATTGGAGCAGTTCCGTGCCGGGACATACGATGTTGCGATCCTCGACCTTGGTTTGCCCGGCCTTTCGGGGGACCGGCTGGCGCAGCGGATTCAGGAGCTGGACCCGGCCGTAGGGCGGATTCTGTTCACCGGGTGGGAACTGGAGGCAGACGACCCGCGGCGGCGGGTGTTTGACTTGGCGCTGCAGAAACCTCTGCGCAGCCTGCGCGATTTTGAGTACCACGTAGCCGAGGCCATCCAGCTTCACGACCGGCGGAATGCCGGGTAGCGAAAGTACCCTCGACCCACCGGCTCAGCCTGAGTGACATCGCGGTGTGCGTTTGCGCACAGCTCCTGTGCGAATCTGCGCGCTGTCGCTCAAGGCTCCCTGGTAGGGCCTTATATCCGCAATAGGCACAGGAGGTTATAACCAGAAGCTCCTGGCGGGATATTTGCTATGGATAGTGGGAAGGTATCGCAAGATTCGCAGTAATCGTCAACGCATCCCACTCTTAGCGACCAAACCCATTGTGGAAAAGATCATTCCGCCTTGTGGCGCCTTTGCCGCTGGCCTTGGCCTCCTATCGCTCCTGGGATGGGCCTGCGATTTTCCCCTGCTCAGCAGTCTGGGAGCCGGCAGGGTCCCGATGGCTCCCAGCACGGCATCGCTGTTTCTGGTATTTGGCAGTGCGGTCTTTCTGAGTCCCCACGCCCCTGCGCGACGCCTTGCGCACCGGTTCGGGCTGGTCGCCAGCTCCGGGTGTACCCTGATCACGCTCCTCCTGCTGGTGTTCTGGATGGGAGGGGTGCAATGTGGCGCGGAGACGCTGGGTTTTGCCCTTCCCGCCCCGGTAGGTGGGATTCAGGGCGGGTTCATGTCGCCGCTGACGCAGCTGGGTTTCATCTGCCTGGGCCTGTCCTGCCTCGCCTCGCTCTCGCCGGCGGTGGGGAGGCCCTGGCGTGGCAGAGCTGCCTATGCCCTCGCCGCCCTGGTGTTCCTGGCTGGTCTGACCCTGTTGCTCTGCTACCTGTTCGGGAAGCCGCTGCTCTATGAGGGCCAGTTCATCCCCCCGGCCCTGCCGACGAGTCTTGCCTTTGCCTCCCTCGGGCTAGGGCTGATGGCGTTGGCCGAACGGCACGGCGAGTCCTCCTACCGCCCAACCCCCAACCCCGCGGTAGCACCTCCCGCCAGAACACCCATGGTCATCGGGGGCCTGCTGGTGATGGCTGCCACCGCCACGGCCATTTTCGTCTCGGTCCAGGCCGAGGAGGAAAGCACCCTCGACCAGGCCGGCAAGGAACTGCTCTCCATTGCCACCCAGAAGGCCCAGGAACTGGCAGCCTTCCAACAGGAACGCTGGGACGATGGCCTGTTTTATTTTCACAACCGCCCCTTTGCGTCGGTGGTGCAGCGCGCCTTTGCCCAGCCGCACGAGGCGCTGGTCCAGCAGGAACTGGAAGCCTGGCTCAATCAGCGGACGAAGCACGCTCGGTTCGACCGGATCGTCCTCCTGGATACCACCGGTGCTTTGCGCCTCTCGGTTCCAAGCGCGGCAGCCCCGATTGGCGCCAGGGTGGTACAAGGGGCAGCTGCCCTCCAGCGTTCGGGAGAGATGGGGATCGAAGACTTCTACCGCGACGAGTACGACCAGCAGGTTCGCCTGGCGGTGCTCGTGCCGATTTTTGCTCCCGACGACAGCCGCCGGGCGTTGGGGACTCTGGTGCTGCGGATCGACCCCCACGCGGACCTCTACCCGCTGCTCCAGCGCTGGCCGGGAACTGCTCATTCGGAAGAAGCGCTGCTGGTGCGCCGCGAAGGCGACCGCGTGCTCTTCCTCAATGACCTGAGATTTCAGGACCATACGGCCCTGTCGCTGTCGGTGCCGATGGACCACACCGAGAGGCCTTCGGTGCGCGCCGCCTTAGGAGAGGAAGGGGTGGTGCAGGGCCGCGATTACCGGGGGCCCATGGTCGCCGGTATCCGCAAGGTCCCCAACTCCCCGTGGTATTTGGTCGCCCGTATGGACCTCGACGAGGCCCTGGCGCCTGTGCAGGCTGTCTTGCCTTTGTGGATCGCCCTGCTGGCCAGCCTGCTGGCCAGCCTTGGCATCGGGGTGGTGTTGTTCGAGCGCCACCGGACCCTTGGCTTCTACCGGGAACAGGCACGGGTGGCCCGGGAACTGCGCGAGAGTGAGGAGTTGTTCCGCAGTCTGTTCGAGGATCATTCGGCGGTGAAGTTGATCATCGAGGTGTCCACCGGCCAGATCCGGGACGCCAACAGCGCGGCGGCCCAGTACTATGGGTGGTCCCGGGAGGAACTCCGCCAGTTGCGGATACAGGATATCAATATCCTTCCACCGGAAGAGGTGCAGCAACGGATGGCGGAGGCGGAAGCCGCGAAAAGGAGCTACTTTGAGTTCCGCCACCGCCGGGCCGATGGTTCGGTCCGCGATGTGGAGGTCTTTTCCAGCAGGCTCCACCGCAAGGGCAGCGTTTTGCTCCACTCCATCGTTCATGACGTCACCGAGCGCACGCGCCTGGAGCAGGAGCTGATCCGGACCCATCGCCTGCGGGCGGCAGGGGAGCTGTCGGTCGGAGTGAGCCATAACCTGAACAATCTGCTCACGGTGGTGCTGGGACCGGCCGAGATGCTACAGCGTCGCCTGCTAGACCCCAAGAGCCTGCAGTTGGTGGAAATGGTCATCGAGGCGGCTACCCGCGCCGCCGATTTGGTCCACCGCCTCCACCTCTCGGTGCGCGATCCGGAGTCGCAGACCTGCGAACCCGTCGCGCTCAACCAGACCATCGAAGGGGTGTTGGCGATGACCCGTCCCCGGTGGAAGGACGAGTCGAAAACCCAGGGCCGGGCAATCGAGGTATATACCGATCTGGGCCTGGTACCCCCGATCAAGGGCATCACATCCGAACTGCACGGGATGCTCGTCAACCTCCTCCTCAATGCGGTGGAGGCCATGCCTCAGGGCGGCCGAATCACCATCCGCACCTTGTCGGAAGGGGACCAGGTCCGGCTGGATTTCAGCGACACGGGGGTTGGTATGGACGAGCAGACCCGGCTGCGGGTCTTCGAGCCCTTTTTTACCACCAAGATGGATGTGGGATCTGGCTTGGGGCTATCGACACTGTACAACAGCGTCACCCACTGGGGGGGCACCGTGGCGGTAGCGAGCACACCGGGGCAGGGCACCACCTTCACCCTGCACCTGCCAGCATGGCCGAGAACCCCCGGGGTTGCCCCGGAGCCTGCCCGCACCCTCGCCACCTGATCCGGGCGGTGAGAGCAGAAGCGATCTTGCTCCACGATCGAAGGGCGGGAGTGGACCCGAAGGGTTTATCTGCTTAGATTATCACCATGAGTATTTGGCATTTGTGGGAAAACTGCACCTAGCCGAGGGCTGCCCATGATTAGCCCGCGGGTCCTGTCCCGCCCACCCACCCACCCCATCGTCACCATTGCCAATCAGATCGAGCGCGCGTTTTCCAGGGAACTGAAAAAACGATGGAATGGGTGATTCTACTCGCCAACCTCGGGATGGCTGGGCTCCTGGCCCGGATCTGGATAACCCATCTGGAGCGCGTCCAGGAACTAAAGGGGCGGCAGGAACACGCTCTCCGGGTTACCGAGGAGCACCTTCAGGAGATCGATCAGACTCAAGCCGCAATCGCGGCCGTAGAGGGGGAACTACCGGAAATCGAAGATCAAGCCCAGATGCTCAATGCAGAGATCAAGGCTGCCAGCGAGTATCTTGACCGGCTAAAATCGACCGAGGGTGGTCTACATCCTTCCCGACACCAGGTATAGCGGTGCAGGAGCACGGTCCACATGCTGATCTCCATGGTCGTCATCCTGGGGTTGCTGATAGTAGCGTGTACCCTGAGCAAGATCGACACCGGGCGCACCATCACCAAATTGGAGGAGGAGCTCTTTCAGCTGATAGAAGAGCAGCGGAAGACCCACAAACAATTGAGGTTGGTGGTCGCGGCCCTGAAGTCGATCGAGGTTCGCAGGGAATTGGCACAGAAGGAGTGCGTAAGATTGCAGAATGATCTCTTCAGGATCCAGGCACAGGTCAGAAGCCTGGCAGAAGCCGCTCAAAAGAGAAGTGACCAGGAGCACAGCAACCGGCCATTCTGATCTATGATCGATGGCTGCGGCCGGGGAGACGCCATTGCCTGGAGGCCCCCCGGCCGCAGGGTCTAGATCTTATTCCAGAAACACCGCGCCGCGTTGATCACAAAATCCCATACTTGTCGAAAACCGCCCGTGGCGAGTGGCCGGCGGCCAGTTCGTCGCGCACGGTGTTCTCCCCCTCCAACTTCTCCATCGACTTGCGGAAGACCTCGTCCTTGATGGCGGCCGGGATCACCGCCACCCCGTCGAAATCCACCAGCACAAAGTCGCCCGGAAACACCCGCACCCCGCCGCAGTTGACCGGCACGTTGACCGCCTTGGCCACGCAGCGGCCCGCCGAGTCGAGGGGCGAGTAGCCCCGGCAGCAGCAGCCGAAACCCATGCTGTCCATCTGGCGGATATCGCGCACCAGGCCGTCGGTGACCACCGACTTCACCCCGCGGGCGGCGGCGGCGGTGGAGAGCAACTCCCCCCAGATACCCGAGCGCAACTCCCCGTTGGTGGACAGCACAATCACCTCGCCGCCCTTCATCTGGTCGTAGGCAGCGAAGATCTGCCCGTACGGATCGGCCAGTTGTTCGGTGGTGGCATAGGCGTCGAGGGTGAGGGCCGGCCCGGCGAACCAGGTATCCTGCCGGGTGGGGCGCACCTCGGGGATCATGGCCTGGTCGCGGTGGCCCAACTGGTCCATGATGTCGCAGACCAGGGCGGTGTATACGGGTTTCCATTCGTCGTGCATGATTTCCTCCTCAGGCAGGTTGGTTCACACGTGGCATCAGCAGTTTGCCCCCGCGCGCCAGGGGCAGGCCGGCAAAGGCGCAGCGGTTGTTCCACTGGTCGATGGCGTGGGCGCTTTTGTATTCGTTGATGAGGGTATGGCGGGCCCGCGGGGTGTAGTTGTGCCCGGCCCGGTGTACCACCAAGACGTGGATGACCACCACGTCGCCGATCCCGGCCTTGGCTACGACCCCCTCGCCGGCAGGCACCAGCTCGTCGTCGATGGTGTACTTGTCCTTGGTGGGCCATTCCCCCCGCAGATGGGAGCCGGGCAGCACCTCGGTGGCCCCGGCCTCGAAGTCGGTGGGATCGAGATAGGTGAGGGTGGCGGCCAGGTCGGGCTTGCTGTGGCGCTCGTAGGGCCAGTCCTGGTGCCAGCCCTGGGTGCTGACGAAACCGGGCGGTTTGTTGCGCACCTTGCCGTTGTGGAAATCGAGATCCGGGCCCAGGAGGTCGGTCATCACCGCGACGATGCGCGGCTCGGTGAACTGATCGAACCAGTAGTCGTTGGCCAGGGTCTGATCCATCATGCCGACGACGTTCTTGGGATTGAAGGGATCGGGCTGGTACCCCGGCGGGGACTCCATATAGGCGTAGCTCATGTTCTTGGGCCGGCCCTCGGGGTGGCTGACCAACTCGTGGAACTGCCGGCGCATCTCCTCCATCTCGGCGGCCGAATAAAACCCTTTGAGATGGAGGTAGCCCTGCCCATCGAAGAACTGTTTCTGTTCGGGGGTGAGGATCAACAGCGGTTGAGTCATCAGATTTCACTCCGGGTCTTGCCTGGCAGCAGCAGGGAAAGGGCGGCGGTGGGCAGCGGCAGGAAACAGAGGTATTCGAGGGTGCGGGCCACGCCGATCTGGTCTGCCAAGTGGCCGATAAAGGGCAGGGTCAGGCTGGCCAGGCCCCAGCTGAAACCCAGGGGCAGGCTGGAGGCCAGCCCCGAACTCTGGGGGGCCAGCTCCTGGGCCATGGCCACCAGGATGGAGTTGGAGGAGAGCAGCAGCGCCCCGCCCAGGATCAGGGTCAGGTAGCTGGCCCAGCCCTCGGTATAGAGGAAGCCGTAGAGGCAGGGCACACAGAGCAGCAGCGAGCCCCAGACCAGGGGGCGGGGGTTGAAGCGGTCGGCCAGGTACCCGGCCACCAGGCCGCCCACCACCCCGGCCATGTTGTAGATGCCCAGGGGGATGCTGCCGGCCACCAGGGAGAGTCCGCGTTCCTTGCCCAGCACGGTGAGATAGAAACCGAAACCCAGGCCGGTGATGGAGCGCAGGATCACCACCACGGTGATCACCAGCAGCGGCCAACCCTGGCCGTTGAAACTCTCGCGCAGGGAGAGCGCCCGTTCCTTGACGTGGGGATTGTCGAGGGGCGAGAGCTTGAGCAGGAGCAGCACCACCGCCACGCCCGGCAGGGCGGCGAAGGCCAGGCTTTCCAGGCCGAAGCGGTCGGCGCAGTAGGGCACCCACAGCGGGGTGAGGCCCAGGCCCAGGGTGCCGCCAAAGATGAAGAGGGCCAGGCCAAAGGAGCGCCGCTCCCCGCTCAGCTCGCCGGCGAGGGAGAAGGACTGCGGGTGAAAGGCGGCCACCCCCATACCGCCGATGGCGAGGATGGCCACCAACGACAGATAGGTGGGGGCCAGGCCCAGCAGCGGGCTGAAGAGGGCGGTCAAGAGCAGGCCCCAGATCACCAGGTGGCGCCGGCGCATACGATCGGCCCACAGGCCCATCAGTGGCTGGCTCAGGTTGCACAGCGAGACGATGGTGCCCAGCAGTCCGGCAAAGGCCAGATTGAGGCCGAGGCGCTCGTTGATCAGGGGCAGGATGGGGGAGAGCATGGTGGCGTAGGTGTCCACCATGAAGTGGGCCAGGGTCACCAGCAGGAGGGGGATGGTCTGCATGCAGAAAGGGTAAGCTCAGTGGTGTTTGGTGTCCAGACGGCGGCACAGGAGCCAGGCGCAGAGGGTGCCGCCGGCGGCCAGCAGGGCGCCGCCGAAGAAAGGCAGGCCCGGATCGAGCTCGACCAGGGAGCCGCCCAGCAGGTTGCCCAGGACCATGGCCGAACTCCACACCAGATGCAGCAGGCCCACCAGCCGGCTCTTTTCCTGGGGGCCGGCCACGTCGTTGATCAGCGAGGGGATCAGGGTCGAGATGGCCCAGGCGGTGGCGGTCAGGCCGGTGCCAAAAGCGAAGAGGGCCGGCAGGGATTGCCAGCACAGCCCCACGCCCACCCCGCACAGGGCAAAACCGCTCCCGGAGATCAGCAGGGGCCAGAGGCGGCCGTAGCGGTCGCGCAGCACCCCGGTGAGCAACTGGCAAGCGGCGGCCACCGCCAGGGATATCGAGGCGTAGTAGGCCGGCATGGACTCGCTGTGGCTGACCCGGTAGATCAGCAGGGGCAGGAGCAGCGAGGCCATACCCCAGAAGGAGGTGATGAAGAGGCGCAGGGCGATGAGCAGGCGCGCTGAGCCTTGGCGCAGCAGGGGCAGGTACACCGCCCGCAGGGCCAGGCCGTCGTGGGAGCGGGCGGCTTCGGTGGCGGGCAGGAGCCACAGGGCCAGCAGGCAGACCCCGGCCATGCCGACACTCATCAGGGTGCCCAGTTGCTGGAAGGTCCAGGTCTCCTTGAGCACCCCGGTGAAGAAACTGCCCAGGGCATTGCCCAGGTTGCCGCTGAGGAAGTAGAAGGCCCCGCCCATGCCCAGTTGGCCGGGCCGGACCGAGCCGATCAGGTAGCTCTGGCCGGCGGTGGTCCAGGGGCCGGTGGTGAAGCCGATGAGGAAGACCAGCAGGAAGAGGGCCAAGGGGCTGGCGCTATGGAAGACGAAGCCGTTGAGCACGCCCCCCAGCAGGCCCACCATCAGGGTGCGCTTGAGGCCCAGCAGGTCGCAGAGCCGCCCGCCGATCAGCGCCGAAAAGCCGCCCAGCATCAGCATCAGGGCGCGCAGGTTGGCGGTGAAGATGGGCAGCCGTCCCAGGTCGGCCTCGACATAGACCGGGAAGAGCGCCATGAAGGGGGAGGTGATGAAGCCGCTGAGGAGGGAAACCAGGCAGAGGGCGACGAAGGCCCGGTTCCACGAGGCCCCATCGCCCTCTGCCGGTGCTTCGGTGGGCTGGCTCACTTGCGGCTGGCCGCCACCTTGTTGCGCAACACCCCGATGCGGGAGATCTCGATCTCGACCCGGTCGCCCGGCTTGAGGAACTCGCCGGTGGTGGCCCCCACCCCGGCGATGGTGCCGGTGCTGATCAGGTCGCCCGGTTCGAGGGTGATGATGGCCGAGATGTACTCGATGATGTCGGCCACCGGGTAGAGCATCTGGCCGGTGCTGTTGTGCTGCCGGCGCTGGCCGTTGACGTAGGTGCTGATCTCCAGCACCTGGGGATCGGGGATCTCGTCGGCGGTGATGATCCAGGGGCCGTGGGGGCCAAAGGTGTCGAGCCACTTGCCGTTGAGCCAGTCGAACCACTCGTCGCGGGGCCGGCTCTCGCTGCGGGGTTTGATCAGCAGCTTGCGCTCGGAGACGTCGTTCATCACCGTGTACCCGGCCACGAACTTGAGGGCCTCGGCGGCCTTGACGCCCTTGGCGCGGCGGCCCATGACCACCGCCAGTTCGCCCTCCCAGTCGACGGAGCGGGCCACCGGTGGGATGAGGATGGCCTCGTCGGGGGCGATGACGGTGGTGCTGGGCGGCTTCATAAAGACGCGCGGGGTCTCGCGGTCCTGGGCCTGCATCTTCTTGCCGCCCTCCTCGATGTGCTCCTGGTAGTTGCCGGCCAGGCAGAAGATCTTGCGCGGGCAGGGGACCGGGGCCTTGAGGCGGATCTGGCTGATGGGATAGCTGAGTTTGCCGTCGGCCTTGGACTGGGCGCCCAGGCGCTCGACGGCCAGGGCCACGGCCTTGCGGGTGGCGGTGATGCCCTTGGGGCCGGCCTCCAGCAGGGCGAGCATGTCGGTGAAGAAGGGATGGGCTTTGCGTTTTTCCTTGCGGGCCAGGGCCTGCTCGGCGGCGGCCAGATCCACCACGATCCGGTCGCCGGCTACCACGGCACCGACGAAGGATTCCTTGTGCCGGGTATAGCTCACCAGTTTCATCTCAGGGCCTCCTCGGGACAACTCGCTGGCTCAAACAGCGAGAGGGTCGTATATTCGCAAAAATCTCCGGCCTCTAAAATAGGGCTCCGACCTCCATGCCAACAGACCCTGGGTACTTTGTGCACCCCACCGCCTGCGTCGATGGGCCCAGCCAGATCGGCGCCGGCACCAGGGTGTGGCACTTCTGTCACCTCATGCCCGGGGTGCGTATCGGCCGCGACTGCATCCTCGCCCAGAACGTGTACATCGACCGCGACGTGGTCATCGGCGACGGCTGCAAGATCCAGAACAACGTCTCGGTGTACAAGGGAGTGACCCTGGAGGACCGGGTTTTCTGCGGGCCCTCGATGGTGTTCACCAACGTGATCAACCCGCGGGCCTTTATCGAGCGCAAGGCCGAGTTCCGGCCCACCCTGGTCCGCGAGGGCGCCACCCTGGGCGCCAATTCCACCGTGGTCTGCGGGGTGACCATCGGCGCCTACGCCTTTATCGGCGCCGGGGCGGTGGTCACCCGCGACGTGCCGGCCTATGCCCTGATGCACGGGGTGCCGGCCCGCCAGTCGGGCTGGGTGTGCCGCTGCGCCGTCAAACTCACCGGGGAGGGCGAGCAGCGGGCTTGCCCGGCCTGCGCCTCGCGTTACCGCCTCGTTTCGCCCGGCCAGTTGGAGCCCCTCCCCAGTTGAGTTGTTCCGCCAGAAAGCGGAAGGTTTCCCTGCCGTTGATGGTATGGGGGCCGTCGAAGAACTCGATCTGGGCCTTCTCTCCCAACCCCGACAACACGTAGCGCCGCTTGGTGCGGGCGAATTCGTACGCCACCCACTCGTCGGGGGCCACCCCGTCGTGGTGGCCGCGCTCCACCATGAAGGGGCGCGGGAAGATCAGCCAGCTCATCTCCGCATAGTTGAAGGTATTGCCCAGGTCGAACTCGGGCATCTCGTACTCGGCGTGGAACATGTAGGAGTAGAGGTGGCGGACCGAGACGTTCTTCCAGATCCACTCGTTGTAATCCGCCGAACAGATGCTGAGGCAGTACTGCTCCAGGAGGGCCGGCACCCGCATGGCGGTCTTGCCCCCGTAGCTGAGGCCGTAAAAGGCCAGGCGTTTCTCATCCACAAAGGGCAGGCCGGCGAGCCACTCCAGAATGCGCTGGTGCTGGCGCACGATGAAGGAGAAGAGGGAGAGCTTGAGCGGGTTGGCCAGCCGCTGCAGCACCCGGTAGGTTTCGCCGCCGATATAGGGATTCTGGGGGGAGAAGGTCACGAAGCCCTGTTCGGCCAGGTGGCAGGCGTACCGGTGATAGTAGGGGCTCTCGACCTGGGGATCGGCCACGTCCTGGGGCCGGCCTTCCAGGCCGTGCTGGCAGACCACCACCGGGCGCTTTTGTCCGGGACGGATATCCCTGGGGATCAGCAGGATGCCGTAGGCGTAGACCTCGGGGTACACGTCGAGCACTACCTCGTAGCCGCGGTACTTGGGCTCGTCGTAGGCCAGACGGGTGCGGGGGTTGAGAGCCATGCGGGGGGCAGGCAGTTCGCCGATGACTTCCTTGGAGAGATGGTTGCGATACCAGCGACAGGACTGCTGCCAACTCTGGACACTGCGGTCGTCGGCCCTGGCCCAGAAATCCCGGCGGCGGAACTCGGCCTGGGCCAGCAACTCCTGGGTGTGATCCACCAGTTGGTGGAACTGCCGCTGCTGGCGGGCCGCGGCGTCGGGAAGAGGGGAGAGGCGGCGCACCTTGCCGGCCCGGGGTTTGCGCCGGCCTTCGACGCCCAGGTTTCTGAGGAAGCGGGCCAGCAGTGCGTCGCTGCCCGGCAGGGTGCTGGTGCAGAAGGAGAAGGTGTGCCGGCCGTCCGCCAGTTGGCAGGCCCGCGTGAACTCGGCTTGCACGGCGGCGGCGGTGGGGGTGGTGATCCCTCCCGGCGCGGCGCCGCTGCGCTGTGGCGTGACCGGGGGCGGGCCGGAGATCTGCGGATGGGGGCAGTGCTCCACGCAGAGGGCGCGGGGGGCCACCATTGCGGCCAGCTCCGCGTCGCCGAATTGTTCGAGCAGGCCAAACACGTTTCGATAGATAGGCTCCTGCCACAGCTCCTGGCGCGGGCCGAAGTAGCCCGACACGGCGGTGGCGCGGAGGCGGGTATCCAGCGCGGCGGCGTGCAGGGCCAGCAGTCCGCCCTCGCCGTAGCCGATCACCCCCATGGGCTGCCCGTCGGCGTTTAGGCAGTCGAGGGCGGCTGCGATCTTCTGCACCTCGAAACCGATGAGGTGCCGGCCCAGTTCAAAGGCCGCCCGGTAGATGAACTCGCGGTGGGGCTGGTTGGTCATCCGAATGGCTGGGTTGCCCGAATGGGTGTCGCCCCGGTCGATGAGGCAGGGCACCAGCACCTGGCAGCCGGCTTCGGCCAGCCGGTGGGCGAACCGGGCGCGGGGCGAGAGGCCGGGGGCCAGGCCGGCCAACTGTTCCGGGGTCCAGGCGCAGTCGGGCAGAGCGACGACACTGGCCCTGGTCCGCCCGGTGGGCCGCAGGAGCAGGCCCTCGCCCTCGACGTTCTTGAAGACCGGCCAGCGTACCGCCCAGATTTGGTACTCCGGGCCTTGGGCCAGCGGGCCGGGATGGGCCGGCTCGGAGAGCAACTGCAGGGCAGCGGGCAGGCGCTCGTCCACCGCGCCGATCAGGCGGCGCAGCTCGCGGCGCTTGACCGCTATGGCGCCTTCACCCGCTTTCCAGCGCCTGGCCCGCCGGGCTGGAGCGGCCTCCGTGCGGCGCAAGAGGTACTGGTGGAGCCCCGCCACCATCCGTGCGGCCAGGTCCCCTTCCCAGTCGAG
This sequence comes from Candidatus Latescibacterota bacterium, assembly GCA_020852055.1. Taxonomy (GTDB): domain Bacteria; phylum Latescibacterota; class UBA2968; order UBA8231; family UBA8231; genus SICG01. Next base: position 29,188 of record JADZBP010000251.1, read on the forward strand.
GGGGGCGGTGTGGGGGAGGATCTGGGGAACGCTGGTCTTGCGGGCCATCCTGCACCTGCCTTGAGAGGGGGCGATGTGGCCGGGAATATAGCCCGCTGGCCCGCCGGCATCCAGGCAGCGGCGCGGCGGGTGGAGCCGCGCGAGATTTTGTTTGGACGGGAAACAGGGTCGGGCTACTTTACGGGAATGAGCACCTCCCACCTCTCCACCGCAGAGGTCCCATGCCCTATACCGTCGCGCTTCAGCAGGTGGCGCCCCGCCGTCTCGCCGCGGCGCAGACCAGGGTCAGCGCCCAGACCCTGGTGCCCGCGATCAGGCCGCTCTTCGACGAGGTATACAGCTACCTGAATGGCGCGGGCATCAGAGAGCGGGGACTCAACGTGATCATCTACTGGAACGAAGCCGGGCGCAATCTGCTGGACAGCGAGGAGGGGCTGGTCATGGAGGCGGGGGTGGAGGTGGAGGCGATGGTGCCGCAGGGCGCTAGGGTCCACACCGTCGGCACACCGGCCGGCCGGTGTGCCGGCACCGTACATAGGGGACCCTCTGACCAGTTGGGCAAAGCCCACGAGGCGGTGCGCGCCTGGTGTGCAGCGCAGGGCCTGCATCTCGCCGGCCCCAACTGGGAGGTGTACGGGCACTGGAACGACGATCCGCAAGAGCTGCGCACCGAGGTGTTCTATCTCCTGTCCAATCCGTGAGTGAGGAAAGCATGGCCGCCAAACCGCAATTGCTCAGCGACGCCCAGATGCAGCATTTCCTCCGCGAGGGCTATCTCCTCATCCAGGCGGAGTTCCCCGTCCCGCTCCACCAGGACATCTACCAGCGCATCGAGACGGTGTTCGAGAAGGAGCGGAATCCGGGGAACAACATCCTGCCCCGGGTGCCCCAGATCCAGCGGGTGTACGACCACCCGGCAGTGCAGGGGGCCCTGACCAGCATCCTGGGGCCCGACTACCTGATGAACCCCCACCGCCACTGCCACCTCAACCCGCCCGGCAGCAAGGGCCAGCACTGGCACAAGGACAACTATGTCTTCGACGAGATACTGCGCCAGCCCCGGCCGCGCTGGGTCTTTGCCTTTTATTATCCGCAGGAGGTCACCCCGGACATGGGCGGCACCGGCATCCTGCCGGGCCGGCACTACCACCACCATATCTCCAGCGCCGACCCGGCACTGACCAGCGAAACCGAGCTGCCCCTGTGCGGCCCGGCCGGCACCGTGGCCATCGTGCATTACGACGCCTGGCATCGGGCCACCCCCAACCGCAGCGAGCGCAAGCGCTACATGCTCAAATTCCTCTTCGAGCGCCTCAGCGAACCGCAGACCGCCGCATGGGATCACGGCGGCGGGGCCTGGCCGGAGGGCACGGGGGAGTTGGAGGGTATTCACGCCGAGGTATGGAACTGGCTGCGGGGTGCGCCCGGCAACCGGGGCCAGGGCCAGGCGCCCGCGCCGGCGCCGGCGCTGCTGGAACAGTTGCGCGAGGGAGAGCAGGTAGAGCGCCTGCAGGCCGCCTATCAGGTGGCCGCCTGCGGCGAGGCGGCGCTGCCGGCCCTGGTGCCGGCGTTCGCCAGCGAAGCGGCTGCCGCTGCCGATCACCTGTGGGACAAGATGCCGGGCAATCCGCGGGGCAGCAACCCGCCCGCCGGCGCCGCGGGGCTGGCCCTGGCTGCCTTGGGCCGGCCAGCCGTGGCGCCGCTGGCCGGGCTGCTGGAACACGCGCACTGGGGCGTGCGGGCCCTGGCCGCCGACACCCTGGGCAATATGGGCAGCGCCGCCCATACGGCGGTGCCCGGGCTGGCGCGCCTGCTGGCCGACGATCACCCGCGGGTGCGCCGCCACGCGGCCGAGGCCCTGGGGCGGGTGGGTGCGGCGGCGGCCCCGGCGCTGCCGGCACTGATCGACCATATCCGCGACCCGGATATGCGGGTGCGCCACAACGCCTGCCTGGCCCTGGCCAAGATCGGCCAGCCCGCCGAGGCGGCCATCGCGCCGCTGCTGGAGACGCTGGAGGACGAGGATCGCTACGTGCGTTATTTTTCCGGGGTGGCCCTGCGCCGCCTGGCCACCCCCGAGTCCCAGCGGGTGCTGCTCGACGCGCTCTTCACGGCGCGCTGGTGCCCGGTCACCAATCCCGAGAACATGTACTGAGGAGATAAACCATGTGTGGCCGTTTCGCCCTCCACCATGCCACCGCCGAGGTGAGCGAGTATTTCGGCGTCGAGCACCTCTCCATCGAGTTGACGCCGCGCTACAACATCGCTCCCACCCAGCCGGTGGCGGTGGTGCGCCAGCGCGGGGTGCGCCGTCTCGACGCCTGCAAGTGGGGTCTGGTGCCTTCCTGGGCCAAAGACCCCAAGATCGGCAACCGCATGATCAACGCCCGCGCCGAGACCTTGGCCGAGAAACCCGCCTTCAAAAACGCCCTCAAGCGCCGGCGCTGCCTGATCCCGGCCAGCGGCTTCTACGAGTGGCGGCAGGAGGGCGAGGAGCGCTTCCCCACCTATATCCACCCCCGGGACGAGTCCTTGCTGGCGCTGGCCGGATTGTGGGAGGAATGGCAGTCTCCCGAGGGGGAGCAGTTGCTGTCCTGCACCATCCTCACCACCGGGGCCAATGCCTTCATGTCGGCCATCCACACCCGCATGCCGGTCATCCTGCCGCCGGTCGCCCGCGAAGCGTGGCTCGACTCGGCGACGCAGGAGTTGGAGCCGCTGCTGGCCCTGCTGCAACCCCTGGCCGGCGATGACCTGGCCGCCCATACCGTGGGCCGGCAGGTGAACACCGCCGCCTTCGACGCGCCCTCCTGCATTCAGCCGGTGTAGCAGTTGGGGGCATCTCCCCTCCGCTAGCGCACTTCCCCGGTGCGCAGCCACTTCCAGATCTCGCGCAGTTTGGGCGGCTTGCCGCTCATCAGGATGCCGATGCGGAAGATCCGGGCCGCCGCGCGAATGGCCAGGGCGATGGCCGCCACCATCAGCAGGGCCGTGGCCAGGTATTCCCAGAGGGCCGGCGGGCCGGCGGCGCGGTTCATCATCACAAAGGGGGTGAAGGGCGGGATGAAGGAGAGCACCCGCGCCAGCAGGCCGTTGGGGTCCTGGCCCACCGGCACCATGGCGAAGAGCGGGATCATCATCGGCACCAGGATCGGCATCATCAGATTCTGGGTTTCCTGCAGGCTGTTGCACAGCGAGCCGATGCTCACCAGCAGGGCGGCGTAGAAGAGATAGCCGAGGAAGAAGTAGACCACGAAGGAGCACAGGTAGAAGGGATTGGCGACGATCTGGGCCACCGCCATGGCCGAGGCGCCCAGCAGGCCGGGCACGATGGCCACCGCCAGGCTGATGAACACCGACCAGGAGCCCACCACCGTCAGCCCCGAGGCGGCGGTGCCGGCGATCTTGCCGGCCATCAACTCGTCGGCGTCCACCGAGGAGAGCAGCACCTCGACGATGCGGCTCGACTTCTCCTCGATGGTGCTGTTGAGCAGCATCTGGGCGCTGGTGAAGACGGCGATCCACAACAGGTACACGAAGGCCAGGGGCGCCCACTGCCGGGCCTTGTCGCCAAAGGCCACCTGTTGCTCGGCGCCGCCCTCGTCGAGCCGCCGCCCCGAAAAGGCGAGGGGGGCCTGGACCCACTGGGCGGTCTGAGGGTCGAGGTGGACCTTGGCGAGGCGCTGCTGGCGGATGAGGCCGGTGGCCAGGCCGCTGAACCAGTCGTGCAATTCGGTATCGGTGAGGTTGCGGGAGACGTACTTGCAGTCCTGCGATCCGGCCACCGGGTCGGGCCCGATGATGAAATAGGCGAAGAGTTCACCCTGCGCCACCAGCTGGTTGAGCCGGGCCTGAGGGTCGCTCTCGCCGGGGGGCGCCTCGATCCGGCGGTAGCGGTTCTGGGCAAAGTCGAGGCCCAGCTCCTTCAGTTCAGCGGCGGAGATCTGTTGTTGCCACGCCCGCAGCGCGCCGGCTTCGGCCAGCAGGGCGCGGGTGGCTTCGGGCAGGGCGCCGCTCGTGTCGGCAGGGGTATCCTGGCGGGCCAGTTGCCCGATGAGCTGGGCGCGCTGGTTTTCTTCGAGGGGCAGCAGGCCCAGGGCGAGTTGGCGCAGGGGAGCGGGTAGCTGGTCGAAAGCCGCCCCACCCTGGCGGTAGGCGGTGGCGGCCCCTTCGAAGGCCGCGGCCAGATCCTGGGCGGCGATCTTCTCCTCCACCTGCTGCAGCAGGAAGCCGGAGTGGTCGAGCACCGCAAAGGTGCGCACCTCCTTGGCCCGGGCCAGGAGCAGGGGCACACAGATGCCCAGGGTGATGATGAGGGGAAAGGTGAGGATGCCGATCCAGAAGGCCTTGGTGCGCAGATTTTCCAGGTACTCGCGCCGGGCGACCAGGTAGACCTCAGACAGCCGCATCGGTTTGCCCCCCCACGGCCCGGACAAAAACCTCGTGTAAGGAGGTGGCCCGCACCTCGAAGCGCCGGACCTGGGCCTGTCCGATCAGAGCGGCGAGCAGGCGCTGCGGATCGGCGCCCTCGGCCAGGGAGAGGTCGGCCTGGCGGCCGGCGGCGCTGACCCGGGCCACGCCCGGCAGGTGTTCCCACGCCACCGCCTCCTCGGTCTCGACCACCACGCTGCGGCCGGCGCGGGCGCGCACCTCTTCCAGGGGGCCTTCGACCAGTTTGCGGCCCCGGTCGATGAGCACCACCCGGTCGCACAACTGCTCGGCCTGCTCCATCACGTGGGTGGAGAAGATCACCGTCCGGCCCTCGCGCCGCAGCTCCAGGATCAGGTCGCGCATGGCGTCGCGGCTGAGGGGGTCGAGCCCGGAAAAGGGCTCGTCGAGGATCACCAGTTCGGGGCGGTGGATCAGCGACACCAGGATCTGCAGCTTCTGGCCCATACCCTTGGAAAGGGTCTCGCATTTCTTGTCGGCCCACTCGGACAGCCCCAGGGTGGCCAGCAACTCGCCGGCCCGCTGCCGGGCCTGGCCGGCCTCCATACCCTTGAGCTGGGCGAAGTAGAGGATCAGGTCGCGCACCCGCATCTTCTTGTAGAGCCCCTTTTCCTCGGGCAGGTACCCGAGGCGGTGTTTGACCCGGGCCGGGTCGCTGTGGCCCAGTACCTGCAACTGCCCGGCGTCGGGGCGGAAGATGCCGATGATCAGGCGGATGGTGGTGGTCTTGCCGGCCCCGTTGGGTCCCAGGAAGCCGCAGATACAACCGGTGGGGATGCGCAGCCAGAGACCATCGAGGGCCACCGTGTCGCCGAAATTCTTGCACACCCCTTCGAGCACTACTGCGTCCACTGAGGCTTCCTTTTCCATTGACAGGGGGTTCGCTAATGGTGATTTTGGTCGGCGAATGAGGCCATGGCCATGTCTGCTTCCGATACCGATCCCTTCTTTGCCCTGACCCTGGGCCCCGACGCGCAGATCGACCTGGTGCGCTGCGCCCTGTTCATCGCCCGTGACGCCTATCCCGATCTGGACGTGGAAGGATATGTGGCGCGGGTGGGGGCCATGGCCGCCGAGTTGCTGCCGCGCTGTGTCGACCAGACCGACCTGGAGCGGGTGCACCTGCTCAATCGCTACCTGTTCGAGGAGCAGGGCTTCAGAGGCTCGGCCCAGGAGCCCTATTACGACCCGCGCAACAGTTATCTCAACGAGGTGCTGGAGCGCCGTCTGGGCATTCCCATCACCCTGGCCCTGGTCTATCTGGCGGTGGGCCGCCAGCTGGGCCTGGACCTGGAAGGGGTCAACTTCCCCGGCCACTTCCTGGTGCGCTGCGCCCTGCCCGGCGAGCAGTTGTTCATCGATCCCTTCATGGAGGGCCGCCTGCTCGATACCCACGACCTGGAGGATCTGCTGCGCCGGGTCAACCGCGGCGAGGCCATGCCCATCGAGGAGCGGTTCCTGCAGCCGGCCACCCCCAGGCAGATCCTGGCCCGTATGCTGCGCAACCTCAAGCAGATCCACATCCGCCAGCGCCGCTTTGCCCAGGCCATCCGCACCGGCGAGCAGATCCTCTGGCTACAGCCTTCCGAAGCCGAGGACTACCGAGATCTAGGATATCTCTACTATCAGGTGAGGGACAGCCGCCGTTCCCTGGAGGCGCTGGAGCAGTACCTCAGTCGCACTGGCGAGCCCGATGACGCCGGCGAGGTGCGCAGCCTCATCCAGGACCTGGCCTCCCGCCTGGGCTCCCTCAACTAGGGTCCGGGTCGAGGGCGCGGCGCACCGCCTGGAGAATCTCGGCGAACTGCAGCGGCTTGTGCAACACCTCCACCACCTGCGTATTGCCTTCCCATCCCTCGCCATAGCCGGTGAAGAGCAGGATCTTGAGCTGCGGGGCCAGCCGGCCCAGTTCCTCGAGCACCTGGTCGCCCGACAGCCGCGGCATCGCCAGGTCGAGGATCACCAGGTCGACCTGGCCTCCCAACTCCCCGAAACGCTCCAGTCCCTCGACGCCGTCGCTGGCCTCGCAGACGTGGTACCCGGCGCGTTTGAGCAACTGGGCCACGGTTTCGCGCACTACATGTTCGTCTTCGATCAACAGCACAGTCTGGCTTCCAGGCACGGCGGGCTCCGGTTCGGGATGGGGTTCGCCTAAGGGCAGGAAGATCCAGAAACAGGCGCCGGCTCCCGGCGCACTCTGGCATTCGATCCAGCCCCGGTGCTCGCGCACGATGCCGTAGGCGGTGGCCAGCCCCATGCCCATGCCCTTGCCCACATCCTTGGTGGTGAAGAAGGGCTCGAAGAGGCGCTCCTGCGTCGCCTCGCTCATGCCGGCGCCGTTGTCGGCCACCTGCAGTTGGACAAAGGGGCCGGGACCGGCTTCGGGGGGCGGGGGCTGGGCCAGTTCGGCGGCTTCGATCTGGCGCAGGGCCAGGTGGATCAGCGGGGCGGCGGGGTGATGCTCCTCCACGGCGTCGCGGGCGTTGAGGCACAGGTTGAAGCAGGCCTGCTCCAGGGGGCCGGCCTCGCCGGCGATCACCAGCGAAGCGGGGGCGTCGAGGCGCAGGGCGAGATGGGAATCGAAGGACTGGCGGCAGCGGGCGACGACGCGGTCTAGCAGCGCCCGCAGATCCACCGGCGTCTGGTGGGCGCGGCGCGGGGTGCGGGTGAAGGCGGCCAATTGGCGCACCACCTCGGCGCCGCGGCGGGTGGCCAACTCGGCCTCCTGCAGGGCAAAACGCAGTTCCTCGGGGGCGTCGAGCAGGGCCAGCTCGAGATTGCCCAGGATCACCTGGAGGATGTTGTTGAAGTTGTGGGCCACCCCGGCACTGAGCTGGCCGACCGCGTCCAGTTTGCGCACCTGGTTCAACTGGGCTTCGAGCTGGGCGCGGTCCTCTTCGGTGTGCTTGCGCTCGGTGATGTCCTGGAACACGGCCTGCAGGTTGTAGATGGCGCCCTGCGGGTCGGTGAGGGGGTAGAAAACCACTGAACCCCAGCGGTAGTCGCCGGTCTTGCCGTGGTAGCGGAACTCGGTAGCCTTCACCGTCTGGCCCGTCATGGCCCGGGTGTAGGCGGCGCGCAGGGTGGCCAGGTCGTCGGGATGGGCCAGCTCCCAGCCCAGGTCCGGCCGGGTGTACAGCACCTCGGGAGCCAGTCCGGTCCATTCCTCGACATGGAGGCTGATGGAGCGCAGATTGCCCTGCTCGTCGAAGAGCGCGGCGACAAAGTGGGGAACGGAGCTGAGGTTCTGATAGAGGGTGGTGGTCAGTTCGAGTTGCTCTTCCTGGTTCTTCAGCTCGGTGGTGTCCTCGCGCAGGATGAGGGCGCCGGTGACGCGCCCCTCCTGGTCTTTGACCGGGGTGGCGCGCACCTTGACGTAGACCCGCTTGCCGCCGCTGGTGCGCGGCGAGGCCCAGCTGAACGTACTCTCGCGGCCTTCCTCCAGCACCGCCTGCAGCAGCCCCTGCATCAGGTGGAATTCCTCGCCCTTGCCGGCGAAATCGAGGATGTGGAAACCGAGCCGATCCTCCCGGCTGAGATGGCGGCCGCGCTGGTGGGCGTAGTCGAGAAAGGCCTGGTTGATGCCGGTGATACGCCCCTCGCGGTCCACCAGGGTGGCGGGCAGGGGCAGGGCCTCGAAGAGGCTACCGGCGGTGAAGGGAAGTTCGCTCATCTTGACGTCTGCGAGATCCGCAGGTTATACTGTGCAAAAAGGAGGCAGCCATGGATCGCCGGAAACAGGTCGTCGCCCGGCTCAAGGGGCCGGTGGTGCCGCTGAATCTGTGTTTCCGCCCCGACGGCCTCATCGACCTGGGGGCGGTGGGCAGCTATGTGCGTTGGCTGGGCGACCAGGGCGTCCCGGTGCTGCTGTTGACCTACGGCAGCAGCGAGTTCGCCAGCCTGAGCGAGGCCGATATCTGGCAACTGACCGAGGCCGTGGCCCGGGCCAACGACGGGCGGGCCCTCTTCGTCGCCGCCACCGGCTTCTGGCCGGCTCGCCGCACGGCCGAGTTCCTGCGCCACGCCGAGCAGGTGGGCGCCGACGCGGTCAAGGTGCAGATCCACCCCTACCTGCCCAGAACCCGCGAGGTCACTCTGGGCTACTTCGATCTGTTGCAGGAGGCTGGCGACCTGCCCCTGCTCCTGTGGGACATCGCCCCGCAGACCCTGCCGGTGGAGCTGGTGGCCGAGCTGGCCGGCCGGCCCAATATCGCCGGCATCAAGAACGACGGCGACCAGTTCTACCACTATTACGACCTGATCCGCGCCACCGCCGGCCGCGACTTTGCGGTGATCAGCGGTGGCCAGATGCGCAACTTCGCTTTTGGTTTCCAGGTGGGCTCGCCCGCCTACCTGTGTCCCATCGCCCCCTTCCGCCCCGATCTGGCCCTGCAGTTTTACGCCGAACTAGTCGCCGGTCGCTACCAGCAGGCCTGGGCCCTGGTCTATCGCTACGAGGAACCCTGGCTGACTCAGGCGGTGGAACTGGGCTGGCTGCAGTCGGTCAAGACCGCCCTCTGCCTGCACGGCCTGTACCCCAACCATCTGCCCTGTCCGCCCCTGCCCGCCCTCAGTCCGGCCCAGGTGGGGGAGGTGCGTCGGGTGCTCGAAGAGACTTTGGGGTTGCTGCCTCAGGGGCCGGGCTGATCCTGCCGGTGGTGCCGGCCCAGGTGTTCGAGCATGTTGCGGATATCGAAGAGCCCCCTGAAGGCCACGTAGATCACCACCGTCGAGTACCAGATTACCGTCGCCGCGGTCAGCAGCCACCAGAACCAGTGTTCGCCCATAATCCCTCCCTCAGTCCTGTTTGGGTTTGAGCAGAGAGCCGATCACCATGGCCGCCCCGCTCAGCAGATAGGCGGCGATGCCCGAGGTGTACGGCCCGATGGCTTTGGCCGCCGCCCCATCCACCTTCTCCAGGATCAGGAAACCCAGCGGGATGGCGGCGCTGATGAAGATGGCGGCGACGGCCCCCCAACTGTTGGCCCGCTTCCAGTAGCAGCAGGCGATAAGCAGGGTGGAGATGCTGGCCAGGTAGATGGTGCCGGTGAGGGTCAGGTAGGTCCACAGATCCCCCTCCAGTTGGTACCACAACCCGAAGAAGAGCAGAAAGACGCCGATGGCCGCGACGATGAAGCGGTTCCAGAGGAGTCCTTTCTTGTCCGACCAGTTCTTGCGGAAGGGCGCCATGATGTCGTTGTAGATCACCCCGCCCCAGGTGAGCATGTAGGAGGAGTCGGTGGACATGTCGGCGGCCAGCATGGCGGCGATCAGCACCCCCATCAGCCCGACCGGCACGATGGTGCTCAGGAAAAGGGGCATGGCGTAGAGGGAGGGATCGTCCCTCATCTGCCCGGTCAGGCCGGCAAACATCTCGGGGGTGAGACTGGCCAGCGCGGCGATACCCCAGATCCCCGGGATCAGGAAGCGGCAGACGAAGAAGAAGGAGGTGCGGGTATAGACCTGGCGGCCGGTTTTGGTGTCCTTGGCGGCCAGCACCCGGGCGATGGAGGTCTGCCAGGTGAGCACCACGGCGGTGTTGAGGAAGAGGTTGAAGAGCAGGAAGTCCCAGCCCAGGTCCTGGTTGATGAGGGGGTTGAACCCTCCGGGCCCGATCTTTTCGGTCACCGTCGCCACCAGCCGGTCCCAGCCCACCTCGACCAGCACCAGAATGGTCACGGCGATCAGGCCGATACTCATCACCACGAACTGCAAAAAGTCGGTGATCAGCACCGAGAGCATGCCGCCCATGATGGTGTAGGCGGCCACCCCCACCAGCAGGATGGTCATGGTGATCTCCAGGTTGCCGGGATTCAGGCCGCAGGTGACCACCAGGAATTCGCCGCCCACCCGCAGGAAGACCCCCATGTTGAGCAGGCCGCCCAGCACGATCACCACCCCCGAGAGCCAGCGCACGAAACTGCCGAAACGCTGCTCCAGCAGTTCGGGGATGGTCATCACCCCTGAGTCGCGCAGGGGCTTGATACAGAAGCCGGTGTACCCCACGATGAACATGGCCGCCGCATTGAGCAGGCCGGGGGTGGCGCCGGCAAAGCCGTACTTGTAGCCGTTCTGGGCGGTGTACATACAGGTGACGATGCCGAATTCGGTGGCCGCCAGTGAGGCGATGCCCAGGTACACGTTCATCTCGCGGCCGGCCACCAGGAAGTCCTCGACCTTGCCCACATATTTGCGCACCGCCACCCCGGCGATCATGGTCGCCAGCAGGTACAAGCCGACGATGCTGCCGTCGATGGCCCAGTTGAAATGTGTCAAGCACGCCTCCTTTCAGGTGGTGGTGCCAAGGATAGGGGCAAAGGCCGGCCCGGGGCAAGCAACCGTTCAGTGATCGACGACCAGACCGCCGCCGGTGACCCGCAAGCGCAGGATGCGGGTGTCGGGCAGGCCGGGTTCGACCATGTGGCCCATGTACACCACCAGCACCACGTCGGGTTCCACCTCCAGGGCCTGGTGGTTGGCCCACTGCGGATAATCGATGATGGTGCCTGCATCCCAGTTGAGGCCCCCGTCGTAGCTCAGGTGGGCGCACAGGTGGGGGAAGCGGGTGATGGCCACCAGGGCGCCGCTGGTCGTGCGGGTGAGGCTGATGCAGTATCCGGGGAAAGCGGCGTGAGCCGCCGGCTCCCAGCTTTTGCCCCCGTCCAGGCTGCGCACCTCCCACATCTGCGGCCAGGGTCCGGGCCGGCCGTAGCCGATCACCTGGTTGGGGGCGCTTTCGGCCAGGCCGATCTCGGAGAGATTGGCCGGGCAGGACCACTGGGGCGCCGGGTTGGCCGGGTTGAGCGGGTTGTTGCGGTCGCAGCGCACCGGCGCCGCCCAGGTGCGGCCCTCGTCAATGCTGCGGAAGGCGAAGTTAGTGGCCAGGCCGTCGGGCAGTACGCAGTAGGCCGAGACCAGCAGGGCCCCGCTTTTGAGCCGCAGAGGCCGGCCCGAAGGATAGGCCGGGGCGGAAAACTCGGTGGGCCACCGGCCCTTGACCTTGAGGGGTTGCCCTTTGCTCCAGGTGCGGCCCTCGTCCTTGGACTCGTAGGCCAGCAGCGCCCGCTGGCGGGGGACCTTGCTCTCGCCGCCGTGTACACAGACCCAGGTGCCGTCGGCGCGCACGAAGGGGGCGCCAAAGCCCTGGGGCAGGGTCGCCGGGCGGGGGGCGGACCAGGTGCGGCCGGCGTCGTCCGAGGCGACGGTCACCGCCCGCCGGATCTCGCCGCGGTTGGGATTGCCGAAGGGGACCTGCACTGTCAGCCGGCCCGTCTTGCTCTGGAGGATGCTGGGGTAGCTCTGGTACGCGTCGGCCTCGGTTTCGGGGCAGGGGGTGAGCCAGTGGGCCGGGGGTGGGTTGAGCCCTTTCCAGGCCGATGGGCCGACCTGGGTGCCCTCCACCTCCAGGCCGGCGAAGTGGGGGGTCTTCTTCACGGCAGTGACCGTGGCCATCAGGCCCACCCGGCCGCGCGCCAGGGTGTGATCCTCCACCTGCAGGGCCAGCCGGCCTTCGATCCAGGCGCTGATCTGTGCGCCCCGGCATTCGAGGCGGGCGGTGTACCAGCGCTCGTGTTCGGGGCAGACCCCGGGGACCATGCGAAACTGGAGGTAACGCTGCAGCGGCGCCCCGTTGGCCAGGGAGATGCCGGCCCAGAGGTGGCGGTTGCGGTTCTGTTGGCCGCACCAGGGGATGTCGAGGGCGTAGTAGTGCTGCAGATCCTGCAGGCGGAAGAGCAGGCGTACCCCGCCGAAGTGGGCGCGGAACTTGAAGCGGAAGGTGGCGGAGAGGTCCGTGTACTCGCCAGTGCGCAGAACGGCGGCGTATTCCTTGCCGCCTCCCTCGGGGGGCCGCAGCTGGCCCTGGGGGCCGTCGGTCCAGTGGCCGTTGAAAAAAGCCCACTGTCTGCCGCTGCCGATCTTCATCCCTGCCATGTCGTTTTCCTTTCGTTAGGCGCCGGCTCCGTTCCATTCCAGGATCACCCCCATGGCCCGGGAGCGGTCTGCCCGCAGCGCGGCGTAGATACCCGGCGCCCCGGTGTAGGGCAGGCGGTGGCTGATCAGCGGGGCAATCTCCAGCTCCCCGTCGGCCACCAGGTCGAAGAAGAGTTCGGCGTGTCGGGGCTGGGTCCAGGGCTGGTCTGCGGTCGCCTGGCCGGGGTGCGAGGAGTTGTGGGCGCCGATGATGGTGTAAGAAGGCGAGTTGCACAGGTCGTGGAAATCGAAGAGCGGCGTGGGGCCGCGCGGGCTGCTCAGCAGCACCATCCGCCCCTGCCGCCGCAGCAGGGCGAATTCGCCGGGGATGGCCTCGGGGTTGCCGGTCAGCTCGAAGACCACGTCGGCCAGGCGGCCGTGGTTGAGGCCCTCGACCCTGGAAGCCAGGTCGCCGGTCGCCGGGTCGAGCCCCGCCACGCGGGGCAGGCGGGGCAGCAGGGCCAGGCGGCTGGCAGCCACGTCCACCCCGATCACCAGGGCGGCCCCGGCCAGGCGGCACAGCCGCACCACCAGCTGCCCCAGCAGGCCCAGGCCGTACACCGCCGTGACCTCACCCCAGGTCACCTGGCCCCGGCGCACCCCGTTCATGGCGATCTCGGCCAGGGTGAAGAAGGCGGCCTCTTCGTCGGGGATCTCGCGGTGCACCGGGCGCAGGGAAGTGGGCCGGCCCAGCACATAGGCGGCGTGGGCGGCATAGGAGGCCACCCTGCGGCCCAGCCAGGCGCGGTCCACCTCGGGGCCCACCTCCACCACCTCGCCGATATGGTCGTACCCGGGCACAAAGGGGAAACGGCCGTAGTCGGCCCAACGGGATTGGGGCGGGAACTGGCCGTTGAGGATGGTTAGCTCGGTGCCGGTGCTGATCAGGGTGCGGCGGGTCTGGATCAGCAGTTGGCCGGCGGTGGGCACGGGCAGAGGGCGGTCCTCGACGGCCACCTGTCCGGGAGCGGTGAAGACCACGGTCGGGTTGCGCATGTCTTGTTCTCCTAGGCCAACTGCGCCCAACGAGTCAGGTCCACCCGGCCGGGCACGGGCCGGCGCTGGAAGAAGGCCTCCAGGGCCAGCAGGGTGTACTCGCCGATGCGGTGGTAGCCGTACTGGCCGGCGCCGGAGGTATGCGGGGTGATCACCACGTTCTCCAGGGCCCGCAGCGGGTGGTCGGCGGGCAGGGGCTCGGGATCGGTGACATCGAGCTGCACCAGGATACGCCCGGTGCGCGCCTCGGCCAGCAGGGCCTCGTGGTCGAGCACGGCGCCGCGCGAGGTGTTGACGAAAACCGCCCCGTTGCGCAGCAGGCCCAGTTGGCGGGCGCCGATGAGGTGGTAGGTCTCGGGGATCTTGGGGGCGTGCACCGTGACCATGTCGGCCCGCCGGAAGGCTTCGTCCAACTCCACCTTCTCCACCCCCAGCCGGCCGGCCTCCCAGTCGCTGAGAAAGGGATCGTAGACCAGGATCTGCACGTCGAAGGGCTGCAGCAGGCGGATCACCTCGCGGCCCACGGTGCTGGCGCTGATCAGGCCGATGGTGGCCCCGCGCAGGAACTGGCCGGTCTTGGGCAGGCCCGGGTCGAGCCAGAGCCCCTTCTCGCGGATGTTGCGGGCGTGTGTGAACCACTGCCGGCACATGGCGATCAGTGCCCCCACGGTGTGTTCGGCCACGTTGAGGGCGATGGCGCCGTTGGCGCTGGCCACGCAGAGCTGGCGCGGGATCAGCTCGCCTTCGACCTGCTCGGGGGTGAAGAGGTGTTTCACCGAGCCGGCCGAGTGGGCGACGATCTGCAGCCGCCCCGCCCGCTGCAGGGCCGCCGGGGTCAGGGGCGGGGTGCCCCAGCCGGTCACCACCCCGTCGAACTGGTGGAGGCCTTCCTCGACCTGCTGGGCGCTGAGGCCGCCGGGGCCGGGGTTGATGGTCAGGGCGAAGTTGTCGAGCAGGCGCTGGTAGACGGCCGGGGCAAAGACGGTGCGGGTATGGTTGGGGGCGGGCAGGTACCAGATGGCGGGCAGGCTCATGATCTCGCGCTCCTGTGGGCTATGCAGGGGAGAGTAGGCAAAAATGTGGGGCCGGTCAATCATGTTGACACCGGTGGGGGGGGGCGATAACTTAGGGCCTCTTCTCAACCCTGAAGGGGAAGCATGAACTGGGGATACGCGCTCAAGCGGTTTGCCCTGTTCCTGGTGGTGATCTGGGCGGCGGCCAGCGTCAACTTCTTCATCCCGCGCCTGGGCACGGGCCGCGATCCCATCCGCGAGAAGCTGGGCCAGCTGGCGGCCAGCGGCGGCCTGCGGCAGGAGGGGATCGAGGAGATGGTGAAGGCGTACCAGGCCAAGTTCGGCCTGGACAAACCCCTCTACGTCCAGTACCTCAATTACCTGGGCGACCTGCTCACCCTCGATCTGGGATACTCGCTGGCCAACTACCCGGCCCGCGTCAGCCAGATGATCGCCAACGCCATGCCCTGGACCCTGGGCCTGCTGCTGGTTTCCACCCTCATCAGTTTTGGTTTCGGCACCCTGGCCGGCGCGCTGGTGGCCTGGCCCCGCTCCCCGCGTTTCCTGCAGGCGCTGGTGGTGCCGCTGATGACCCTGTCGGCCATTCCCTACTATCTGCTGGGCCTGGTCCTGCTCTACGTGCTGGGGCTGCAGTTCAAGCTCTTCCCCCTTTCGGGTGGATACGCCCCCGGCACCCTGCCGGGCTGGGACCTCGACTTTGCCCTTGAGGTGCTGCATCATTCGCTGCTGCCGGCCCTCTCCATCGTGCTGGCGGCGGTGGGCTTCTGGGGCTTAGGCATGCGCGGCATGATGGTCAGCACCGTGGGTGAGGACTACATCGCCCTGGCCGAGGCCAACGGCCTGAGGGATCGCACCATCTTCCTGCGCTATGCGGTGCGCAACGCCTTCCTGCCCCAATTCACCGCCCTGGGCCTGTCCCTGGCCAATGTGGTGGCCGGCCAGGTGCTGGTGGAGGTGGTCTTCGCCTACCCTGGGGTGGGCACCCTGCTCTTCCAGTCCATCCAGTCCTCCGACTACACGGCCATCAACGGGGTGGTCTTTGTCATCATCCTCTCCATCGGCCTGATGACCATGCTCATGGACTTCCTCTATCCATTGCTCGACCCGCGTATCTCCCACCGTCGCTGATGGCACGCCTGCGCTCCTTCCTCTATTACCTGCGCGAGAACCCCAAACTGGGCATTGGCCTGGGCATGATCGGGGCCCTGCTGCTCTTCGGGGTGGTCGGCCGGCTGCTGGTGGACCCGGGTATGGCCCAGCCCCTGTCCACCGCCCCGCGCCAGGCGCCCTCGTGGGCCCACTTCTTTGGCAGCGACGATGCCGGCCGCGATCTGTTGACGGTGATGGTGGTGGGTATGCCGCTGACCATCCGGGTTGGCTTTGTGGCCGGCGGGGTGGGGCTGGGGTTGGGGGTGCTGCTGGGGTTTGTCAGCGGGTACCTGGGCGGCAGGATCGACACGATCATCCGCGGCACCGTGGATACCCTGCTCACCGTGCCCAGCCTGGTGGTGCTGATCTCCATCGCCTCCACGGTGCGCGAGGAGATCAGCATCGAATTGATGGCCCTGGTGGTGGCCTCCCTCTCGTGGATGTGGCCCACCCGCACCATCCGCGCCCAGGTGCTCACCCTGCGCGAGCGGGCCTACGTACAAATGGCCAAGCTCAACGGCATGAGCACCTTCGAGATCATCTGGAAGGAACTTTTCCCCAATCTGCTCCCGTACCTGGCGGCCAGTTTCGTCGGCGCCGTCTCCTGGGCCATCCTCGCCACCATCGGCCTGGAGGCCCTGGGCCTGGGGCCGCAGAACGAACCCACCATGGGCATGACCATCTACTGGGCCATCACCTTCAGCGCCCTGATCCGCGGCATGTGGTGGTGGTGGGCCATCCCCATCGCCTTCCTGGTGCTGCTCTTCGTGGGGCTTTTCCTGGTGGCCGCCGGCCTCGACGAATTGGCCAACCCCAAACAGCGGCAGGCGGTCTGATGGCCACCCCTCTGCTGGAGATCGAGGAGCTGCAGGTCCACTTCGAGACCCGCCGCGGCGTGGCGCGGGCCGTCAACAAGGTGGATCTGACCCTGTACGCCGGCGAGCGTTTCGGCCTGGTGGGCGAGTCGGGCAGCGGTAAGACCACCTTGATTCTGGCGCTTTTGCGCATGATCAAGAAGCCCGGTTTCATCGCCGGCGGCAAAGCCCTCATGGAGGGCACCGATCTCTTGCAGTTGGATCAGGAGCAGGTGCGCCGGACCCGCCTGGCCAAGGTGGCGATGATCCCGCAGGGGGCGATGAACTCCCTCAATCCGGTGATGCGTGTCGGTGAGCAATTGGCCCTGGCCATGCGCGAGCACGACCAGCCGCCCGCCGAGGGGCGTATCGCCGAACTGCTGCAGCAGGTGGGCCTGCGGCCCGAGGTGAGCCAGCGTTATCCCCATGAACTCAGCGGCGGCATGAAGCAGCGGGTGTGTATCGCCCAGGCCATCTCGCTCAGGCCGCGCCTGATCCTGGCCGACGAGCCCACCAGCGCCCTCGACGTGGTGGTGCAGCGCCAGATCATGCAGACCTTGCGCGCCCTGCAGGAAGGGTTGGGCGCTACGGTGCTGCTGGTGGGCCACGACATGGGGCTGATGGCCCAGTTCGCCCAGCGCCTGGGTATCATGTACGGGGGCAAGCTGGTGGAGGTGGGTCCGGTGGAGCAGATCTTCCGCAATCCGCAGCATCCCTACACCCAACTGCTGATCGCCAGCATCCCGTCGTTCGACCGGAAGGGGGAGTTCCGGGGCATTCCGGGGGTGGGGCTCTCGCTGCTCAACCCGCCGGGAGGTTGCCTCTTCCATCCGCGCTGCCCCAAGGCCCTGCCCCGCTGCGCCACCCAGGAACCCCGGCTGCGGGAGGTGGGGCCGCAGCAGCAGGCCTCGTGTCTGCTGTACGAAGAGGCTGGGGCATGAGTGTGCTGCTGGAGGCGCGCCAGGTGCGCAAGGTTTTCCACACCGGCAGCGGCATGTGGGGCGCCGCGCACGAGAACGTGGCGGTGGACGGGTTCTCGCTGTGTCTCAAGGACGACGCGCCGGCCTTCATCACCATCGCCGGGGAGAGCGGCAGCGGCAAGACGACCATTGCCCGGCTGCTCCTGGGTTTTGCCGAGCCCTCCGGCGGCCAGGTGCTCTACCGGGGCAAGGATCTGCGCGAGCTGGATCGGGCCGGGCAGAAGCAGTTTCGCCACGAGGTGCAGGCCGTCTTCCAGGACCCTTTCGAGGTGTACAATCCCTTCTATAAGGTGGACCACATCCTCGAAATCCCCATCGCCAAATTCAGGCTGGCCTCCTCCGCGGCCCAGGGCCGGCAGTTGATGGAGGAGGCCCTGCAGGCGGTGGGCCTGCGCCCCGAGGAGACCCTGGGCCGCTACCCCCACCAGCTTTCGGGGGGCCAGCGCCAGCGCATCACCATCGCCCGCGCCCTGCTGCTCAAACCCCGGCTGGTCATCGCCGACGAGCCGGTCTCGATGGTCGACGCCTCGCTGCGGGCCACCATCCTCGAAAGCCTGCACCGGCTGCACCGCGACTTTGGCATCTCCTTCGTGTACATCACCCACGACCTGACCACCGCCTATCAGGTGAGCCAGCGCCTGGTGGTGCTCTACCACGGCACCGTGGCCGAGGCCGGCGAGGTAGAGCAGGTGATCAGGCAGCCCCAGCATCCCTACACCCGGGAACTGATCCGCTCCATCCCGGTGCCCGACCCGGGGCAGGGGTGGATCGAGGAGCCGGTGGCCGAGAAAACCGAGGCCGAGGAGGTCCAGGTCACCACCGGTTGCCGCTACGCTCCCCGCTGCCCCCACGTCCAGCCCCGCTGCCTGCAGGCCCTGCCGCCTCTGTTCCGCACCGGGCCGCAGCGGGCCGCGGCCTGTTATCTCTACGACAGCGCGCCCCCGCTGGCCGGCGAGGACCTCAGCGCGGTGCTGGAGTAAGCGGCCGCTTCCGCCCAGCCCGAATCCGAGAGAGTTGCCATGCAATCCTTCCTGCCGCTCCTCTTCGCCCTGGGTCTGTGGGCCTGCGGCGGCGGTTCTGCCGACAAGTCCCCGCAGGGGGACGAGTCCCCGCAAGGGGAGCAGCCCGCCCAGCCGCGCAACGCCGGCCCCAGCCAACTGCGGAAGGTGCCGCGCAACCACACCCTGATCATGGACTGCGTGGATTACAACACCTGCGCCGGCCAGATCAAGGACTACGCCTCCTTCAACCCCTATGTGCCGGGCCAGGCCTCGCGCACGGGGTATCAGTTTGAGTACGAGCCCCTCTACTTCTACAACGCCTACGCTTCGCAGGACACCCTGATTCCGTGGATCGCCGAAAGCCACCAGTACAACAAAGATTTCACCGAGCTGACGGTGAAGATCCGGCCGGGGGTGCAGTGGAGCGACGGGGTGGCGTGGACCGCGCAGGACCTGGTGTTCACCATCAACATGCTCCGCGACCACGCGCCGCTGCTGCTCTTCTCGACGGACATGAAAAACGCGGTGCAGGAGGCGGTGGCGGTGGACGACCTGACCGCCCGTATCACCCTGAGGGCGCCCAATCCGCGCTTTCTCTTTTCCTACTTCGCCCACAACTTCGATAACGGCGTGCCCATCGTGCCCAAACACATCTGGGAGGGGCAGGACCCGGAAACCTTCGCCAACTTCGACCGCGACCGGGGCTGGCCGGTGGTCAGCGGTCCCTACCAGCTGGCCCTGTCGGTGCCGGAGCAGCGTATCTGGGATTTGAGAAAGGACTGGTGGGCGGCGCAGAGCGGCTTCAGCCCGCTGCCGCAGGTGGAGCGCCTCATCTTTCTGCCCTACCTCGAGGACGCCAAGCGGGTGCAGAACCTGATCGCCAATCTGATGGACACCTGCGTGGACATGCGGCCGCCCAATATCAAGTCGGTGCTGGACGGCAACCCGCAGGTCACCACCTGGTCGGGCCGCGAGTTGCCCCACGGGTACCTGGACTGGTGGCCGGTCTGCCTGGGCTTCAACGATCTGGAGCCCCCCTTCAACGACCCGCAGGTGCGCTGGGCCATAGCCCACGCCATCGACCGCAAGCAGCTGGTGGAGGTGGGCTGGCAGGGCAGCGGTTCCTATACCCTGCTGCCCTTCCCCGACTTTCCGGCCCTGCGCAAGTACACCGGCCAGATCCAAGATCTGATGGAGAAGTACCCGGTGGGCCAGTACGATCCGCAAGAAAGCGCCCGGATCATGCAGGGCCGGGGCTACGCCAGGGACGCCGCAGGGTTCTGGGCCAGGGGCGGGCAGCGGGTCCGGGTGGTCATCGACATCTTTCCCCTTTTCCAGGACCTGATCCCGGTGCTGGTGACCCAGCTGAAGCGGGCCGGCTTCGACGCCGACTTCCGCAACACCTCCGACTCCTACGACCGCATGTCGCAGGGCACGGCGCGGGCCTTCATGAACGGCAATGGCGGGGCGGTGCGCGATCCCTACTTCACCCTGCGCCTGTACCACAGCCGCTTCGTGCAACCCACCGGCACGGCCACCGAATACTTCTGGCGCTGGAAGAACCCCGAGTTCGACCGCCTCGTCGACGAGATGAAGGGCACCGACCCCGAGGACCCCAGGAACCAGGCGCTCTTCCGGCAGGCCATGGAGATCTGGCTGCGCGAGCTGCCCTCCATCCCGCTGGTGCAGTGGTACCACCGGATGCCGCACAACCAGACCTACTGGACCGGCTGGCCCAGCGCCGAGGACCCGTACATCAACACTGCCTACTGGCACCGCACCTTTTTGCTGCTCCTGCTCAGGCTGCGGCCCGCCCAAGGATAAGCCGATGGCTCCTGTCTGTTATACCGAGGACTGGCGGCGCACTGCGCCGGACCTGGTGGTCTACCTGCCGGCCCGGCCCGGCGGTCCCGACGCCGACAACGAGCACCTGATCATCAATGTTATGCCGCGCTCGGGAGAGCTGCTGGCCACCTGGACCACCGGCACCTACGAGGCGGCCCCGGACAGCCGTACCGTCTTCAGCCACAGCCCGGATCTAGGACAAAGCTGGAGCCCGCCCCGGGTGCTGCCGGGCACCGGTGAGGTGCCGATGCTGGGCGGGCGCTGGGGGGTCCACCTGGTCAGCCCTCAGGGGCGGGTCTATTTCTTCTTCAACAAATGCACCGGTGTCTGGAGTTTCTCCCATTCCACCGCCGGGGTGCTCTGCTGTGTCTATTCCGACGACGAGGGGCACACCTGGCAGGAGGGCGGGCAGTTGCCGGTGCGCCGGCGCCCCCGCTACGACCATCCCGACCCGCAGGTGCCCAGCGAGTGGATCATCTGGCAACCCGCCCTGCGCGACGCCCGGGGGCGCTGGATCGTTGGGCTGACCCGCTGGAGCAGCCTGGAGCGTTTCCCCCGCCCGGCCTCGGGCCAGGTGGTGTACGACGCCCGCTGCGAATTGCTGCGCTTCGACAACCTCGACGACAACCCCCACCCGCGCGACCTGCAGCTGACCTGGCTGCCCGAGGAGGATGCCATCGGGGTGCCGGTGCCGGTGGAGCCCGAGCGCTCGCAGGGGTACGCCATGGCCGAGGAACCCGCCATCGTGCTGCTGCCCGACGGCCGGCTCTTCATGGTCATGCGCACCCGCACTGGCCAGTTGTGGTACACGGTGAGCGCGGACCACGGCCATTCGTGGCGGCCGCCCGAGGTCCTCTGCCAGCACGAGGGCGGCCCGCCCCTGTTGCACCCCAAATCGCCCTCGCCCCTGTACCGGCTGGAGGACGGGCGTTTCCTGCTCTTCTTCCACAACCACGACGGCACCGGGTACGGCGCCCACGGCCCGCACGATATGAACGCCCGCCGGCCAGTGTTCATGGCCCTGGGGGAATTCCGGCCCGGCTCGCACCAGCCCATCTGGTTTGGCGAACCCCGGTTGCTCTTCGACAGCCACGGGGTGGCCCTGGGCCCGGGCAACGGCACCGTCGAGGGGGGGCGCACCTGGCTGGCCCTGTACGGCTGTATCACCGAATACCAGGGGAAGCGTATCTTCTGGTACCCGGATCGCAAACATTTCCTGTTGGGCCGTTACCTGCCCGACGAACTGCTGGAAACCATGAGGCCAAGCTCCCGATGAAACGAGCGCGGGCGCCCTTCGGCCTGCAGCCGGCGCATTGCTGGTTGCTCTCCTTTCTCGTCCTGAGCCTGTGGGCCTGTGGCGAGCCGCAGGGGGAGGTGGAGGTGCAGGGGCTCAAGCAGGTGCGGCGCAACCGCACCCTGATCATGGACTGCGTGGACTACAACAACTGCGCCGGCCAGATCAGGGACTACGCCTCCTTCAACCCCTACGTGCCCAACCAGGCCTCGCGCACGGGGTATCAGTTCGAGTACGAGCCCCTCTATTTTTACAACGTCTATGGCGCGCAGGACACGCTGATTCCCTGGATCGCGCAGAGCCACCAGTACAACGCCGACTACACCGAGGTGAGGGTGAAGATCCGGCCGGGGGTGAAGTGGAGCGATGGGGTGGGGTGGACCGCGCACGATTTGGTGTTCACTATCAATATGCTCAAGGACCATGCTCCGGCCCTGATGTTCTCGACCGACATGAAGAACTGGGTGAAGGAGGCGGTGGCCGAGGACGATTTGACCGCCCGCATCACCCTGAGGGCGCCCAACCCGCGCTTCCTCTTTTCCTACTTTGCCCACTGCTTCAGCAACGGGGTGCCCATCGTGCCCAAACACATCTGGGAGGGGCAGGACCCGGAGACCTTCACCAACTTCGACATGGAGAGGAACTGGCCGGTGGTGAGCGGACCGTACCGGTTGGCCTAGTCGGAGCCGGCCCGGCGGGTCTGGGATCTGCGGGCGGACTGGTGGGCGGCGAAAAGCGGCTTCAGCCACTTGCCGGCGGTCGAGCGGGTCATCTTTCTGCCCTACCTCCAGGACGCCAAACGGGTGCAGAACCTGATCGCCAATCTGATGGACACCTGCGTCGACATGCAGCCGGCCAATATCCGCGCCATCCTCGACGGCAACCCCCAGGTCACCACCTGGTCGGGCCGCGAACTGCCGCACGGGTACATGGACGGCTGGCCGGTGTGTCTGGGCTTCAACAATCTGGAGGCGCCCTTCAGCGACCCGCAGGTGCGCTGGGCCATCAACTGCGCCATCGACCGCCAGCAACTGGTGGAGGTGGGCTGGCAGGGCAGCGGTTCCTATACCCTGCTGCCCTTCCCGGATTTCCCGCCGCTGCGCAGCTTTACCGGGCAGATCCAGGACCTGATGGAGCAATACCCGGTGGGCAGATTCGATCTGCCGCAGAGCGCCCGCCTCATGCAGGCCAGCGGTTACGCCCGGGATCGCGAGGGGTTCTGGGCCAGGGGAGGAAGAAGGATAGAGGTGCCCATCGACATCTTTCCCGGTTTCGTGGACCTGGCGCCGGTGCTGGTGAGCCAGCTCCGCGCTGCCGGCTTCGACGCCAGTTTCCGGCTGACCGAGGATACCTACGAGCGCATGACCCTGGGGACGGCGCGGGCTTTCATGAACGGCAATGTGGGGGCGGTGCGCGGTCCCTACTTCACCCTGCAGCAGTACCACAGCCGCTTCGCGCAGCCCACCGGCACGGCCACCGAGAACTTCTGGCGCTGGAAAAACCCCGAGTTCGACCGGCTGGTGGATCAGATGAGTGAGGTTCCGCACGAGGACCCGAAGCTGAGGGCGCTCTTCCGGCAGGCCATGGAGATCTGGCTGCGCGAGCTGCCCTCCATCCCGCTGGTGCAGTGGTACCACCGGGTGCCGCACAACCAGACCTACTGGACCGGCTGGCCCAGCGCCGAGGACCCGTACATCAACACCGCCTACTGGCACCGCACCTTTTTGCTGGTGCTGCTCAGGCTGCAGCCCACCCAGGGCTGATCAGAGGAGGATCGCCATGCTGACCATCGTCGACCAGGGTTATCTCTCGCACCAGCCGGGCCGGGGGGCGTACATGCCCTTTATTACCCCGCTGCCCGACGGCACCTTCATCGCCTCGCAGCACGTGGGCGAGGGCCTGGGCACCCCGGACAACCACATCGAGGTGCTGCGCTCGGCCGACGGCCGCACCTGGACCAATCAGGGCAGCATCCACGGGGGGCAGGGTTCCCCCGAGGATGGCTGGGCGTATCGCGGGCCGCAGATCCGCGTGGTGCCCGACGGGCGGCTGGTGATGAGCGCCACCCGTTTCCAGGTGGCCGAAGGGCCGATGTTCGACCCCGAGTCCGAGGCGCTGCAGCGGCCCGAGATGTTGCTCTTCTGGTCCACGGACCAGGGCCGCACTTGGTCGGCGCCACAGATCGTGCCGGTGGACCTGCCGCCGGAGCGCTATACCTGGAACGGGGCCGGTTCCCTGCTGCAGCTGAGCCCCACGCGCTGGATGTACCCGCTGGAGACGTGGAAGCCCGAGGGGTACCAGGGCCCGCCCGACCAGAAGGCGATGGCGGTGTTCTCGGCGGATCAGGGCAAAAGCTGGGGGGAGTTGACCACCGTGGCCGACGACCAGAGCGGGCGGTTGTTGTGGTGGGACCAGATGTGCGGCCTGCTGCCCGATGGCCGCATCTACACCCTGCTGTGGACCCACCAGTACGGCACCTCGGAGGATCTCAACAACCACTGGACCCTCTCGGCGGACCAGGGCCGCACCTGGTCAACGCCGCGGCCCACCAACCTGCGCGGCCAGGTCTGCACCCCCATCCCCCTGCGCGACGGCCGGGTGGCGGCCATCCACAACTTCCGCCGCGAGCCCCAGGGCATCCATGTGGCGATCAGCGAGGACCTGGAAACCTACGATGTGGAGGGGGAGGTGGTGGTTTTCGACGCCGGGGCCGAGGCCACCCTGGGCAAGGCCCAGCACGAGAATTTCCTGGCCGAACACCTGCTCATCGCCTTTGGCAAACCGGGCGGCCTGCTCTTGGACGACGGCGATCTCTTGACCTACTTCTGGTGCACCGCCGGCGGGGTCACCCACACCCGCTGGGTGCGGCTGCGGGTGGGCTGATTTTCAGGCCGGCACGGGCATGAGCAGGGGCGTGAAACAACCGCGTCCCTCGCCACAGGCCCCCGGCGAGACGATGTCGTCGTCTTTGCCGATCACGTGCAGGGTCTTGAGGCAGAAATACTGGGCATGGGGATGCTCTCGCGTCAGGTAGTCCTGGTCCTGATATGCGGGGATATAGCTCTTCTTGGTGCGCAGGTTCTTGCAGATGGGCTGGGTCATCGCCTTGATCCTCCGATCCCGTCAAAAAGGAGTGGAGGTGAATATAGGTGCTCTCCCGAGGTGGGACCAGATTAGAGGCAGTTCAACCCATCCGCCGGTCGCGGCATTTTCCAACAGGAGTATCGCCATGAACCTTCCGCCCACCGAGTTCATCCGCGTTCCGGCCGACCAGCTCCGCGCCTTGAGCCGGGCGGTTTTCGAGAAGGTCGGGGTGGCGGGCCGCGATGCCGAGTTGATCGCCGGCCTGCTCGTCGATACCGATTTGCGCGGGGTGTTCAGCCACGGCACGCGCTGTATCAACGGTTATGCGCGCGCCTTTCTGGGTGGCCAACTGAACCCCACCCCCCGGATCGAGGTGGTCCGCGACGAGCCGAGCACGGCGGTGGTGGACGGGGATGGGGGACTGGGGCACGTGGCCACGGTGCGGGCCACCGAACTGGCCATCGCCAAGGCCAAGGCGAACGGGGTCGGGGCGGTGGTGGTTCGCAACCACGGGCACTTTGGCGGGGCGGGCAAGTACACCCGCATGGCCCTGCGCCAGGGCTGCGCGGCCTTCTGCGTCTCCGGCCATACCATCGAGCCGAATATTCCCGATCAGCCGCAGTGGAACCCGATCGGCAATCCGCCGATGAGCTTCGCCTTTCCTGCCGGTGGCGAGGCGCCGCTGGTCCTGGACATGGGCACCTCCTTCTTTGAGCCGGAACACTTCCCCGCGCTCTTTGCGCAGGTCCCGGCCGCCTTCTTCAAGAGCATCGGTCTGGTGGCGGTGGCCCAGTTGTTCGGCGGGGTGATGGCAGGCATGATGGCCGCCCAGTTCCGTCCGGAGAACCGGAGCTACGCCGCGGCTGGTTACGGCGCGTTCATCGCAGTGGTGGATGTGGCCCGTTTCGTGCCGGTCGAGCAGTTCAAGGCCGAGGTGGACCACTCCATGCAGCGGCTGCACCAGTTGCCCCCCCTGCCGGGCTATGCGCGCTACGACCTGCCGGGTGGCCTGGAATGGGAGCAGGAGCGCCGCTGGGCCGTGGAGGGGATTCCGCTGGGCCGGGAGCACCAGCACTCGCTGGAGGAGATCGCCGGCCAGTTGGCGCTGGCCGTGCCGTGGAAATGAGGTAGGGCAACAGACCTCTGCAAATGGCCATCAACATCATCGTCTAGGTGCTCACCCGGGAAGGGTCGATGACCCAGCGCCTCATGCAGAGGGTGAACTGAAGCTGGCGATGGCAGGACCTTTACGCGGCCAGGCTCTCCAGGGCGCGGCGCACCAGATTGCGGGTCAGCGCCACCTTGAATTCGTTGTCGCTCAGGGGCTGGGCGCCCTCGATGGCCACCTCGGCGGCTCGGCCGATGGTCTCGGCCGAGAGGGTCTTGCCTTCCAACTCGGCCTCGGCCTTGGCCACCCGGTAGGGGACGGGGGCCACCCCGCCCAGCACCAGCCGCGCCGACTGCACCTTCTTCCCGTCCATCACCAGCACCGCCGCCACACTGCTGAGGGCGAAGTCTAGCGACTGCTTCTCGCGGAACTTGAGATAGGTGGAGCGGGTGTGGGGGCGCAGGCGGGGCACCCGGATGCGGGTGAGGATCTCGTCGGGTTGTAACAGGTTTTCGCGGCGCAGGTTCTCGTCGGGATACTGGAAAAAGCCCTCGATGGGTTGTTCGCGCCGGCCATTGGGGCCGTAGATCTCGAGGGTGGCGCCCAGGGCCTGCAGGGCCGGGGCCGCGTCCGAGGGGTGCACGATGAAGCTGGGGCCGGCCTCGAAGATGGCGTTGTACTTGTTGAGGCCCTCCACCGCATAACACTTATATCCCCCCTTCTTCAGGCAGGGATACTGCCGGCCCCGGAAGTACCAGCAGCGGGGCCGCTGGCACAGGTTGCCGCCCAGGGTGCCCATGTTGCGCAGTTGCGGGGTGGCGATGGAGGACGCGGCTTGGGCCAGCACCGGGTACTGGTCCAGCTTCTCCAACTGGGCGATGGTGGTCAGGGCGCCGATATCCAGCCCCTTGCCGGTGTCCTGGATGCCGCGCAGGGCCTCGATGCGTTTGATGTTCACCACGCGCTCGGGCTGGATCAGGCGTTCCTTGAGTTGATCCAGGAGGTCGGTGCCCCCGGCCAGCACGGCGCTGGGCCCCCAGCGTTTGCCCAGCAAGGCGGGCAGGTCTTCGAGGCGGGTGGGTTCGAGGTACTCGAAATCGATCATCTCAACACTCTCCTCAGGCGCCCAGGGCCTGTAACACCCGGTCCGGGGTCATGGGCAACTGGCGCAGGCGCACCCCGATGGCGTTGTACACCGCGTTGGCGATGGCGGCGGCGGTGGGGATGGTGGGCGGCTCGCCGATGCCGATCACCCCGCGCTCCGCTTCGTCGAAGAGGATCACCTCGATCTGGGGGACTTCGAGGGCGCCGGCGATCTTGTAGTTCTCGAAATCGGGGTTGACCATGGTGCCGGTGGTCGGGTCGAGCAGGCGCTCCTCGAAGAGGGCGTAGCTGAGGCCCTGGATCACCCCGCCGTTGATCTGACTCTCGGTGGTCAGCCGATCGAGGACCAGGCCGCAGTCGGCCACGGCCACCACCCGCAGCACCTGGATGCGGCCAGTGTCGGTGTCCACCTCCACCTCGGCGAACTGGCAGCCGGCCACCCCGGCGGAGGAGAGGCCCTCCACCCATTGGCCGCTGGCGCTGAGTACCTGGGTGCCCAGCAGGCCGCAGACCTCCTGCCAGGTGAGGCTCTGGTTGTTGCCGTATATCCGGCCCCCGGAAAAAGACACCTGATCGGCGGCCACCCCCAGATGCGGGGCGGCGAGTTCGGCCACCTGCTGTCTGGCTTTCTCGGCGGTGTTCTTGACCGCCGGTGCCACCGAGGGGGCGGTGGTGCTGCCGCCCGAGCCGCCCGAGTAGGGATAGTCGCTGTCGCCGATGAGCGGGCGGATGGCGCTGAGGGGCAGGCCCAATTCCTCGGCGGCGATGGCGGCGACGATGGTGCGGGTGCCGGTGCCCAGGTCCTGGGTGCCGATGCGCAGCTCCACGGTGCCGTCGGCGAAGACCTTGATCTCGGCGTGGCTGCCACCCCCGCCGGTGCCCCAGACACTGGCCCCCAGTCCCAGGCCGCGCTTGAGCGGTCCCTTGCCGCTGCCTGGCGCCTGGCGCCCGGTCCAGCCGATGCGCTCGGCGCCCAGGCGCCATTCCTGCTGGCGGGCCGGGTTGTTGTCGTGGCGCAGGCGGAATTCGAGCGGATCGATGCCCAGCTTCTCGGCCATCTCGTCCATGAGTTGTTCCATGGAGAAACAGCCCTGGGGACTGCCCGGGGCGCGGAAAGGCCGGGCCTCGCCCGCGTTGGTGTACACATCCGCGTGGGTGTGTTTCCAGGCCGGCAAACTGCGGTACACGTAGGGCAGGGCCACCCCGGCGCCGCCGGCGATGCCGGCGCTGCCCCAGGTGGTGGCCGAGAAGGCCACCAGGGAGCCGTCGCGCTTGGCGCCCAACTTGAGCTGTTGTTTGCTGCTGGGGCGGTTGCCGGTGCTCAGATGCTCGTCGCGGCGCGAGAGCATGAGTTTGACCGGGGCCCCGGCCAGTTTGGCCAGGCGCGCGGCGATGGCGGTGTAGCGGCCGGCCCAGAGCTTGCTGCCAAAGCCGCCGCCCATGTGGTGGCAGATCACCCGCACCTGGTTGACGGGGATCTCCAGGGCCTGGGCCACGCCCTCGCGCACGCCATTGACGGCTTGGGTGGAATCGTAGATGGTGAGCTGATCCCCCTCCCACACCGCCACGCTGCCGTGGGTCTCCAGCGAGGAGTGGGTCTGGACCTGGGTGCGGTACTCGGCCTCGACGATCACCTCGGCGGCGGCAAAGCCGGCTTCCACGTCCCCCTCGCCGCTGGTCTTGGCCTCGGTGATATTGCTGCGCTCGGCGAATACCCGCGGGGCGCCATCCTCCATGGCCGAGTCGAGGTCGGCGACAAAGGGCCGCGCCTCGTATTCGACCTCGAAGAGTTCCAGGGCGTCGCGGGCCAGTTGCGGGGTGGTGGCCGCCACCGCCGCCACGTACTCGCCGGCATAGCGGGCGGTGCCGGTGGGGTGGATGTCGGTGAGCACCGCCCGGACCCCGGGCAATTTGCGCACCTCACTGTCGTCGATGCGCAGCACCAGGGCCGCCGGGTGCGGGCAGGTCAGCAGGGCGCCGTAGAGCAGGCCCTCCAACTGGATATCGTAGGTGTACTTGGCCTGGCCGCTGACCTTGAGCGGGGCCTCGACGCGGGGCTGGCGCTGGCTGAGCACCTGCATTTCACCAAGGGGTTTCCAGGCCATGGCTCAGCCTCCTCCCTTGAGGCGGCGGGCGGCGTCCTCGACCGCGGCAAAGACCTTGGGATAGGTGCCGCAGCGGCAGAGGTTGCCCGAGACCCCGAGGCGGATCTGCTCCGGGGTGGGATCGGGGGTTTGGCGCAGCAGGGCGGTGGAGGCCATCACCAGGCCGGGGGTGCAGAAACCGCACATCAGCCCGTCGTGGTCCACAAAGGCCTGCTGTACTGGCGAGAGCTGGTCGCCCTGGGCCAGGCCCTCGACGGTGGTGATCTCGTGCCCGCGGGCGTCGAGGGCCAGGATCATACAGGCCAGCACCGCCTCGCCGTCCAACAGCACGGTGCAGGCCCCGCACTGGCCCCGGTCGCAGACCTCCTTGGAGCCGGTCAGGCCCAACTGGTCGCGCAGGGCCGCCAGCAGGGTGGTGCGCGGCTCGACGTTCACCTGGCGGGCAGCGCCGTTGATTTTGAGCTGGATGGCCTGCGGGCCCTTGAGCGGTTCCGGGCCGGCGGCTGCCGCCACCTGGGCGCCGATCAGGCCCTCGTTGAGCGCCGCGCCGCCGAGCAGGCCACCGCCTACCCCTTTGAGAAACCCCCGCCGCGAAATGCCGGCTGCCGGGTCCTGTTCGTCTGCCATAGTGCTTCCTCCGTGCTTCAGGCCGGGATCAACTTCAGGCACACCGGGGCCGGCGCCTGGGCGCTGTGGCCGGTGGGGCTGAGGCGGCCGCTCTGAGGGTCGATGCGGAAGACGACGATGTTGTCGGTGGACTGGTTGGCGGCCAGCAGGAAGGCCCCGGTCGGGTCGATGGCGAAGTTGCGCGGGGTTTTGCCCTGGGTGGACTCGTGGCCCACCACGGTGACCTGGCCGGTGCCCTGGTCGATGGCGCCGATGACGATGCTGTCGTGGCCGCGGTTGGAGCCGTAGACGAATTTGCCCGAGGGGTGCACGTGTACATCGGCGGTGTGGCTGGTGCCGCCAAAATCGGCGGGCAGGGTGGGCACGGTGTTGAGCAGGGTCAGCGCCCCGCGCCCGGCGTCGTAGGCATAGGCCGAGAGGGTGTTGCCGATCTCGTTGATCAGGTAGGCCCAGCGGCCATTGGGGTGGAAGTCGAAGTGGCGCGGGCCGGCTCCCGGAGCGGTGCGGGTATGGGGCGCGTCGTTGGGGACCAGTTTGCCGCGCTCCAGGTCGAGTTTGTAGGCCACCACCTGGTCGAGCCCCAGATCGGGGGCGAAGGCAAAGCGGTTGTCCGGGGCGACCATGATGGAATGGGCGTGTGGACCTTCCTGGCGCTGGGGGTTGGCGCTGGAGCCCTGGTGCTGGACAAAGTCGGAGGCCTCACCCAGGCTGCCGTCGGTGCGGATGGGCAGCATAACCACGCTGCCGCTCAGATAGTTGGCGGCCAGCACATAGCGGCCGCTGGTGTCCACGCTCAGGTGGCAGGGCCAGGTGCCGATGGCGGCCTGGCTGTTGAGGTGGGCCAGGGCGCCGGTGGTCCGGTCGCGCATATAGGCGTGTACTGCGCCGCTCTCCTTGCCTTGGTAGTCGAGGATCTCGCTGACGGCGTAGAGGAACCCGCCGTTGGGGTGCAGGGCCAGAAAGGAGGGGTTCTGGGCGCCGCCGGCCGCACTGAGCCGCTCGAGGGCGCCGGTTTCGGCGTCAAAGCGGAAGACGAAGATGCCCTCGTCGCGGTGGGTGGGCGGGGAGCCGGTCTGGGTATAAGTACCCGCGTACATCAGATAATTCCTAGCCATCGCGCTCGCTCTCCTGGTGGGGGATTCTGCAATGAACCTACAAAATAGCTCAAGCCCTTTCCCGCAGCCAGAGGGCAAAAAAAGAGCCCGCTGCCTCCATGGTGCGGCAGCGGGCGGGAACCGGGGGGCGGGTGGGTTCAGGGGTTCAGTTCGTCCCCGGGGGAGGGCTTCTGCCCCTGCCAGCGCCGGCGCCGGCGGGCCTGCGGGGTCTGGATGCCGTATTGCCGGCACAAGCGGCCAAAGCTGCCGGCGGCGATGCCCAGGGCCTGGCCTGCCTCCTTGTTGCTGACATACAACCGGGCCGCCCGTTCGACGCGGCTCGGATCTACCTTTTCCATAGCGCCTCCTCTGGGTTGGGAGGTTCGCTTTAGCGAACCAATTTTACTGAATATATCCGATGGGGAATACACCGGCAAGGTCTTTCTTCGCGAACCGGCAAGGTTTTTGGTTTGCGATTGGCCAAAAGCTGGTGTATCTTCCCCAATAAGACGGTATCGACGAGGAAAAAGACGATGGAAATTGGCGATTATATCAAAAAATACCGAGAATTGCGCGGCTACACCCTGCCGGATCTGGCGGCCAGGGCCGGGGTCTCAAAGGCCTTCCTGTGGGAGATCGAGAGCGGCAAGAGCCGGCGACCCGGCGCCGAGGTGTTGTTCCGGATCGCCGAAGCCCTCGGGGTCACCATTGCCCAGTTGATGGGCCGCCCGCCCGAGCGCGAGGTCCAGAACCTGATCGAGCCGGAGATCAACGCCGGCCTGCGGGCCTTCATCAACGAGCGCAAGATTCAGGGCCGCGCCCTCGAACCCGAGGAGATCAAATCCCTCTCCTTCGTGCAGTTGAAAGGCGGCCGGCCCACCACCAAGGAGCAGTGGGCGCTGGTGTACGGCATGCTGCGCGAGATCACCGGGGAAGCGCGTGGCTGAGGTCTCCCTCGAAGAGAGCGTGCGCCAGCGGGCGCGGGCCAAACTCGCCGAGGCCGATGAGTTGCTGCGCGCCATCGACGAGGGCTGGGCGCCGCCGCCTTTCGACCCGCTGCTGGTGGCCCGGGCCCTGGGTATCCGCTGCGCGCCGGTGGCCGAGCCCTGGCTGGAAGACGCGATGATCTTTGTGCAAGAGGGGCGGCCCACCATCCTCTACCGCGCGGGCCGGCCGCCGGCGCGCACCTCCTTCGACATCTTCCACGAGATCGCCCACACCCTCTTCCCCGATTACCTGAGCAACCCGCGCTACCGCCATCCCCGGCGGCCCCGGCTCTTCGAACCCGAGGGCCGGCTCGAGTACCTGTGCGACCTGGCCGCCACCGAATTCCTGCTGCCCATGGACCTCTTTGGTGCCGACCTGGCGGCCGGTGGTTTCGGGGCGGGCCGTGCCGAAGCCCTGGCTGCCCGCTACGGTGCCTCATTGGAGGCGGTGTGTCTGCGCATGGTGGAGACCGACCTGGAGCCCTGCGCCCTGGTGCTGGTTGAACCGCGGCGCCAGCTCAAACGGGGGCAGTGGCGGGAGCTGGAGCGCTGGATGGGGCTGCCCCAGCCAGAGGGCCAGCGGCTGCGGGCCACCTACGCGGTGCTCAGCGAGGGCTTCCGCCGGCAGGGTCTCACCTTTCCCACCTGTCTGGCCCTGGGCCAGCGCAACTGCCTCGACCTGGCCGCCCGCAGCCGCAAACTGGCCGCCGGCCAGGAGCGCCTGGATCTGGGGCAGGGCCGGTCGCGGGAATTCCACGTCGAAGCCCTGCCGCTTACCACCCACCCCAGCCGGCGCGGCCGCGTGCCGGTGCTGGCCTTCTTTTACCCTCGTTAGATCCCCAACCAGTAGTTGAGCCGCACGAGGAAGAGGTTGTTGCCCTCGTCGGTGAAGCTGTCCTGCACCCCGGACAGGGGCCGCAGTTCCGGGTCCACGGCTTCGTCCAGGTCGGCGCGGCGCGACTGCGACCAGACCAGGAAGAGGGCGCTGCCGGGCCGGTACTCCCAGCGCAGCACCATATTGCCCCGCAGCGAGCGCTGCGAGAAATCCGGGTTGTCGCTCAGGCCGGCGTACGGGGTGAAGTCGTAGGATTCGGGGCGGGCCAGCTCCTTGAGGTCGCGATAATCGCCGGTGGCCACGAAGGACTGCACGTAGGTCTGGAGGGTGAGGGTGGGCGAGAAGGCCACGTTCAGGCGGGTGGTCAGGTCGAAGGTGCGGCTCTCCAGTTGCCCGAACACGAAGTGGTCGCTGCGGCCGTCTCTGTTGTCGTCGACGTTGGTGATCCACTGGGCAAAGCTGGACTGGGACTGGTACGAGGGGGACAGCTCCAGTTGAACATTGGGCCGGGGCCGGGCGTTGAGGCTGAACTTGATCTTCCAGTTGCCACCCCGGTCCCCGTCCACCACTTCCCCTGAAGGGTAGAATCCCAGGCTGAGTTTCTTGCGGCGGTCGGTGTCCAGATTGGCCCAGTACCAGAAGCGGGCCGGGGTGTCCATCAGCGGGCCGCCCCGGGTCGCCAGGTCGTCCTGGGCCTCGAACTCGCGGCTGAGGCCCACCTGGACGTACCAGTAATTCTTCAGATCGTGCCAGGTGTTGAAGTTCACCCCCTGCCGCAGCTTCGCCTGGTCGTAGTTCCAGTGGGTCCAGGCATTGAGGTTGAACCCCGACTTGCGGGCCAGGGCCCAGGGGTGCTGGATCTGGGCGTAGACATGCCCGCCGGTCTGGATCCAGTCGGCGCGGTCCATGTAGCCCAGGTCATTGACCTCGAAACCGGGGGAGCGGGCGTCGAAGTAGGCCTGGCCGCCGAAATGGCCGGAAAACTTGTAGAAATAGGCCGTGCCTTCGTAGCCCTTGCTCGGGTTGAGGCCGGTGCCGGCCCGGCTGCCGGCCAGGCGGGTATAGAGGCCGTAGGCGTTCTGGCGCCATTTGAGATGGCTGTCCACGCCGCCCACATAGACCGGCCGGAAACCTTCTCCATTCACCGCCGTGAGGGTTGCCCCCACCGAGGAGTTGGTGCCCAGGTCCTGCTGCACCCGTCCGACCAGGGTATTGGTCAGCGGTTCGAGCCGGTGCCGGTGCCGCCCCCCGGTTTGCGGGTCCTCGACCAGGGCGTACTCGCTGGCCGTCACCGCGTCGAGGATGCCGAAGGAGGTGCGGGAGGCGGTCTTACCCGAGAACTTGCCCGCCCCCAGGATGGTGGTGGCCTCGGGCTGGTGCAGGACCTGGCTGTCGCCGGGCGGCGCAAAACGGCCCGGCTGTCTGCCGATGCGCCGGGAGTAGAAGAGCTGGGCCGGGCTGTTGATGCCGGCGATATCCGGCTGCGGGGAGCTGAACAGGGCGTTGCTCTCGACGAAGAAAGGACGGCGCTCCTCGTAGAAGGTTTCGAAGACACTGAGGTTGAGTACCGCCGGATCGGCCTCGACCTGGCCGAAATCCGGGTTGACGGTGGCGTTGAGGGAGAGGTTGGAGGCCAGGCCGTAGCGCAGGTCCAGGCCCGCCGAGGAGAGCCAGTCCTGATGGCCCGACGCCCAGGAGGAGCGGCCCAGGACAAAGGGGAGGACCTCCAGGTGGGTGGGGGGCCGGATGCCGCTGATGCCTTCGAGGTGTCCGAAGCGCGAAACCCAGCCGCTGACGCCCTGGGGGGTCATGACCCAGTCGTCGCGCTCCTCCTTGCGGTTGATGATCCGCAGCACGTTCACGCCCCAGGTATAGCGGTCCTGGTAGCTGAAGCGCAGCACGTGATAGGGAATCCTGTACTCGGCGCTCCAGCCCTGCCCGTCGCGGGAAGCCTTGCCCTCCCAGACCCCGTCCCAGGTGATATCCTCCGAGGTGTCGTTGTAGAGGATGCCGTCGATGAGGCAGCCCGAGGGGCTGATCGAGAAGAAGTATCCGGTCTGGTGGTCGTGGTGCGGATCGAGGTTGACCGAGACCCGGTCGGTCTCGAAGTACTGGTCGCGCCGGACCAGGGGGGCGGTGATCTTGTCGGGCTCGCGGTCGTAGCAGCGGGCCCCGATGTAGAGGGCCTCCTCGTCGTAGGCGATCTGCACGGCGGTGCGCTCGGTGGCCGGCTTGCCTTCGTCGGGGTCCTTCTGGACGAAGTCGGTGGCGATGGGGGCCGTCTGCCAGATCGGGTCGTCGAGCACCCCGTCGATCCGGGGCGGGGCTGGGTTGACGCGCACCGCCTGCATGGTCCGCACCGGCGGCGCGGACTGGGGTTCCTGGGCCTGGAGCAGATGAGAGGCGCCGGCCAGGAGCATCAGCGTCAGCGTCAGTGCGGCGGTGGTCGTCTTGCTCACGGGAGTCCTCGTGTGATTAGGGTCGATGGTTAAATAGCTGGACAGGATCGGGCAATGTCAACGCTGTCAGGGCGCTTTGCCGGCGCTTTGCACCCCGGCAGAGCCGCAGGCCCCGGTGCCCTCGATGAGGAAGGCCCGCAGTGCTTTGTCGAAACGTGTAGCCTGGTCGTTGTTGGTCAGGAATACATACCCCACCTTCCGATCTCGATAAACCGCTGATTTGCTGGTGAAGTACCCGCCGCTGCCCCCCCCGTTGCGCCCCCCGTGGCCGTAGCTGGTGCCGCAGGGAGTCTCGTCGATAAAGAGACCCAGTCCGGAGGCTGGAGGGGTGCCATCACCGCCCCACTCCGTGGGCCGGGAATGCGGTTTGAGCATGTCGGCCAGGCGCTCTGTTGATAGCCCGCGGCCCTCGATGAGGGCGACCAGGAATTTGGCGTAGGTGCCGGCATCGACGTGCAGGCTGGCGGCCATGTTCGCCTTTTCGGGTTTGCCCTTCGGCGAGGGGATATTGTGCTCACCGGAGTGGGGGAAGGCGGTGAGGGGCTCCAGCCGGGGACGCCAGCTCAGGTAGGCATTGTCCATGCCCAGTGGGCCGAAGACCTCTTCCTCCACCACCTGCTCGGGGTCCTTGCCGGTGAGCTGGCCGACCACGGCCTTGAGGTACTCGAAGCCCTCGCCCGAGTACCCGACCTTGGTCCCCGGGTCGAACTCGATATCCAGTTTCGGGCCAGACCTCCAGTTGGGAAAGCCGGTGGTGTGGGAGAGGACCATCCTGGCGGTGATGAGTTTGTACCGTTCGTCGTGGGCTGCGTCCGGGTAGGGCAGGTAGGTGTAGAGGGGGGTGTCCAGGTCGAGCACGCCGCAATCTACCAGTCGGTGGACGGTATAGGCGAAGATGGGCTTGGTCATCGACGCGGCCTCGAAGAGGGTCGAGTCGCTCACTGGCTCGCCGGTGGCGGTGCTCTTCACCCCGAATCCCCGGTGGTAGACGATGGCGCCGTCTTTGATGAGGGCCAGCGAGAGTCCGGGGATCTTGAAGTATTCCATGTAGGCCTGGGCAAAGCGGTCCACCTGGGCTGGATCTAGAGGACCGGGAGAGAGGAGAAGGCCCTGCTCCCCGGCGAGTTGCGGCTCCGGGAGGGGCGACACCTGGAAGAGCCCGGCCTCGGCCTGGCGGTCTGCCTCGACGCGGACGTGGAGGTGGTCGTTCTCGACCACGCGCAGTTCCATGGCGTCCACGGCCGAAAGCGCATAGGCTCCGGCGGGCAGGGCAGCGGTGTAGGCCCCGGTCGAATCCACCTTGGCCTGGACCTGCGGGCTCCCGGGCTGGAGGGGCTGGAAGCGCACCCGGCGGGGCAGGGGCGTCGAGGGTGTTCCCGAGGTGCCGCGCCAGGCGATGCGGCCGGCGATGCGGCCCAATTTCAGCGTCGGATCGGCCAGCAGCAGGTCGCCGCAGCGGTCAGGGACAGAGGCTTTTTGGGTGCCGGGGCTCCAGGCGATCCACGAAAAGGAACCATCCTGGTCTTTGTCTGCCACGGACAGATCGAAACCCAGCGAGAGGCCGGAGCCGACCTCGGGGAGTTCGACGCGCCACTCGTAGCGCCAGCCCACCGCCGTCTTCTTCGCCGCCACTTCCACCCCGTCCCAACTCCTCCTGCCGGAAGGCTGGTCGAGGTAGTAGGCATACTGGGTGATGAGCGAGCCGTGTACGGCGTCCAGATAGAGTTCGCAACCGTCCTGGGTGTCCCAGGATCTGCCGGCAGCTGTGTCGAGGACCGCGGATTCGTCGTTCACTTCGACAACGATGTACAGGGCGCTTTCGGGGTGGTTGTAGCCGACGCGGAAGTGGGCGCTCAGGTCTTGCTCTCCACTGGGGGCATCGCCGTATTCGGCCCGCGCGATCGGGTAGGTGGGCAAGGTCGCCGGCCAGTCGGCCGCGTCGCCGTCGACCACGATGCCCGCGACGGGAGCTGCCTGCGCGACGGTGCCGTTGTGCGCCTCGGCCAGGCGCGGCGCCAGGGCGCTGAGGACAAAGAGGGCGATGATCAGGAACATTCGGTTATCTCCAGGGGTGGGTGAAGGCAGTAGTGCGAAGGTCTTGGTTCGCCGATGGCCGTGGCTTTCCCGATGCCCTCGACCAGTACAACGGAAGGGGGAGGGAAAGTGTTTGCCGCTTTGATACACAGGTTAGAGGCTTGCGGCGGGCAAAAGGTTGGCGAGGCAGCGGCTGCAGGCCGCCACCTCGCCTGGCTGGGTCAACACCAGAGAGCGTTTAAGTGTTCGCCTTGAGTCCGGA
>JADZBP010000252.1 GCA_020852055.1 Candidatus Latescibacterota bacterium
TATCATGTCGAAGCCTTCGACAACGATGCGGTCTCGGGGCCCAAGCAAAGCGCCACTGCCGAGTACTCGCTGCGCTACCCCTCCCTGCAGGAACTCTACGAAGAGGTTTCCCAGACCCAGGACCAGCAGCAGGACAGCCTGGAGGTGTGGGCCGAGCAGGAGGAGCAGGCCCAGAAGTACCTGGAACAGGCGCGGCGCGAGGCGCTCAAGAACCCGGAACTGAGCTGGGAGAAGAAGAAGGAGCTGGAGTCGGCCCTGGCCGCCCAGGAGACGCGGGCCCGCGCGGTGGAGGAGTTGGCCCGGCAACTGGAGGAGACCGCCGAGAAACTGGAACAGAGCGGCCTGGCGTCGCAGGAACTGCTGCAGAAGATGGAGGAGATCCGCCAGCTGATGGCCGAGGTGGCCACGCCCGAATTGCAGCAGGCCCTGGCGCGTCTGCAGGAGGCGGTGCAGTCCCCCAATCCGGAGGATCTGGCCGAGGCCCTCAAGCAGTTCAACGAGGACCACAAGACCTTCAAGGAGCGTTTGGACCGGACCCTGGCCCTGCTGCGCCAGATCCAGGCCGAACAACACCTGGAGGGGGCGGTGAAGCGCGCCGAGGAGATCGAGAAACGGCAGGACCAGATCAACCAGGCCGCCCAGCGCAAGGAAGCGGGGCTGGCGCCCCAGGAGAGCCGGCTGCAGCAGGATACCAGGGATCTGGAGCAGGACCTGCAAAAGCTGGCGGAGGAGATGAAGGACTTCGACCAGGAGATCGGCCAGCAGCTCAAGGGCCAGACCGGGGCGATGAAGGAGCAACAGTTGGCCCAACGCATGCAGGAGATGACCCAGCAGTTGGGCGACGAGCAGATGCAGGAGGCCCAGCGCCAGGGGGAGAGCCTGTCGGGGGACCTGAAGACCCTGTCGCAGAGCATGCGCCGGATGCAGGGGGAGTTCACCTCGCGGCAGAAGAAGCAGATCGGCCGCCAGTTGCAGCAGGCCCTGGCCGAGGTGCTGCACCTTTCCGCCCGCCAGGAGGAACTCGGGCTCCTGGGTGAGTCGCCCGGCGCCCCGCTGCCCGCCGAGCTGGCCCAGGACCAGTTCGCCCTCCTGCAGGGGGCCGGGCTGGTGGCCGAGCGCCTGGCCCGGGCCGGCAAACAGACCCTCAGTCTCGAATCGGGCATGACCGTCGCGCTGGGCGAGGCGCTGCGCAGCATGCAGCAGGCGGCCCAGTTGCTGGGCCAGCAGGAGCCGCACCTGGCCGGCGGGCCGCAGTCCGAGGCCATGGGGCACCTCAACGAGACCGCCCTGCTCCTGCGCCAGAGTATGGACAACCTTTCCAAGTCGCAGAATCCCTCCAGTTTCGGCGAGGCCATGCAGCAGCTGTTGGGGCTCTCGGAGCAGCAGGCCGGCCTCAACCAGGCCACCCAGCAGGCCATGGGTCCGGGTATGGAGCCGGGCAATCGGGGCCAGGGGCGCGATCCGCGCCGGGAGATGGGGCGTCTGGCCGCCGAGCAGGACCGCATCGCCCAGGCCCTGGAGATACTGGAGCGCCAGTTGCAGGGGCAGGGCGGGGCCCGCCGGCGGGTGGAGGCCATCGGCGAGGACATGAAGTCGGTGGTCGAGGATCTGCGCAACCAGCGGCTCTCGCCCCAGACCCTCGCCGCCCAGCAGCGCATCCTGCACCGGATGCTCGACGCCAGCCGTTCCATCCACACCCAGGGTATGGAGGAGAAGCGCCGCGCCGAAAGCGGGCAGGATCAGGGTTACAGCGGCCCGGGCGCGCTGCCCGCCGACCTGGGGCAGGCCTACGACCAGTTGCGGGCGGCGATGAAACGCGCCCTCGAAGGCCCCTATCCGGAGGAGTACCGGGCCCTGATCCAACAATACTACGAACAGGTGTACCAGGATCTGCACGGAAGGCAGGCACCGCCATGAACCGGTGCTGGGTCCTCTTGCTGGCCTGGGCTAGCGTGTCCTGGGCGGCCGAGGTCGGGCTGCAGCGTTTTCTCGAGACCGGCGAGCTGGCCGGCTGGTCGGCGACGGGGCGGGAGCACAGCGCCATGCTCCTGGGCCAGGGGCAGCGTGCCCTGGCAGCCGGCGACACGGCGGCAGCCCGCATCCCCTTCGAGCAATTGACCCGCGCCGGCGGGGGCCCCTGGACCGCCGCCGCCTGGGGCGAGCTGGCGCAAATGGCGCTGCAGGCCGAGCGTTTCGACGAGGCCAGCCGCTGCCTGGAGCAGGTGCGCCGCCAGGCCCCGCAGGCGGCGGGGTGGACCCGGTTGCGCCAGGCCGAACTCCTGTACTTCCAGGGACAGTTCGCGCCGGCCATCTCCCAGCTTGAGCAGCTAGCCCAACAGTCCCCCGCCGACCTGAGCGCCAACGACGCCCTCTCGCTGCTGAGCCTCATCGAGAGCAACCAGGATCAGGGCGAGCAACTCCAGGTGCTGGCCCGGGCGCAACTGCGCCTGCGCCAGGGCCGGGCAGCCGACGCGGAGTGGGCCGAGCTGGAGACCGGGGGCAAGTTGCAAGATCTGAGCCTGCTGCTGCAGGCCCGCTGGCAGGCCAACCGCGATCCGGCTGCGGCCCTGGGGCTCTACCAACGCCTGGGCGCGCAGTTCCCCAAGAGCCTGTACGCCGCGGCAGCGCTGCTGGAGGAGGCGGCGCTGCTGGAGGCGGGCGGGCAGCAGGCCGCAGCCCTGGCCCAGTACGAGGCGGTGCTGACCCGTTTTCCCGACGATGCCCGTCTGCCCGAGGTGCGCCTGCGTATTCAACGACTGCGGCGGGAGGGAGGAAGCCAATGAGAAGCTGGTGCTGGGCCTGGGTGGTGCTGGTGCTCCTGCGGGTGCCGGCCGGGGCCGACCGCCTGCTGGTCTACATGGACCTCGAACAGCGCGACCACCTCAAGGCGTACGGGTTGGCCTTCTGGAGCCTGAAGCAGGGCGCCCCGGTCGAGTGGTTGCTCAACTACCGCGGCGGCTCCTTCCTGATGGAGGCCCGCCCGGACTTGGTGCAGGAGGCGCAGATCCGCGGCGTCTCCGGGGCGCTGGTCTCCGAGGCCGAGGCCGCCGCCATCTACGCCGAGATCGAGGGCGGCAACATGGACGTGGTGCGCCTGGAGAAGGCGCCCCGGGTGGCGGTGTACACCCCGCCGGGCGCCAAACCCTGGGACGACGCGGTGACCATGGCCCTGGAGTACGCCCAGATCGAGTACGACAAGATCTGGGATTCCGAAGTGCTGCAGGGCAAACTCGCCGACTACGACTGGCTGCACCTGCACCACGAGGACTTCACCGGCCAGTACGGGAAGTTCTTCGCCACCTTCGGCCACGAACCCTGGTACCAGGAGCAGCAGCTCCAGTACGAGGCCCAGGCCCGGCGCCTGGGTTTCGCCAAGGTCTCCGACGAGAAGAAGGCCGTGGCCCGCACCATCTGCGAGTACGTGCGCCAGGGGGGGTTTCTCTTTGCCATGTGTTCGGCCACCGACAGCTTCGACATCGCCCTGGCTGCCGGCGACACCGATATCGCTCCGGCGATCTTCGACGGCGATCCGGCCGATCCCCAGGCCCAGCAGAAACTCGACTTCAGCCGCTGCGTGGCCTTTGAGAACTTCACCCTGGAGATGAATCCCCTGGTCTACGAGTTCTCCGACATCGACACCAGCCCCAAGGAGGGCAGCCAGGTGCGCTCGGCCGAGGCCGACTACTTCACCCTCTTCGAGTTCTCGGCCAAGTACGACCCGGTGCCCACCATGCTCACCCAGTGCCACACCAACGTCATCAACGGTTTCCTGGGGCAGACCACCGGGTACCACAAGAACCTGGTCAAGAAGGCGGTGACCATCCTGGGGCAGGTGGAGGGCGGCGACGAGGTCAAGTACATCCACGGGCAGGTGGGCAAGGGCACCTTCACCTTCTACGGGGGCCACGACCCCGAAGACCACCAGCACCACGTGGGCGACCCGCCCACCCAGTTGGCCCTCTTTCCCAATTCGCCGGGGTACCGCCTCATCCTCAACAACGTGCTCTTCCCGGCGGCCAAGAAGAAGGAGCGCAAGACATGACCCCTGCCCAGCAGGTGCAGGTGGCGGGGGTTGCCCAGCAGGGCTGAAGCCCGCCTCAGGCCCTGCCGAGCCGCCGGGCCTCCTCGCGCAGCGGGACCAGCACCTCCTCACCCGCCAGCTCCCGCACCAGTTCAGCGGCGTTTCGCGCCGCCGCGCTGCCCTCCCAACCATCCTCCTCGATCACCTTTAGCAGCCCCGGCGTATACCCCACCCGGTCGACGAGGCGGCCGCTTTGGGCCCGCTCGCGCACCGCCACCCGCTCGCCCAGCGCCTGGCTGCCCAGGGCGCGGATCTCCTCCAACAGTTGTTCGTAGTTCTCGGCGTGGTCCAGACGCACCAGCACCATGGCCAGCAGGGGCAGTTGGTCCGGGTCGTTGGGGAAGCGAGTGCGGAGGTACTCGAAGTCGCGCAGCAGTCGCCGCGGGGCAGTGGCGCTGCCCGAGCTGGCGGCGTGCAGGCGTGAGGGCAGCAGGGCGAGGATGCGACTCACCTGATCGACGATGTCTTCGACGGGCCCTTCCATGGGCCCTTCGATCGGCACGGTCGGGGCGGCAGCGGCTTCGGCCCTCGGCTCCGAACCGAAATGGTCCAGCACCCTTTTCTGGTAGTCCTCGGGCAGGTCGATCAGGCGGCTCAGCGCGGCGGCGGCAACGCCGAGGAGCCTGTCGATATCGGCGCCCAGCGCCGGGGATTCCACCTCCTCCCCCGCGACCGTGCGGCCCAGCAGTCTGCCTGCCTCCCGCGCCAGCAGCACCCGGAACTGGGCGAACAACTCCTCCACCTTTTCGATGGCGTCGATCACCATGTTCTGGGTGAAATCACCGGGGCCGGATTTGGCGGCCACCAGGCTGATGAGCAGGGCGCGGATCCAGTCGAAATCCTCGAGGTGCAGGCGGCGTTCCCCGGTTTTGACCGCGACGTAGAAACGCAGCACCTGGCTGCAGCGGGCCAGCGCCAGGCCATGCCGGAGGGTTCCCTGCACCCCGATCAAGCCGCGAGTAGACCGGGCCGCCAGCAGGACGGTGACCCGTTCCTCGAGATCCTCGTCGATCCTGCCGGTAATGAAGAGGGCGGCGCAGATCTCGCGCAGCAGGCCTTCGGCGCCCGCCGCCCCGAAACGCATCGCCGCCTGCACGAAACGCTCCACCGCCCCGTCGCGGTGGCGGCCGAAACGCAACTCGTCGGCAAGGTCGTGCCGCGCCTCGTCGATATTCCGGGGGGCAGGGTCCTGGCCGGCGTTTTCGGCCCGCTGGCAGGCGAGGGGATGGACCACATCGCGGTCGAGCAGGAAGTACGAGGGATACTGGAACTGCTCGGCCAGTTCCACCACCTTGCGCTGGGCCCACAGCTCCTCCTGGTACTCGTCGTAAAGCTGGTGGGCCAGCTCGTCGGCGGTGATTGGCTTGCCCTTGAGGCTCGGGCGCAGCAGCTTGAGGAAGGGCTTCTCGTAAAGCTCGATGAATTCCTCCAGCTCGTTGATGGGAAACTGCATCCCCGAGCGCTGCTGCTTCTCCCGCAACAGGGGGCTTTCGTAGGCGCTGCGGTGGTGGTTGTTGACCTTGACCACGTGGCGGAAGGCGGAGTGGCCCATGGAGGTGAGGTGGGTATAGTGCCGGCGCAGCCCCGCTTCGACCAGCGCCACCAGCAGGGCGTAGTCGAGCAGTTTCCAGCCTTCGGCCAAGATGATCTGGGTGAGGGACCAGTAGTCGTAGCCGTTGCGGTGCACGGCCGCCAGGATGCCCTCGGGCAGGTAGATGGTGCGGCGGGCCAGGCCGATGTGCACGGCCTGGTGGTTGCGCATATCCTTGAAACAGAGCAGGTCGCAGTCCATGACCACGGTCACGGTGATCCTGCTGTCCAACAGGGCGTCGAAGAAGAACTCGGGCAACTGGCGCAGGGCGCTGTAGAAGAAGCGCACTTGGTCGTGGGCGAGGTGTAGGCGGCGCAGGGGCTGGTCGCCGACCTGCAGGCCCTGGCGCCGGCGGTTCTGCGAGCCGAAGAGGAGGGTCTTGGGCGCGGCGGCGACGGCCGCGTTGACCTGCTCGTGGGTGATATTTCCTTCCTTCATCCCGTCAGTCCCCGTTGGTACTCAATGTAGAGTGTTCGCCGCGCCAAACACAATCGAACGTTTTGCCACCATCGCCGTATAATAGTCAGAGTCCCACCTCGCCACCTCGACCGACCCCAGGGGGCCATGCCCGGCAGCGACGAAGAGCTGATGCAGCGCCTGCAACGGGGGGAGGTGCGGGCCTTCGACCAGCTCTACGAGCGGTACCGCGGGCCGCTCTACAGCTTCATCCTGCGTTTGACCCAGGATTCGGCGCAGGCGGCGGAGGTGTACCAGGACACCTTCATCCGCGTGCTCCAGCGGGCCGAACGCTACGACTCGCGCCACCGGTTCTCGACCTGGATCTATACCATCGCCCACCACCTGTGCGTGGATCGCCTGCGGGCCCGGCGGCCGCAGGTGTCTATAGAGCAGGTGGCGGAGATGTTGCCGGCAGCGGATGAGGGGGTGGAAGCAAGGATGGAGTGCCGCCAACAGACGGACCGGGCCCTGCGCGCGCTGGGGACCCTGCCGGCAGAGCAACGGGCCGCAGTGTTATTGCGGGTGGTGCACGGGTACTCGCAGCAGGAGGCGGCCCAGATCGCCGGGGTGCCCGAAGGAACGATCAAGAGCCGTTTGCACTACGCCCTGGAGAAGTTGCGCCAGATCCTGGAGGAGGA
This sequence comes from Candidatus Latescibacterota bacterium, assembly GCA_020852055.1. Classification (GTDB taxonomy): domain Bacteria; phylum Latescibacterota; class UBA2968; order UBA8231; family UBA8231; genus SICG01. The sequence continues at coordinate 6,770 of JADZBP010000252.1, forward strand.
AGCATGAGCGAGACGGACCGCGACGCCGAGGAACTCACCCGCCTGCTGGGCCAGGTGCCGGAGGCGCCCGGGCCCCTGCTGCTGGACCAGCGGGTGCAACTGGTGGGCCGCATGCTGACCCGGGGGCTGGGCCGGGAGCAGGAGTGCCCGGCGGCCTTTGTGTGGAGTGTGGTTGTCGGGGTGGGCATGGGACTGCTGCTGGTGGTGCTGCCGGCGCTGCAAGGGGAACTGGTTTTGCCGCAGACAAGCCATCTAGTTTTCTACGCCGTCGCCGGCCTGAACCTGCTGGCGCTCGTCTCGGGTTCGGTGATTCTCATCCGCAAGCGGATGGAAGGAGGAGGTCATGGATAGGCGTCTGGAAGGGACACTACATCGCTGGTTGCCCTGGGTGGCCGGGGTTGCCATTGGGGTGGCCGGAATTAACAACTGGATCGTAGAGACGGCCGTCAGCAAAGCAGTGGAAGCGGAAAGGCAGGCGAGGGAATCAGAGGCCCCAGCGGTCCCGGCCAAGCCGCCCGATCCGGCCCTGGTGGAAGCCGGCGCCGGGGCGGTGCTGGAACAGGTGGCGCGGTTAGTCAGGCGCTTGGACAGCGACGCCCAAACCCAGCGCATCCTGGCCGAGGCATTCGCGCAGAATGACACCATCCAACGGTTGTGGGTGGTGGACGAGCGGGGCTACATCGCCTATTACGCCAAGGAACAGCCGGCGGCGCGCACCGTGGAGGTGCTGGCGGCCAAGGAGGTCCATGCCCTGCTGGAAATCCTGCCCGCGGGCTTGCTGCGCCCGGAACAGCGCCTGGCTATCCTGACGGCGGCGGCTATTCAGAGAAGCGAAGACAGGGGCGATAGGCCCGAGCGTTACGTTCGCCCATCTACCTCTCCTTGGCCGCCGGGAGGTATGGAAGGGCTCCACACCCGGCTGCTGCCCATCAAAGGAGGGCTGATCGCGGTGGCAACAGCGGCCCCTCCCCCTCATCGAGAAACATCCTCTCCTGCCATAGTGCAAATATGGCGTGACACCGATAACCTGACGGAGCGCCACGGCAAGATCCTCGTGGTTGCCTGTCTGCTCTTCTGGCTCTCCATCCCCCTGTGGGTGGTGCTCGACGCGCTGCGGCACCGGGAGCGGGCCATTGTCTGGGGCTTGTTCACGCTGATCGGCAATATCGTGGCCCTGCTGATCTATCTGCTCTCGCGCAGCCGCAACGGGGAGGAGCCGGCCAGGTAGCGGCTCAGAGCTTGAGGACCCCGACGATCAGCCCAGCCACGGCGACCAAGGTGCCGATGGTCCACTTGAAGTGGGCGCTGGCCTCACTGCGCAGGACGCTGATCTCGGTGTGCAGGCGGGTGTTGAACTCCCCGCGCAGGCCACCGGTCTGGGTGTTCATTTCCTCGCGCAGACCGCCGATCTGGGTGCTCATTTCCTCGCGCAGGCCGCCGATTTGGGTGCTCATTTCCTCGCGCAGGCCACCGATTTGGGTGCTCATTTCCTCGCGCAGGCCACCGATCTGGGTGCTCATTTCCTCGCGCAGGCCACCGATCTGGGTGCTCATTTCCTCGCGCAGGCCACCGGTCTGGGTGTTCATTGATCTCACGAAACCATCAGCTTTGCTGATTGACTCATTGCGCTATGCGGGTAGGTGAGTGATGGTTTTTAGGTGATGCCTGTACGTGTCTCCTCAGAGAACATTCTCTCTGGCTATTGGCA
>JADZBP010000253.1 GCA_020852055.1 Candidatus Latescibacterota bacterium
CCGCGCCGAAGGCTGTCAGGTCTACGCCGAATTCGCCACCCTCAATGGCGAGTACGGAGACTACGTCAAGCAACATCCCGAGGCCCACCCCATCGGCGCCAACGGGCAACCCGTGCCCAAGGCCACCTGGTTTCTGGGAGCCTGCCCCACCGATCCGGGGTTCAGGGCTTATCGCATGCAGGCCCTGCGGCAGTTCCTGGAGCAGACGGAGGTGGACGGGGTGTGGATGGATTACCTCCACTGGCACGCCCAATTCGAGGACCCCTACCCGATCTTCGTCAAGACCTGTTTCAACGACTGCTGCCTGCGCGCGTTCGAACGCTGGTCCGGCCTGCGGGTACCAGACGCAACCGTGCCCGAGCAGGCCCAGTGGATCTTTATGCACGCCGCCCGCCAATGGGAAGACTGGCGGGTTTCGGTGCTGGTGGACTGGGCCCGCGAGGTGCGCCAGATCGTCAAGGAGGTGCGCCCCCGGGCCCTGGTGGGCAACTACCAGGTGGCCTGGAAGGACGAGGATCTGGGCGGGGTGCGCCGCCGCTGCCTGGGCCTGGATTTCGCCGCGCTCCTGCCCTACGTCGACGTATTCTCCCCCATGGTCTACCACGGCCGTTCGGGCAAACCGGCCGAGTATGTGCGTGAGTACGTCGAGTACTTCAGCCAGCGGTACCCCATCGAGACCGAACCCGACCGGTACCCGCGCCTGTGGCCCATCGTGCAGGCCTATGACGAACCGCGAATCTCTCCGGAAGAGTTCGGCAGGGTGCTCGAATACGGGCTGGCGGGCAAAAGCACCGGGGTGATGATGTTCACCCTGGGCAGCGTGGCCGCCGATCCGGGCAAGATGGCGGCGATGAAACGGGTGTACACCGCGCCGACCGACTAAGCGCCTAGCCGAAGCCGTTCACGTCGCCGGTCTCCAGGAAAGAGGGCGCTCAATCCGTCCTTGGTTGATCGCTTCATCGATCAGGGGCCGCCAGCAGCTGGAATAGAGGCTCGACTTCGACTTCATCCCCAGGGCGCGACGAACCTCTTGAATCGTGGCCCGGCCGCCCAGGGCCCGGAGCTGTTGCTCCAGGGCCTCCTTGCGGGCCTGGTGGTTGGCAGCGATGTCGCAGGTGCGGCTGGAGAGGCGGGTCCAGGTGGGCATCAGTCGATCTTCTTTCCCATACTCGGTCTAAGGTCGGTCAAATAGGGCTCGAAACAGGCGGCGCAGGCCCGCTCCAACGGATCGGATAACATCCCTTCCCCGCGCACCTCGTCGCTCATCTGTACAATCTCCTCTTTCTGGATGGAAACCGGTCCCCCCGGTCCGGGAACCCGGGCAGGTTCCCTCGCGTCTGCAAACTCCCCTCCCCACCCCGAGCAGCCATACCCTCTAGCGGTAGCCCTTCTGGCACAGGGTTTGCCCTACCTATTGTGGCAACCCGGAATCACCCCCAACCTCGGCGCTTTTTTCCGCCCCTGCTGCAGGCCGCCGGAAAAAAGCGCCCGTACCGATGGGACTACCGCCATGTCGCGTTCTAAATTCGCCGCCCCCTTCGTGCTGCTTTTCGCCCTTGCCTGGCTCTTCGGCCAGATCGGCCTGAAGCTCTTCTGTTACTGATAGGACTCGGTGCGGTCGCCGCCATTGACATTGAGGCACTGGCCGGTGACGTAACTGGCCTCCTCGGTACAGAGGAAGACCACGGCCGCCGCCACCTCCTCGGCGCTGCCGGCCCGCCCCTGCGGGATGGTGTCGAGAAAGCGGCGGGCCAGCTCCGGGGACCGGCGGGCCAACGCCCCCTGCCCCATGCCTGCGTCGATCATGCCCGGCGCCACCGCATTGACGCGGATATTGTCGCGGGCGACCTCCTTCGACAACACCTTGGTCAGCGCCACCAGCGCCGACTTCGAGGCGCCGTAAGCCGCGCTGCCCCCGGGCAGGGTGTTGATGACGTTGGAGGAGATATTGACGATGCGGCCGTAGCCCTGGCGCTGCATCTGCGGCAGGACCGCGCGCGTTAAATAAAATACACTGTCGAGGTTGACGGCCATCACCTGCCGCCACTCCTCCACCCCGGTTTCCAGCACCGTCTTGCCGCCGATGGTGATGCCGGCGTTGTTGATCAGGATATCCACCCCCCCCAACTGGTCCACCACCTGTTTGGCCAACAACACCGCCGCCGCCGGATCGGTAAGGTCAGCGCCGAAGACCTGCACCCGCCGCCCCTGCCCCTGCAGCCCGGCCGCTGCCGCCGCTGCCGCTCCAGCGCCCCGGTGATAGTGGAGGGCGAGCTGCGCCCCTTCTGCAGCCAGGGCCGCGCCGATGGCCTGGCCAATGCCGCCGGCCCCGCCGGTGACCAATGCTACTCGGTTTGCCAGTTTCATGCCTCTTCCTCGGGAGGGAGTTGGGTCAGAGCGCCGGCGCCCCTCAGGGACTGCCGGGACGGCCGGCGGCGCCAGCGGCGCGCTGGGTCAGGGCGAAGACGATGAGGTTGGCCCCGAACTGCAGGCCGCGTTCCCGCGCTTCGGCCAGCGGATCGCCCCAGTACCAGCTGATATTGAGGTCGCTGAAGATCACCGCCACCCGTCCCCGCAAGCTGAGCATCTCCAACTCGGTGACGTTGCCGCCTGGCGCTCCGCCTCTGGGTGGTCCGTCGGCAAAATCGAAACAGGCCGCGAAGAGCGGGTGGTTTTTGGGCATCTTCTCCCAGCGCCCGCCATTCTCGCCCAGCACCAGGGGGTCGCGCAGCAGCGCCTTGAACTGCCGGTCGAAGGGGGTGCCCTCCACCCCGGCCTCCCTGCCGGCCAGGCCGCCTTCAACGCCAATGATGCGGATATCCTCGGCGTAGAGCAGCCCGCCGGCGCGGAGATATTCGCCGAGGCCCTGCTTCTCTGCGTCGCTCAACTGCAACAGGGCCTGGTTGCCGGTCATGTACACCAGGGTCGCCTGTTTCAGCCGGGGGTTGTCAGCGGTCAACTGATTGGTGTTCAGCTCGGTTTCGAGTTTCCGGGCCGCACTCACCCCCTTGAAGAAACGGGCCAACTCCGGGACCGCAGTCGAGAACCGGTCCTCCTGGTTGGTCAACTGGTACTGGAGTTCGGTCAGGGTGAGGGCCGGTGTTGGCCGGCGCTCGGCGGCCCTGGGCTCGGGCACCGAAAACTTGGGCCGGTCGTCCTGGGCCCGGACGGCGCCGGCAACGAGCAGAACGATAAATGCCAGAGACCAGGGGTTGCGCATCAAGGGCTCCTCTCGGGATGGGCGGGCCCGGCCCGGACGGCGCTCGCGGCGCTCCCTTGGCCCGGGTGAATCTCCCATAACCTCGGCGAGCCCCGGAGCCTGGTCAAGCCACCCGGGCAGGGTCCGGCGGCTCAACGCCCGGGCGGTCCGCAAGAAGCTGATTCACAACCAGGTGATGCCGACCGGGGAACAAGCGCAGGAGATTGCGCGGCCTCGCGCGAAAGGGCCGGTGCGCGCAATAAAAACCCCCGTCGGATTCAACCGGCGGGGGCGGGGGTGGCGCTGCGAGGATGGAACTAGGTGCGGCGCTGGTGCAGGGCCGTGGCGCCGAATTCGTAGCTGGCCTCTACATCGGGCAGTTCCTCGAGGTACACGGTGAAGCGCACCGGCAGGCCGTTGGCGGGCATCTTGGTCTTCCAGTACTCGGCGTAGGCCCGCGTATAAGCCTGGCGAATGCGTTTCTTCTCGGCCAGGAAGCCCAGGGGATCGGCCACCGGATTGGGATGTTTGGGCGCGGCACCAAAGGCGTGCACCTCGAGGAAATCGAGGTCGGCCAGGGACTGGCAGATGCCGGCTTCGCGCACGTAGAGTTCCCAGGTATCGAAGACCCGCGGGATCTCGTGTTCGGGGTCCATCCGGGCCACCTCACCCAACTGCAGCTCGTTGGTGGCGGCCAGGGCGCCAGTCATGCCGACGAAATAGAGCTTCTGGTCCCCGTTGTCGAGGTCCTCGACCACCAGATCCGAGAACAGTTCGTTGCTCTTCTTGGTGTAGTAGGTCACCCGGCCGCGTTTGCGGATATTCCAGTCCATCCTTCCCCTCCCTCCGGCGCTTGGCCGGCTACCGTTCCCTGCAGCGCACCTGCGCCTCCTGGGCGCTGGCGATATGTTCGCGGTGGGTCTTGATCCCGAACTCCCGCAACACCTCCCCCACCCGCACCTGCGGCGACAGGCTCTCGACCAGGGTGAGTTCCTCGGCGTGCAGGGTGTGGATGCGGAGTTGGCGGCCATATCTTGCCTGCATCTCCGCAAAGTGTTGCGCGTAGGGCCAGGTATGCAGCAGCGCCCGTTCGAGATTCAGCGGCGCACTCAGGCCCCAGGGCTGCCAGCGGCCGGACCGGCACAACTCCTCGCCGGTGAGGTCGCAGAGTTTCACCTCGTCCTTCTGGGTGCTCGAGACCACGCAGTAGTGGTTCTCGCGGGCCCGGGCATTGAGCAGTTGCCCCCCGGCAAAGGCCGAAGGCCAGAACACCAGTTCGGTGCCCAGCTCGCCGAGCCGGCGCCAGCCGGCCTCCCACTGGATATCGAAACAGATCTGAATGCCGATACGGCCGAAATCGGTGTCGAATACCGGCGGCTCCTCGGGGCCTGGCGCCACTCCGTCCTCGATCTCGCTCTCAGTGGGATGGATCTTGCGGTACTCGCCGGCGATCCGCCCCTGGCGGTCGATGAGCACGGCGGCGTTATAACACCGCTCCCCCTCGCGGGTGTAGATCGGGCAGACCACGTAGCAAGCGTGCCGCTGCGCGAACTCGATGAAGGGGCGGGTCAGGGGTCCGGGCGGGGTCTCGGCGGCGGCGGCCACGGTGGGCCGTGGGCCGGTGAGGCCCGCGGTGTGGAAGGTCTCGGGCAGACAGACGATGTCGGGTCGGAAGGAGGCCAGGCTTTCCATCTTGGCCACCGCGCTGGCGCACACCTCGCCGAGGGAGGCCCCGGCGATACCCTCCTGGGTCAGGGCGGTGATCCAGACCTGGCGCGGCAGGGCGTTGGGCGGGTCTCCGGAGGTGGTCATGCCGGGCCCTTCAGGCGTGTTGGCGGGCGAAGTCGCGCATGAACTCGGCCAGGGCCTGGCAGCCCGCTGGGTCGAGGGCGTTGTAGAGCGAGGCCCTCACCCCGCCCACCGAACGGTGCCCCTTCAGGCCGATCAGCCCGGCCTTCTCGGCCTGGCTGCAGAAACGCGCGTCCAGGGCGGCGTCGGGCAGCTTGAAGGTCAGGTTCATCAGCGAGCGGGAATCCGGGCGGGCGTGGCCCCGGTAGAACCCCGCCGAAGCGTCGATGGCCGCATACACCAGGCCGGCCTTGTGTTGGTTGCGGGCGTCGATGCCGGCCAGGCCACCCTCCGCCTCGATCCACTGCAGCACCAGGCCGAAGAGATAGATCGCAAAAACCGGCGGGGTATTGTAGAGGGAGTTGCTCTTGGTATGGGTGGCGTACCGCATCACCGTGGGCACCCCCTCCACGGACGCCCGGTCGAGCCACTCGCGCCGGGCGATGACCACGGTCAGGCCGGCAATACCGGCGTTCTTCTGCGCCCCGCCATAGGCCAGCCCGATCCCGTCCCAGGGCAAGGGGCGGGAGAGCAGGTCGGAGGACATATCGGCGACGATGGGCACCCCGCCGCTGCGCGGCAGGGCCTGGAACTGGGTGCCGTAGATGGTGTTGTTGGTGGTCAGATGCAGGTAGGCGGCCTGCGCATCAAGGTCCAACTCGGCCTGGGCGGGGATATAGCTGAAATCCGCCGCTTCGCTGCTGCCGGCCAGACGGCAGGTCCGGCCCACCAGGCCCACCTCCTCCACCGCCTTCTGCGACCAGTGGCCGGTGCTGATATAATCGGCCGATTGGCCGGGCCGCAGCAGGTTCATCGGCACCATGGCAAACTGCAGCGACGCCCCGCCCTGCAGCAGCAGCACGGTGAACTCGGGCCCCAGGCCGTACAGGCGCAGGCAGCGGTCGATGGCCTGCTGGTGGATCTCCTCGTAGACCTGGCCGCGGTGGCTCATCTCGACGATGGACATGCCCTGCCCGCGGAAATCGACCAGGTTGGCTGCGGCTTCGCGCAGGGCTGCGGCCGGGACCACGGCGGGCCCGGGGTTGAAATTGTAGACCACTGCTCCGTCTCCCCTTACATCGTTCGCGCCAAAAGACCTCCGTCGACCACCAGCGTCGTGCCGGTGACAAAGGAGGCCTCGTCCGAAGCCAGATAGAGCACCGCCCAGGCGATGTCTTCGGGGGTGCCCAGGCGTTTGGCGGGCACCATCTCGGCAAAGCGCCGTTTTGCCTTTTGCGTCACCCCTTTCCACAGCGGGGTGAGGATCGCGCCCGGCAGCACCGCGTTCACCCGCACCTCGGGCCCAAAGTCCAGTGCCAAGACCCGCGTGAGGCCGAGGATACCCGCCTTTACCGAGTCGTAGGCGGTGTGGCCGGCGAAACCCACCAGGGAGTGGACCGAGGCGGTGTTGATGAGGGTGCCCCCCCCGGTTTCGTTCAGTACCGGCACGCCGTATTTGGCCGCCAGATAGATGGACTTGAGGCCCACGTCGAGGGTGCGGTCCCAGTCCGCCTCGTCCAGTTCGGTGGCCTTGGCGTTGCGGAACCAGATGGCGTTGTTGTGGATGATGTCGAGCCGGCCGAAGGCCTTGGCCGCCCGCCCGATCATGCCCTTCACCTGCGCGGCTTTGCCGACGTCGGCCCGGATGAAGAGGGCCTCCCCGCCGGCTTTGCGGATCCTGGCCGCCACCCGCTCCCCGCCGACGGCGTCGACATCGACCACGGCGACCTTGGCGCCTTCGCGGGCCAGCAGCAGGGCCGTGGCCTCGCCGATGCCCGAGGCCGCACCGGTGACGATGGCGGCCTTGCCGGCCACCCGGCCAGTGCCTTTGGCAGTGTTGCTCATCGTTTCGCCCCCCCGGCAGGCAGGTGTTGCTGCATGTCGAAGACCTGCTCCATCGCCGCCCACCACTCGTCGGCGCCGGCTTCGGGCACCTTCTCCTGGAAGGTGCGCATCAGCACATCCCACTCGGCGGCCCGCGGATTGGCGGCGATATAACGCGGGAAGTCCACCGCCGGATCGAACTCGTCCGAGGCGGTCAGGAACATGAACATGCGCCGGCCCAGCAGGAAGATCTTCATATCGACGATGCCCACCTCCAGCAACCCGGTGATCGTCTCGGGCCAGGGGTGCCGGTGGTAGTGCTTGTATTTCTCGATGATCTGGGGATCGTCCTTCAGATTCAACGTCAGTCCATAGACCTTCATCGGGCCTCCTTCTCGGCGCGGTAGGCGGCGGCCAGCAGCGAGATCGGGTGTACGACCTCTACCTTCACCTCGCTGCGCCGCCCGCCGAACTCCAGTTGGATGCTGCAGCCAGGATTGGCGGTGGCCACCAGTTCCACCCCGGTGGCCCTGACATTCTCCATCTTGCGGTCGATCATCTTCCTCGCCGCTTCGGGCTGGGTGATGTTGTAGATGCCCGCACTGCCGCAGCACCAGTCGGCCTCCTTCAACTCGACCAACTCCAGACCGGGGATGGCCGCCAGCACCTGGCGCGGGGCCACCCACACCTTCTGGCCGTGGCGCAGGTGGCAGGAGTCATGGTAGGTGACCCGCTGCGGCTGGCCGGCACGCGGGGCCCGGAAGCCGATCTCGACCAGGTACTGGTGGATATCCTTCACCTTGGCGCTCCACACCTTGGCCCGTTCGGCGTACGCGGGATCGCCGGCCAGCAGGTGGTCGTAGTGCAGCATATGGGAACCGCAGCCCCCGGCATTGGTGATCACCGCGTCGAGGTTTTCCGGGTCGAAGGCGTCGATATTCACCCTCGCCAGGGCGCGGGCGGTCTCAACCTCGCCGTTGTGGCCGTGCAGCGAGCCGCAACACTGCTGCTTGGCGGGCAACACCACCTCGACCCCGTTTTCCTGCAGCACCTCGATGGTGTCGGCGTTGATCTGGGAGTAGACCAGATCCTGGACGCAGCCACTGAGCAGGCCCACCCGGTAACGCGGCGCCGCCGGATTGCGCGCCTCCAACCCTCCCTTGAAGAGCTGGCTGGTGGACTTGGCCTGGGCCACCGGGGTGAGCGGTTCGAGGCCGCGCAGCGAGGCTGGCAGCAAGCGCACCAGCCCGGTGCCGCGCACCAGGCGCTGCAGGCCGGTGCGCTGGTAGAGGTACATCAGCTGCCCCAGGCGGCGCAGGCGCCGCTTGGAGGTAAAGAGCCGTTTGAGGATGTACCGCCGGATCGCCGAGCGTTTGAAGGTGTGCAACACCCCGGTGCGTTCGACCTCGGCGCGGGCGGTCTCGAAGAGGGTGCTGTAGTCCACTCCCGCCGGGCATGCCGTCTGGCAGGCCAGGCAACCCAAGCAGTAGTACATCTCGTCGGCAAAGGCCTTGCCCGCCTCGAGGCGGCCGTCGGCGATGGCGCGGATCAGGGCGATACGCCCACGGGGCGAGGACCGCTCCTGCAGGGTCATGGAATAGGTCGGGCAGGTGGGCAGGCACATCCCGCAGTGCATACACTGCTGGATCACCGAATAGTCGAGCCCTTTGAGCAGGTTGCCGTCGGCGGAGGTGTTCAATCGAAGATCTTCCCCGGATTGAGTATCCCGTTGGGGTCGAACCCCTTGCGCACCCGCCGCATCACGTCGAGGGCCACCGGGCCGAGGGCGCCGGCCAGGTAGGGTTTTTTGGCCAGGCCCACCCCGTGTTCACCGGTGATGGTGCCGCCCAACTGCACGGCGTATTCGAAGACCTCGCGCATCGCCTTCTCCACCCGCTGGATCTCCTCCTCGTTGCGCTCGTCGGTGAGGAAGGTGGGATGCAGGTTGCCGTCCCCCATGTGGCCGAAGGTGCCGATGCGCAACTGATAGCGCTCTCCCACCTCCTGTACGAAGGCAACCATCTTCGCCAGTTCGCTGCGCGGCACGGTCACGTCTTCGAGGATCACCGTCGGTGCGAGGCGGGCCAGGGCGCTGAAGGCCGAACGCCGGGCCGTGGCCAGGCGCAGGGCCTCGGCGGCATCCTCGGCGCGGCGCACCTGCCGGGCGTGGTGGGCCGTGGCCAACCCCTCCAGGCGCTGGGCTTGCTCCTCCACCTGGGCCGGGTGGCCGTCCACTTCCATCAGCAGCACCGCTTCGGCGTCGGTGGGCAGCCCGATCTTGGCGTAGCCCTCGACACATTCGATGGTGGTGCGGTCCAGGAACTCCAGGGTGCAGGGGATGATCTTGTCTTCGATGATGGCCGAGATGGTCTGCGCCGCGTCGGTCATCTTGTCGTACATGGCCAGGAGGGTGCGTTTGGCGGCTGGCTGCGGGATGAGTTTGAGGGTGATGCGGGTGATCACCCCGAGGGTGCCCTCCGAACCGATGAAGAGATCCTTGAGGGTGAAACCAGCCACGTCCTTCACACATTTGGTGCCAGTGTTGAGGATGCGGCCGTCGGCCAATACCACCTCGAGAGCCATAACGTAATCGCGGGTCACCCCGTACTTGAGCCCCCGCAGGCCGCCCGAGTTCTCGGCGACGTTGCCGCCGATGGTCGAGATCTTGATCGAGCCCGGATCGGGCGGATAAAAAAGGCCGGCGGCAGTGGCCGCGTCGCTGATCGCCTGGGTCAGCACCCCCGGCTCGACGGTCATGGTCAGGTTGCGGGTGTCCACCTCGAGGATGCGGTTGAGCCGCACCAGGCAGAGCACCAGGCCGCCGGCCACCGGCACCGAGCCCCCCGAAAGCCCGGTGCCCGAACCGCGGGTCACCACCGGGACCCGCGCCTCGTTGGCCCAGCGCAGCACATTGGAGACCTGGCGGGCATTTTCGGGCAACACCACGCAATCGGGCAACTGGTGCAGCATGGCCGTGCCGTCGTAGGCGTAGACGCTGAGCTCCTCCGGGCTGGTGAGGAGTTGTTCGGGCTTGAGAAAGCCGCTGAGTTGTTCTATCTGGTTGGCATCCATATATGGGGATTTAACGAAAAAGAGCGCCTAACCGCAACCTGCAGACCTCACCCGCGAGTCAGCAAATCGGCCGGCAGGTGCTCGACCCGGTTGAGGTACCGGAGGACCATGCGGCCGCCCGGTTCGAAATCGAGCCGGGTGATACCGGTGTTGCGGTGTTCCCAATAACTGGCTGTTCCCGGCAGGTGGCCTTCGAGGGCTTTGAGCAGCGCATTGAGGAAATCCCCGTGCGAAACCACGCCGATGCGGCCCCCCTGGCTGGCCATGGCGCGTAATTGTCGGGCCACACCGATGGCCCGACCCTCCGCCTGATGCGCCTCTTCGTAGCCCCCTCGCCACCAGCCCTCCTCCGTGACCTGGCCCGGCAACTGCACCTCGGGGAACCGGGCGCGGAGCTGGCCGGCGCTGTGGCCGGGATACCCCACCTTGGCGCCATCCTCATCGAGGTAGATGCCGCCCATCTCGTGCACCTCGACCCAGACCTCGGGCCGCAACCCGAGCGCCCTGCCAATATATTGGGCGGTGTGTACGGCGCGCACCATCGCGCTGCAATAGAGGCGGTCGAGCAGCGGCCGACCCACCCCGCGTTCCTCGGGGAGCAGGTGGCCGCCCCCGGCCAGAAAGGCGGCGACCAGTTCGGCCTGGCGCTGCCCCTTGGCGGTGAGTTCGGGGTCCTGGTGCCGGCTGCCCAGGGCGCCTTCACTGCCCGGCGCCGCACTCTCGATGACATTGTTGGCCGATTGGCCGTGGCGGATCAGATAGATCTCCATGGACACCTTGACACCTGCATAACGGGGGGCTAGGTTTTGCGCCGACATTCACACGGCACACAGCCAGACGAGGGGCGAGATGAATATTAGCGTACTCCAGGGCCAGATACAAAAACAGCGCGGCAGCGCCCTGGTCCTCAATCTGTTCCAGGGCGCCAAACCGGGCGGGGCGACCAAGGCGGTGGACGAGGCCCTGGGCGGCCTGATCGGCGAGGCACTAGCCAGCGGCGATTTCACCGGCAAACGCAACGAAATGCTGCTGCTCTATCCGGGCAAGTCGCGCAAAGGCTTTGCCCTCAGCCGGGTGCTGGTGGTCGGCCTCGGCAAACAGGCCGAATTCACCCTGGAGATTGCCCGTCAGACCGCCGGCACCGCAGCCCGGCGCCTGCAGGAGTTGGGGGTCGAGAGTGCCCTCACCATATTACACGGCACGGGCGCCGGCGGCCTTGAGGCCGAGGCTGCCGCCCAGGCCCTCGCCGAGGCCAGCATCCTGGCCTGCTACCGCTTCGACCAGTACCGCAGCGGCACCCCGGAGCGCAGCGCCCTCGGACGCCTCACCGTAGTGGAAAACGACGCTGCCAGGCTGCCTGCCATCCGCCGCGGCCTGCGCGCCGGCAGCGAGATCGCCCGGGCCACCACCCTGGCCCGGGATCTGGGCAACCACCCCGGCAATGTGGCCACCCCCGGCTACCTGGCCGGTGTGGCGCGGCAACTGGCCCGCCGCCACGGGATGCGCTGCCAGGTGATCGACGAACGCGGCATGAAGAAACTCGGCATGGGCGCCCTGTTGGGTGTGGCACAGGGCAGCGCCCAGGCGCCGCGTTTCATCGTGCTGGAGCACAACAAGAAGGCCGGGGGCAAACCGCTGGTTTTTGTCGGCAAAGGCGTGACCTTCGACAGCGGCGGCATCTCGCTCAAACCCGGCGAGAAGATGGAGGACATGAAGTTCGACATGTCGGGGGCCGCTGCGGTCCTGGGGGCGATGCAGGCCGTGGCCAGCCTCAAGGTGCCCCGGTACATCGTCGGGCTGGTGGCGGCCACCGAGAACCTGCCCGACGGCCGCGCCTACAAACCAGGGGATATCCTCAAGACGATCACCGGCAAGACCATCGAGATCGTCAACACCGATGCCGAGGGCCGGCTCATCCTCGCCGACGCCCTGGGGTACGCCCGTCGCCTGGACCCGGCAGCGGTCATCGACCTGGCCACCCTCACCGGGGCCTGCGTGGTGGCGCTGGGAGGCCATGCCAGCGGCTTGTTCGGCAACAACGAGCAGCTCTCCGAGCGGGTCCGCCTGGCCGGGGAGGCCGTCAATGAGCGGTGCTGGCCCCTCCCTCTGTGGGAGGAACACCGCGAGCAGATCAAAAGCGATTTCGCCGACATGAAAAACTCCGGCGGCCGGCCGGCCGGAGCCAGCACCGGGGCGGCGCTGCTGGCCGAGTTCGCCGGCGACTATCCCTGGGTGCACCTCGACATTGCCGGCACCGCCTGGTCGACCCAGTCCCGCCCTTATATCCCCAAGGGCAGCGTGGGGCTGGGCGTCCGGCTGCTGGTCGAGCTGGCCCGCACCTGGAAGAAGTAGCTGAAGTAGCTTTTGAGGGCCGCCCCCGGGAACTGCCAGGTACCGGGAAATGGAGGCGGGCTCGGAAACCAGGTGTCCGCAGTTGATCACCCACGCGGCCAGCTCGGGCAATTCGAGCGCGGCCGCCAACGCGTACCCCCCCCATACACCAGCCCAGCGCCCCGATCCGCTCGGCCCGCACCTCTCGCCGCCCCTTCAGGTGGTCCATCGCTCCCGCAGGTCCCGCGGCGCCTGGTCGGACGGCAGGCCGCGTATCAGTTCGTGGGCCAGGGTTTCTCGCCCCTCCGGTCTGCGGGTTTGACATTGACTAGATATTCGGTGAGTATAAAATAACCCATTTGCCGAGGCGAGATTGCAGATGATCCTATCGGACACCACGCTCAGGAAGATGCTGCAAAGCGGCGAGTTGCTCGTCGAGCCCATCACCCCGGAACAGATCCAGCCGGCCTCCATCGATCTGCGTCTGAGCGATCATTTCCTCAAGGTCAACGAGAACACCCTCGAGGTCATCCGCCTCGATACCGAGATGCAATACGAGGAGCTCCACCAGCGCGAGATCGTCATCCCGCCCCACTCCTTTTTGTTGGCCACCACCCGCGAATACATCCGCCTGCCCAACGATCTGACCGCTTTTGTCGAAGGCCGCAGTTCGATTGGGCGCATCGGGCTTTTCATCCAGAATGCCGGCTGGGTCGATCCCGGCTTCGAGGGCACCATCACCCTCGAGCTCTACAACGCCAACCGCTTGCCCATCCGCCTGCAGGAAGGCCGCCGCATCTGCCAGCTGGTCTTTGCCCGCATGGACCAGGTGGCCGACCGGCCGTACCAGGGCAAGTACCAGTTCCAGCAGCGGGCGACGGGCAGCCGCATCGCCCAGGAAGGCGACCGCTGAGCTGCGGCAACCGCTCAGGGGGACCCCCCCATGCCCCGTGATCTTTCTCCCAGCACCCGCCTGACCCGGCCCCTGCCCCTGCCCGCCGAGCTGTGTCTGGCGGCCACAACCCTCTTCCTCTGGCTCCTGGGCAACTGCTTCCAGGCCCGGATCGGCATCTCCCTCGAGGTGCTCAAGGTGGTGGTGGCCGACGCCCAGTGGCACCCGCAGTGGCCGCTGGGCCCCTGGCTGCTGGGGATAGTGAGTCTGGCAGGGGCGTACGCCCACCATTGCCGCTCCAACCTTGCCCCTGAAGAACGCGCTGGGCTGCGCCTGCGCCTGCGGCACCTTACGCTGTTGAGCGCCGCCCTGATGCTCTTCCGTTTCGGCACCCTGCTGGACCCGCTCCCGGCCCTGCTGCCCTATCTGAGCCTGTTGTGGTCGCCCCACGCCACCTGGGCCCTGGCGACGGCGTTCCTGCTTTACCTCCACGGGCCGCTGCTGCCAGCCCTGCCCACCCGGGCCACGGCCTGGGGCCTGCTGGCGGCCGGCGCGCTGGGATTCTCGGGCTGGTCCCTGTATTTCTGCCAGATGACCATGTTGCACGGGGACGAGGCGCATTACCTGCGGGTCAGCCAGAGCCTGTTGCACGACGGCGACATGGACCTGACCAACAACGTGGGGCCCGAACCTTCGGGTGAGTTCCACGTCATCGACTTTGCCCCGCACCAGGCGCCCGGGTCCCCCCCTGGTCGCATCCACTCGGTCCATCCCATCGGGCTTTCGGTGTTGATGGCGCCGGCGTACTGGGCCGGCCTGCACCTGTGGGCCAACCCCCGGCTCGCCGCCAGCCTGTTGATGGCGCTGCTGAGCGCCGGGGTGGTCGCGCTGAGCTTCGTGTGGCTGGTGCGGCTGGGGTTCGCCCCCTGGCACGCCCTGGCCTGTACCCTGATCGGCGCCACCACCGCCCCCTTCCTGCTCTTCGCCCCCCAGGTGTACCCCGAAATCCCGGCGCTCCTGATCACCCTGGTGGTGCTGGTGGTGCTGGCGCATTGGCAGGAGCCGGAAAGCGCCTATCGCTCCCTGGGCGCCCGCGAACCCCTGCTGCTGGCCGGCCTGGGTGTTCTGCTGGTGCTGCTGGTTTTCTTCCATCCCCGGTACCTGCCCCTGGCCCTCTGGCTCGCCTCCGGGTTGGTGTTGCAGGCCCGGAAGCGCAGCGAGCCACGCCCGGCCTGGCGCCTGCTGGGCATCGTCGCCGGGGTGGGCGCGCTGGCGCACCTGGCCTTCAATTACGCCTACAGCAACGATCTCTACGGGCCCTTTCTGCCGGGCAACGCCTGGGAAGAAGGTGCCCTGAGCGGGTCGACCTGGCTGCTCTCCCTGCCCGGCCACTGGTTACACCTCACCACCGGCCTGCTGAACTCTTCCCCGGTCTTCCTGGCCAGCACCCTGGGGTTGGGCCTGCTCGCCCTCCAGCCAGGCCCCCGGCGCTGGGGCGCCGCGGCCTTCTACCTGGTGACCGCCGGGGTCAACGGCCTGCACCCCGACTGGACCTTTGGTTTCTGCCCGCCCGCCCGCTTCCTGCTCACCGCCCTGCCCTTGCTCCTCCTGGGTCTGGCCCTGTTCCTGCAAGCCCACGGGTCCCGGCTCGCAGTGATCTTCCCCTTGCTCTTCGGTCTGACCCTGGCCTACGACAGTGTGCTCACCATCGCGGCGGTGCCCGAACAGGCCTTTGGCGGCAACTTCCTGTCCGTGCGCAAACTCGACGAGTTCTACCCCCTGGACATCCACTTTTTCCCGCAGAACACGGGCGACCTGCCCTGGAGTGAGTTCGGTTTCTGGCTGCTCCTGAGCGCCGCCCTGATCGCCGCCCTGCTGCCGGCCTTGCCTTCCCCTTGGCGGCGCGGCGCGCTGCTGGGGGCCGCGCTCCTGCCCTTTGCCTGGGGCCAGGCCGACGCCTATGACCAGCGCCTGCACGCGAGCATCCCGCCCTACCTGGTGCAGTTGGACCCCGCCGGCCGGCTTCCCGCCGGGGTGCAGTACTTCGACCGCCGGGTCAGCAACGAATACCAGATGACCACCGGCCACACCCTCAAGGCCGGCGGCTACGGCGCCCAAACCCCGGACGATCCTGCCGGCATTCTCAAGTCCTTTTATGCACCCCTGATGCAACCAGGAGTCGTCACCTACACCTTGAGCGGGGTTTTTGCCCAGCACGGGAGCGGACAGGTGGCCGGGCACTTCTCCGTAGCCCAGCGATCCGTCCTGCCCGCCATCGCCGACTGGGGGATCTACCACAGCCAGCCCATTGCCAACGGCGCCACCCCGACCGCCGAATTCCAGCTGAACTTCCCCACCGACCGCACCGGCCTGGCGTACGCGTACGTGGAATACGCCGGGGCCGGGGCCCTGGCCTTCAAGGAGGTGAGCACCCGGTTCCTACCCCTCCGCCTGGAGGCCCGCCTGACCGAGGTGGGCGACTTCCCCGGCGGCCAGACCCAGGGCCAGCGCTCCTCACTCTCGGTCCACTGCGCCGGCCTGGCGCGGGGCTATTACCGGGCCCGATTCCGGGTGGAGGGCATGCCCTTTTCCACCCTCTTCCAGCGCAAACCCACGCCGGTGTACCTGGCGGTGTACGGCGAGGGCAATACCCCCCTCGGCGGCCCCCCCCTCGAAACCCAGGCCAAACGCTGGCTCAACGGATACTACGCCTACCAGGACCGCATCCCGCGCCCCGATTTCGTTCGTCCCCTGGTCGAAAGCATCCAGGCACCCTGGTGGGCCGCCCTGCCACTGCTCGGCGGCGATGCCTATGACGTGGAATTTGGCCTGAGCTCCGCCCAGGAGATCTGGTTGCTCTTCGACTACCACGGCGACGCCAACCTGGCGGTCACCGGCCTGACCCTCTACCGCATGGACCTGAAGAGCGCCCTGCTCAACAACTGAATCAGTCCAGCTGGTACAGGGCCCCGTACTTGCCCTCCAGATAGGCCATGAAGGCCTCGACGCCCAACTCCGCACCGGTGACCTCGCGCACCAGCTCGTCGGCCCGGCGGCGCCGGCCGCAGGCGTGGATACGCCGGTTCAGCCACTCCTTGAGGCCGACGAAATGACCCCGGGCCACCTGGTCCATGAGTCCGGGCAGTTCGCGGGTGGCCTGGTCAAAGAATTGCGCCGCATACAGGTTGCCCAGGCTGTAAGTGGGGAAATAACCGATCAACCCGATGGACCAGTGGGTGTCTTGGAGGACCCCGCGCGCCGCATCGGGCGGCCGGACGCCCAGGTAGGACTGCATGCGCTCGTCCCACAGTTCGGGCAGGTCGCTCACCCGGACCGAGCCGTCGACCAGGCCCTGCTCCAGCTCGAAGCGCAGCAGGATATGCAGATTGTAGGTGACCTCATCGGCCTCGACGCGGATCAGGGAGGGTTCGACCTGGTTGATCGCCGCCCAGAAGGGGTCCAATTCCACCCGGCCAAGTTGTTCGGGGAAAAGCGCCTGTAGCTGCGGCAGGTAGTGTTGCCAGAAGGGCCGGCTGCGGCCGATCATGTTTTCCCACATCCGCGATTGGGACTCGTGGATGCCCAAGGAGATGCTCCCCCCCACGGGGGTGCCGCCGGCCTCGACCGGCAGGCCCTGCTCGTACAGTCCGTGCCCGGCTTCGTGGATGATGCCGAAGAGGGCGCTGGTCAACTGCTTGGCGCTGTAGCGGGTGGTCAGGCGCACGTCCATCGGCGAGGTGCCCGAACAGAAGGGGTGCACCGAGGTGTCGAGTCGGCCCCGCTCCAGGTCGAAACCCAGGTCGGCGAGCACCCGCCGCCCGAAGATCTCCTGCCGGTCCACCGGGAACTCCTGATCGAGGATGCCCATAGCGGGCCGGCGTCCGGTGGCGGCGATGC
Organism: Candidatus Latescibacterota bacterium; assembly: GCA_020852055.1. Taxonomy (GTDB): domain Bacteria; phylum Latescibacterota; class UBA2968; order UBA8231; family UBA8231; genus SICG01. The sequence continues at coordinate 17,064 of JADZBP010000253.1, forward strand.
GCGCCACCAGGGGCACCAGGCGCAGCCGCAGTTGTTCGAGCTAGGGGGCAACCGCTTCAACCCTTGCGTAGGGCTCGTACTCATCGAGGAAGGCGTTGTAGATGTTGCCCTCGAAACCCACCCGATGCGCCACCTCCTGCTGCAATCCGAGGATCTTCTCCAGCCAGGGACGAAATTGGGCGAAGTCGGAAGCCTGACGCGCCGCCACCCACGCCTCGTGGGCCAGCGACTGGGTCTGGCTCAGTTCGACCACCAGTTCCCGCGGCACCTTGAGCGCCCGGCGCTGGTCCCGCTCCACGAAGCGCCAGTTCACCTCCTCGTCACCCTCCAGCCGGGCGCCCCGCAGCTCCTCGACCAGCGCCACCAGGGCGGGATCGGTGAGTTTCTCGTGGTACAACCCCGCCAGGGTCCCCAGACTCCGGGCCCGCAGTTCGGCGCCGCGGGCCGGCATATAGGTTTCCTGGTCCCAGGACATCAGGCCCTGGGCATGGCCGATATCGGCCAGTTCGCGGACCCAGTGGATGAACTCTTCGTATTTAGCAGCCATGTGTTCCTCCCGGTTGCCCCCTCATAGAGGGGTGGCTATTTTTGTGGCGTGTCACTATCCCAAAACGCACAGGAGTCCGCCATGAAGATCGTCCGTGCCGAACGCCTCGCTCTGAACATCCCCTTCTACGCCGATCGGGTGACCCGCGCCATGCAACGGGCCTCGACCCACGACGAAAGGGTCTACGTCTACCGCCTCACCACCGACCAGGGGATCGTCGGGTACGGCGACTGCCATGGCGGCCGCTACGAGGTGGCCCACCTGGTGGGCAAGAACGTATTCGCCATCATGAACGACGACAGCATCGGCTTTGGCCCGCAGGTGGCGGCCTTCGATGCGGCCGGCAAAAGCGCCGGCGTGCCGGTGCACGCCCTGCTGGGCACCAAACTGCGCCGGCGCTCGCCGATGTCCTGGTGGGATATCGATATGCCCGCCGCCGACTGGGCCGCCGAGGCCAAGGAATCGCTCAAACGCGGCTACACCTGCTTCAAGATGAAAGCCCGGCCCTGGCGCGACATCATCGACCAGGTGCAGACCGTCGGCAAGGTGGTCACCCCGGACTACAAGTTCGATGTGGACTTCAACGGCTTCCTGCTCAACCAGGCCAAGGCCGAACTCATCCTCTCCCAGCTCGACGAACACCCCAACGTCGGCATGTACGAGAGCCCCTATTACCTGGGCCTCGACGTCACCGCCGCCAAGATCCTGCGGGAGCGGGTGCGCAAACCCATCGTCGAGCATTTCAACGAGGCCTGCCTGCACGCCCACTCCACCGACGGCTTCGTGATCGGCGGCGGGGCCACCGAGGTCCGCCGGCAGGCAGCGCTGGCTGCGGCCTTCAACCGGCCCTTCTGGCTGCAACTGGTGGGCGCCGGTCTGACCGCGGCCTTCGCAGTCCACCTCGGTTCGGTGCTGTCCCACGCCCACCTGCCCTATATCACCTGCCACGAGCTGTGGCTGCACGACCTGCTCAAACACCGCGTCGAGGTCAGCGACGGCTACGCCACCGTGTCCGACGCTCCGGGCCTGGGGGTGGAGGTGGACGAGAAGGCGCTGGAGAAATACCGGGTCGACGAAAACGAGCCCACCCCGACCACCCTGTACAAGGCCCGCAAGCGCATCCTGCGCGTCAGCTGGCCGGCGGGCGGCAAACAGCGCCGGGTGTGGGAGTTCACCAACGAGCCGGCCTATCAGCAGGCCTTCTACCGCGGGAGTATGCCCGGCTTCGAGCGGGGTGTGGACCTCGAGGTCATCGAGGACGACAAGAGCGGCGCCTTCAAAAAGGCGCACCAGAAACTCGCCGACCTGGGCGTGTGAGCACGGCGGGGACGCCCTGCCCGCCAGGGCGGGGCGTCCCTACTTTTTCTGGCGCTCGATGTCGCGGTAAGTGGTGAGACGGTAGTCGATGCCCACGTAGTCGAGCAGGCGCAGGAGACTGCGGAGCGCAACCCCGAAACCATCGGGCCCACTGTAGCCCCCGAACTGCCCCCCGCCTTTGAGGTGGGGCTCCAGATCCAGGAACACTCCAGGCAACCCGAGGCGCTTGAGGCGCCGTTCCAGCGCTGGCAGGCGCTGGCGAAAATCGCGCAGGATGGCCTCGTGGGCCGAATCGCCCTGGTCGGCCGGCACGAAGTTCTTCAGGCGCTCCTCGTCGACGAACCCCTGCCACTTCAGCCCCGGATCGATCCGGTAGTCCTTGATGTGCATCCAGCCCAGGCCCTGGCGCATGGCGCGGTACTCGGCGTAGGTCTGGTCGGGCAGCAGATTCTGGCTGGACAGATTGCCCCCGTCGAAAACCAGCAGCAGATGGGCATGGTCCACCAGCCGATGCAGTCGGGCCAGCAGCCGGCCGTTCTGTCCCACCAGATTGGCCTCTACCTCCAGCCCGAAGAACACCCCGGCCTCGCCGCATTTTTCGGCGATGCGGCGCAGGTTGGCGGCCGCCTGTTCGAGGTGGACTTCGGGGGTAGTGCCGCGCGGGTGGTAGAACGAAAAGCCGCGGATCAGTTTGGTGCCGAGGGCGCCGGCCAGGTCGATGGCCCGGCCCACCTCCTCCTTCAGGTACCGGCCGAAGGGCACAAAGCGGTTGTGGCTGCCGTCCTCGAGGTCGAGCAACTTCACCTTGCCGATCGGCGACCCCAGGGAGGCGACCTGCATGCCGAACTCACGGTGGAGTTGGACCAACTGCCGCACCTCGGTTTTGTCGAGCTGCATCGCGTTTTTGACCCCCGACCCCAGATCGACGAAACGCACGCTGTAGTAGGACATGCCCAGGGCCGCCAGCATGGTCAACTGCTCCCGCGCCGGCTTGGCGCCCTCATCGGCAAAACCGCTCAGAATCACCTGCGCTCGGGTCTCCATCCATCCTCTCCGCTGTTGGTGTCAAGGCTGTAATATAGCGCGGCCAGCCCCCAATGGCTATATTCTGAATCCTCCTCCCTCCCCCGTTTTCTCACCCGGACAAACGCCGCGCCAATGAAGACTTTAGCCGCATTCCATGTCCTTCCCGACCTGCCTGAGGGTCTGGCCCCGCTCTGGGATCTGGCCTATAACCTCTGGTGGTGCTGGAACCGCGATCTGATCCGGCTGTTTTATCAGATCGACCCCGAAGCGTGGATGGCGTCGGGCCGCAACCCGCTCCGCTTCCTGTCCTCGCTCAGCCAGCAGCAGCTCGAGCAGCTATCGCAGGACCCCAAGGTCAAGGAGACGGTCAGCAGTGTGCTGTCGCAGTTCGCGCGGTACCAGACCCTGCCCCGCCAACTCGAGAGCCATCCGGCCCACCAACACCTGAAGGTGGCGTATTTTTCGGCCGAGTTCGGCCTGGCCGAGTGCCTGCCCATCTATTCGGGCGGCCTCGGGGTGCTGGCCGGTGATCATCTCAAAGCCGCCAGCGATCTGGGCCTGCCGCTGGTGGGCGTCGGCCTGCTCTACCGCCAGGGATATTTCCACCAGGCCCTGAATCCCGACGGCTGGCAATTGGAGAACTACCCGGAGAGCGACTTCGACCTCATGCCGATGCAACCGGTGCGTTTCCCCACCGGCGAACCGCTCACCGTCGAGGTGGCCTATCCCCACGGGCCGGTCTGGGCCCAGGTATGGTCGGCGCAGGTGGGCCGGGTCACCCTCTATCTGCTCGATACCAGCCTGGTGCGCAACCGCCCCGAAGACCGCGACATCACCGCCCTGCTCTACGGCGGTGACCGCGAGATGCGCCTGCGCCAGGAGATCCTGCTGGGCATCGGTGGTCAGCGCGCCCTGCTGGCGCTGGGCATCAGCCCCACCATCTGCCACATGAACGAGGGCCATTCGGCCTTCCAGGCCCTCGAACGCATCCGAGTGCTGATGGACGATCAGGGCATGTCCTTTGGCGCGGCCAGGGAGGCCACTGCAGCCGGGAACCTCTTCACCACCCATACCCCGGTGGCGGCCGGCAACGACTGGTTCCCCCCCGACCTGGTCGAGGCCTATCTGGGCGGGTACCGCGAGCGGCTCGGCCTTTCCCGCGAGGAGTTCCTCGGCCTGGGCCGGGTGAACCCCGAAGACTGGGGCAGCGATTTCTGCATGACCGTGCTGGCGCTGCGCCTTTCGGCCCACGCCAATGGCGTCAGCCGCCTGCACGGCGAGGTGTCGCGCAAGATGTGGGGGGCGATGTGGCCCAATGTCGCCGAGGCCGAGGTGCCCATCACCCACATCACCAACGGGGTACACTCGCCCACCTGGACCTCGCTGGAGATGGCGGATCTTTTCGACCGGCACCTGGGCGAGAAGTGGCGCCTGGCCCCGGCCGACCCGCAGAGTTGGCAAGAGTTGGGCGCGGTGCGCGACGAGGAACTATGGTCGGTGCGCGAGTACCGGCGCCAGCGCCTGGTCTCCTACGTGCGCTTCCACCTGCGCAACCAACTGACCCGGCAGGGCGTGGGCCACACCCAGATCGAAAGACTGCTGCAGGGCCTCAACCCGCACGCCCTCACCATCGGTTTTGCCCGGCGCTTCGCCACCTACAAGCGGGGGTCGCTGCTCTTCCGCGATGTCGAACGGATGGCGGCCCTGCTCAGCGACAGCAAGCGCCCGGTGCAGATCCTCTTCGCCGGCAAGGCCCACCCGCACGACCACCCGGGCAAGGAACTGATCCGCGAGATCGTTTCCCTCTCCCGGCAGCCGCCCTTCAACGGCCGCCTCTTCTTCCTCGAAGACTACGACCTGAACCTGGCCCGCTACCTGGTCCAGGGGTGCGATGTCTGGCTCAACAATCCCCGCCGCCCGCAGGAGGCCAGCGGCACCAGCGGCATGAAGGCCGCCCTCAACGGGGTGCTCAACATCAGCGTGCTCGACGGCTGGTGGGTGGAGGCCTGCGAATTACATTCGGGCTGGTGTATAGGCCGAGGGGAGACCTACGACGATCTCGAGTACCAGGATCTGGTGGAGTCGCAGTCCCTCTACGACCTGCTCGAGACCGAGGTGATCCCGCTCTTCTACGAGCGCGATGCCGAAGGGCTGCCCGGACCCTGGTTGGCCCGGGTGCGCGAGACCATCCAGGCCCTGGCGCCGGTCTTCAACACCAACCGCATGGTGCGCGAGTACGCCGAGAAGCTCTACCTGCCCAATCAGCTGCGCTGGCAGCAGCTCAACAGCGACCAGGAACGCATCCACCGCCTCAGCCAGTGGAAGGGCCACGTGCGGGCCTACTGGTCTCAGGTGCGCATCGAGAGCGTCGATGCCGCGCCACCGGCCCAGCTGCGGGTGGGCATGCGTATCCCGCTGCGGGTGGTGCTCGATCTGGGGCAACTGGCCCCGCACGATGTGCAGGTCGAGCTGTACATGGGCAAGGTGAATGCCCAGCGCGAACTGGTCCATACCGAGACCCTGCCCCTGGTCTACCAGGGCCCTGCCGAGGGCCATCGCCATGTCTTTGCCGGCGAGTTCCCCTGCACCAATCCGGGCACCCACGGCTACACGGTGCGGGTGGTACCTTCCCATCCGGACCTGCGCGATCCCCTGGACCTCGGCCTGGTCAGTTGGGCCTGAGTCGATGGCCAGACGCGATCTAGGCCCGGGGGGGGCGCTCACTGAGGTGGCGGGGCTGAAGGTGGGGCACTTCACCTCCAGCCTGCGGCCCACCGGGTGTACGGTGGTGCTAGCCGAGGAAGGCGCTGTCGGTGGGGTGGACGTGCGGGGCGGCTCGCCGGGCACCCGCGAGACCGAGCTGCTGGCGCCGGTGAACACCATTGAGGTGTTGCATGCCGTCGCCCTCGCGGGCGGCAGCGCCTTTGGTCTCGACACCGCCTCGGGGGTGGTGCGGTACCTGGAGGAAAAGGATATCGGCGTCGACGCCGGCGGGGCGCGGGTGCCCATCGTGGCGGCGGCCATCCTCAACGACCTGGGACTGGGCGACGCCAGGATCCGCCCCGATGCCGAGGCCGGGTACCAGGCCTGCCTGGCGGCGGCGACCACCCCACCCGCCGAAGGCAATTTCGGGGCCGGTGCCGGGGCCACGGTGGGCAAACTCTTCGGCCTGCAACGGGCGATGCGCGGCGGGATCGGCACCGCCTCGCTGAGTGTGGCGGGCTTTACCGTGGGCGCGCTGGTGGCGGTCAACGCTCTGGGCGATATCTTCGACCCCCAGACCGGCGAACTGGTCGCCGGGGCGCGCACCCACGACGGCCGCCGCATGCTCGACGCCCCCCAGGCTGTCCTGCGCGGCGAACTGCCGGCCAACCTGCAGCCGGGCCGGTCCACCACCATCGGGGTGGTGGCCACCGACGGCGCCCTGACCAAGGTGCAGGCCACTCGGGTGGCCCAGATGGCGCAGGCCGGGTTGAGCCGCACCATCCGCCCGGTGCACACCCCCTTCGACGGCGACACGATCTTCGCCCTGGCCACGGGACAGGCGGGCCGAGCGGCCGATGCCCTGCTGGTAGGCATGCTGGCCGCCGAGGCCATGGCCCGGGCCGTGCTGCGGGCCGTATGGGCGGCCAGCGGCCTGCCCGCATTTCCCGCCGCCGCCCAGCTGGGGCACTAGGCCGGGTATTCCAGGCGGACGCGGCCGGCGCTCAGTTCGCGGACCGCCAGGTCCAGGTCCTCGGCCCGATCGCGGCGCAGCCGCAAGCGCAGCGCCACGGCCGCACCAAACTCCTCGGTCTCCACCTCGGCCTCCGCCTCCCCGATCAAGAGCCGCACCCGGGCGTGCAGTTCGTAGGGCACTACCAGGCGCGCCCCGATCCGCTCCACCTTCTCCACCACCGGCAGCACCTCCAGCACCGCCTTGGCGGTACTGCCGTATGCCTTGACCAATCCCCCGGTGCCCAGTTTGGTGCCCCCGAAATACCGCGTCACCACCACCATCACGTCCCCCAGCCCCGAACCCTGCACCACCGCCAGCACCGGCCGGCCGGCGGTGCCGGAGGGTTCGCCGTCGTCACTCATGCCATGGGTGACGCTGGCGCCCACCCCCACGGCAAAGGCGTACACGTGATGGCTGGCGTCGGGGAACTCGGCGCGCAGGCGGGCCAAAAACGCGCGGGCCGCCTCGACGCTTGGGGCCGGTCCGGCGCTGCCGATGAAACGGGAGTTTTTGCTGCGCAGTTCGACGCGGGCCTCGCCGGCGGGGATCAGGGCCACGGGGTTCATGCGCCGCGATCGCCGCTGCCAGGCCTCACACGTCCAGCAGGCATTTCATCTGCGGGGTGAGGCGGCGGCTGGTTTCGGGGCGCAGGTGCTGACGCTGGTTGGTGAGCTGTTTGCGGTGGCGCGGCACATAGGCCATATGCAGCACCCGACGCAGGTCACCGGTGCGGTTGAGGGTACCGCCGTGCCAGAGGTGGGAGTTGAAGGCCACCACCGTGCCCGCCGGGGCCAGCAAGAGCAGCTCGCGCGGGTGCGGGGCAAACAGGTCGGCCATCTCGTCGCGCGGCACCCCCCCGGACCGGTGGGTGCCGGGCACCACCCGGGTGGCGCCGTTCTCCGGGGTGAAGGGGTCGAGGAGCCAGAGCGAGTTCATGCCGAAATAGCGCCCCTGCCTCACCGCTTCCCACTCGGCGGGGTCCTCGGAACCCCAGTCAGCGTGCAGGGCCTGGTGCCCGTCGCCGGGCAGGGAAAAACGGGCGTTGAGGGAATCGACCCGGAAGCTGGGGCCCAGGACCCGGCGGGCCGCCGCCAGCAGGCGGGCATGGGTGAAGCAGTATTCGAAGATCGGGTCTTTGTTGATCAGGTCGGCCAGGCGGATCACCCCTTTTTCCTGCTGGGCCTCCTTGCCGGCTTCCTCGCCCTCCTGCGCGGCCAGTTCCTCGGTGCGCCTGCGGAAAGCCGCGGCCTGCGCCGGGCTGAACATCCCCCCCAGCACCACAAAACCCTGCTCGTCCAGCGAGGCCTTTTCGGCCCCGGTGAGGGTGTCCTCGTGTACGCCCAGATCGCGCAGGGCGCGTTCCGTATCCATCTCAGTGTTCGCCATCGGGTTCCATCCGCCATTCGGGGGCGAGGTTCTCGTAGGAGGCACACTCGGGGTTCCACATCAGCTGCACCGACCCGGTGGGGCCGTTGCGCTGTTTGCCGATGATCACCTCGGCCATGCCCTCAAGGCTGCCCCCGTCGGGGGATTTGAGGCCGTAGAGATCGGGCCGGTAGATAAACATCACCATATCGGCGTCCTGCTCGATACTGCCGCTCTCGCGCAGGTCCGAAAGCTGCGGCCGCCGATCACTGCGGCTCTCCACCGCCCGCGACAACTGCGAGAGGGCCAGCACCGGCACGTCGAGTTCCTTGGCCAGGGCCTTGAGACCCCGCGAGATGCGCGAGATCTCCTGTTCGCGGCTGCTGCTGGCATCGTGGGTGCTCATCAGCTGCAGATAGTCGATGACCACCAGGCCGATGCCTTTCTCGCGTTTGAGGCGGCGCGCCTTGGCGCGGGCCTCCAGCACCGAGATGCCGGCGCTGTCGTCGATGTAGATGGGCGCCTGGGACAACTTGCCGATATTGCGGGTCAGGTTGAGCCAGTCATCGTCGCGCAGGCGGCCGGTGCGCAGGTTGTGCAGGTTGAGGCGGGTCTCGATGCAGAGCAGGCGCTGGGCCAACTGGATCTTGGACATCTCGAGGCTGAAGATGGCCACCCCCACCCCGGCGTCCATGGCCGCGTTGCGGGCGATGCTCAGGGCAAGGGCTGTCTTGCCGACGCTGGGGCGGGCGGCGAGGATGATCAACTCCCCCTTCTGGAACCCGGCCGTGTTCTCGTTCAGGTCCGTGTACCCAGTGTCCACCCCGGTGACACTGCTGATCTGGCGGTGGGCCTGCTCGATCTGCTCGAAGGTGCCCTGGAGCACACTGTCGAGCCCCTCGAATCCCTGGCTGAGCCGCCGTTCCGATAGTGAGAAGATCTGCTGTTCGGCCCAGTCGATGAGCTGCTGCACCTCGTTGCGGCCTTCGTAGGCCTGGGCCGAGATCTCGCCGGCAGTGTCGATGAGCCGGCGGCTGAGGGCCCGGTCGAGCACGATGCGGGCGTGGTAATCGATATTGGCCGAGGTCGCCACCTCGGCCGACAAGGTGGCCAGGTACACCACCCCGCCCACGGCGTCCAGTTGCTGGCGCCGTTTGAGTTCCTCGCTGACGGTGAGTTGATCCACCGCCTCGCTGCGCTCGTACAGGCCCACCATCGCCTGGTAGATCCGCCCGTGTGGATCGTGGTAGAAACACCCCCCGTCCGGCCCGAGGATCTCCAGGGCCCGCCCCACGGCGCGGCCGTCGATGAGCATGGCCCCCAACACCGCCTGCTCCACCTCCACGGCCTGGGGCGGCAGGCGTTCCCCGCCTGCCCGGTGTTCCGGTCTGGCCTGGCTCATCGGGTGCCCGTCCACGCCGGGCTCAAAGCTCGGTGCCGGCGAATTCGCGCCGCAACCACTTGACGTCC
>JADZBP010000254.1 GCA_020852055.1 Candidatus Latescibacterota bacterium
AGACCGAAGACACCCCCTTCTACCCGCGCAGTCCGTACGGGGTAGCCAAAGCCTATGCCCACTGGATCACCATCAATTACCGCGAGAGTTACGACCTTTTCGCCTGCGCCGGCATCCTGTTCAATCACGAATCCCCGCGCCGGGGCCTCGAATTCGTCACCCGCAAGATCACCAACGGGGTGGCCCGGATCAAACTGGGCCTCGATAGGGAGTTGCGCCTGGGCAATCTGGAGGCGCGGCGGGACTGGGGTTTCGCCGGCGACTTCGTCGAGGCCATGTGGCTGATGCTGCAACAAGAACAGCCCGACGACTTTGTCATCGCCACCGGCGAGGATCACACCATCCGCGAGTTTTGCCAGGTCGCCTTCGCGCGCGCCGGACTGAATTGGGAAGACCACGTCGTCATCGATGCACGCTTTTTCCGGCCCGCCGAGGTGCATATCCTGCGCGGCGATCCCAGCAAGGCCAAACGAGTGCTCGGTTGGGAGCCGCGGGTTTCCTTTGCCGAGTTGGTGGGAATGATGGTCGACCGGGATCTGGAAATGGTGGCCCAGGAACGCCGGTGAAGGTGTGGCTCTGGTGGGTGCTGGCCTGGCTGTGCGGGTGTGCTGCCCGCGAAGCCGATCCCAGCGCGCCGCTCCGCCAGGCCTTGCAGATCCCCGTGCACCGGGGCGAACTAACCCCCCAGTTGGTGAAGACCTGGAACCAGCGCGATCTGGTTTTCGAGCAGATCCGTTTCCGGGGCCGGGATGAGCTCTGGGTGGAGGCGCTGGCCTGTTATTCGGAGCTCGCCCGTTCCCGCCCGCTGCCGGCGCTCCTGTGTATACCGGGCAGCGGCAACCGCAAGGAAGAGCTGGTGCAACCCCTGGACCTGATGCCGGACTGGGCCGACCGGGGGTTTTTTGTGTTGAGCATCGACCGGGTGCCCGATGAGGCGGGCCTGCTGGAGCGACAGGGCCTGGCCGGGATCTGGGGTCACCAGGTGCACCAGCTTATCCGCTCCCTCGATTACCTGCAGACCCGCCCCGAGGTGGATGGGAAGCGCATCGGTATGCTGGGCCTGTCGATGGGGGGCATGGAGGCGCTCTGGCTGGCGGCCCTCGACCAGCGCGTGAAGGTGGTGGTTTCGGTTGCCGGCCACCTGGCCTGGTCAGAGATCTTCGCGGGGGAGGCCTGGAGGTTGGTCTTCGCCGAGCTGCCGCTGGGCCGGCGCCTGTTGGCATCGGCGGCGTCGGGCGAGCAGGCATGGCAGGCCTTCCGCCGCTCCTATCCTCAGCTGCCCGATCTCGATGCGGGGCGGGTGGCGGCCCAGCTGGCCCCGCGGCCTTTACTGCTGCTCACCGGCGAGCACGACCCCTACAGCCCCCCGACGGCGACTCGCCAGGTGTTCAGTGTGGCGGTCCCCGCTTATGAGGCCAAAGACCAGGCGGCTGCTCTCGAGATGTGGGTGGAGCCGGAGGCCGGCCACGGTTTCTCCCTCAGCATGCGGAACCGGGCCCTGGCATGGTTCCGGCGCTGGTTATGAGGGAGGAAGCTCGCCGGGTTCGGCGCCCCGGTGCTGGGCGGCGAATTTCTCGATCTGACTGCAGATCTTGTGAAGGACCACCGCGTCGAGGCGTTCGAGCTGGCTGCGGTTGAGGAAGCGGTGCAGGACGCGCGAAAAGTTGGCGGGATCGTCGTTGAAGGGCCGGAAGCCGATGGTACCCAGCACCCGGGTGAGGTGTTCATGCAGGCGGTCGCGCTCGGAGGCGGTCGCGAGGTCGCGGCGCGGCGCCGGCCGCATTCCGCGCAGGGCAGTGTACAGTTCGTAGGTGAATACCAACACCGCCTGGGACAGGTTGAGGGAGGGATGGGCAACCGCGGTGGGGAAGCGGATCAGTTGATGGCAGTGCTGCAATGCGGAAAGCCATAACCCGTCTTTTTCCCGGCCAAAGACCAGGGCGATCTGGTGCTCGTGGGCCATGGCAGCCAGTTCGGCGATGGCCTCGCGGTGGGCGGAATTGACCTGCCGCAGTCGACCGACCCGGTGGGTGGTCCCCACCACCAATTGCGCCTCGGCTACCGCGCTCTGCAGGTCGGGGTGGATCTCGGCGCGGTCGAGGATTTCTTCGGAGCCGTGCGCCATCCAGCGGGCTTCCGGGGTATCCCAGTTTCCCGGGTTCACCAGGGCCAGGCGCGAAATCCCGGTGTTTTTCAGCACCCGGGCGGTGGCGCCGATATTGCCTGGCGCGGCGGGTTCGACCAACACGATTTTGACATTGTCCAGCGGATTCATCGTGCCCATAACATAGACGGGGCACAAAAACGGGGCAAGAACCCTTGCCCTTTTGGGCGTGTCGCCGTACATTTCACCCGTCAAATGAATGCCTTGCCGAACTTGGCCACCATCCCCGGAACCTCCCCCCTGTTGCCACCCCCAATTGGAATCGCGCGAACCGCAAATCTGAGAAACCGCAGACCAGGTCCCGGTACCCGGTCTTAACTTGCGCGCTGCCCGCTCGTGGGTTGGTGGCGCCAAACCAGGAATCATGCGGCAAAATATCTGGCGGCGCATCTACGACATCATTGTTCCTTACCGCACCTACCTGCTGCTCTCGATGCTGGTCCTGCTGGTCCTCACGGGCATGGGCATCTATTCCCCGGTGTGGTCCTCGCGGCTGATGGGGGCGGCGCTCCCCAATCGCGACAAGAGCCTCTTTATCCAGTGTGTGGCCATCCTCTTCGTCATCCAGGTGGTCACCAGCCTCTTGTCCTATCTCTATTCCTATCAGATGCGGGTCCTGGGTGGCAGGGTGGTATTCGACCTGCGCCGCCGCATGTACGACCACCTGCAGCGCCTTTCCCTCGGTTTCTACGAGTCGCGCAGTTCGGGCGAGATCATCTCGCGTATGATGAACGACGTGAACTCGATCACCTCCCTGGTCACCGGGACGGTGCTGAATATCCTCATTTCCTCCTTCAAGGCCATCGTACTCCTGGGCGTGCTGATCTACTACAGCCCCAAGATCACCATGGTCGCCATGGCGGTTATGCCCCTCCATTTCCTGGGGTACTTCTTTTTCCGCGCCCGGATCACCAATTACGCCTGGAAGTCCTCGGAGAAGATGTCGCAGATCTACGGCAAAATCAGCGAGGTGCTCGGGGCGATGAAGATGGTCAAGTCGCACTCCGGGGAACTGCGCGAGAGCCGGGCGCTGATCACCCAGCTGCGCGAGAGCTACGACATCAATCTTTACTCGGGCAACCTTTCGAATATCTGGGGGCACGCCACCGGCAACATCAGTTACGTCGGCCAGGTCCTGGTCACCCTGGTCTGCGGCTTTGCGGTGCTCAACGACGGCCTGGAATTGGAGATGTACTTCCTGCTGCTGACCTACGTGGGCATGCTCTATGCCCCGGTCTCCGAACTGATCGGGGTGGTGCAGCAGATCCTGCCGGCCAAGGTGGGCATCCGGCGGGTCTTCGAGATCATGGATATGGAGCCCGAGGTGGCCGACCGGCCCGATGGACTCCGGCAGATCCAGGCCGGCGAGGTGCAGTTCCGCAATGTCAGTTTCGCCTACGAACAGGGCGACCAAGTCCTGAAAAACGTGAGTTTCGAGGCCCATCCTGGCCGGGTGACCGCGTTCGTCGGACCCAGCGGTTCGGGCAAAACCACCATCGCCAACCTAATCGCGCGTTTCTACGACCGCAGCAGTGGCGAGATCACCATTGACGGCCGCGACATCCAGGAATACACCCTGCGCAGCCTGCGCGAGCAGATGAGCATGGTGCTCCAGGAGACCTACCTGTTCCGCGGCACCATCCTCGACAATATCCGCTACGGCAAACCCGACGCCACCCTCGAGGAGATCGAGGCGGCGGCGAGGCAGGCCAATGCCCACGAGTTCATCTGCACCATGCCCGACGCGTACCGGTCGCTGATCGGTTCCAGCGGCACTCGCCTGTCGGGCGGGCAGCGCCAACGAATCGCCATCGCCCGGGCGCTCATCCGCAACCCGCGTATCCTCATCCTCGACGAGGCCACCTCGGCGCTGGACACGGTCTCGGAGGCCAAGGTGCAGGAGGCCCTGCAGCACCTGATGAAGGACCGCACCACCTTCATCATCGCCCATCGCCTGTCGACGATCA
>JADZBP010000255.1 GCA_020852055.1 Candidatus Latescibacterota bacterium
AGGTCGCCCATGGTGAACACCCGGGTGTCGCCCCAGTCGCGGTAGAAGGAGGGGTCGTCGGTGAAGGCCGGTACTTGGGTGAACTCCTCCAGCAACTCCTTGACGGCCTTCTTGCCGATGCGCTGGATGAAGGCCTGGAAGGACTCACCCTGCTGGCGGTTCTGGAGATATTGGCTGGCCAGGCGGGTGACCACCTCGGGGATGCGTTTGGAGGGCACGGCGCCCGTCGCCAGGCCAAAGGAAGCGGCGTTCTCGGTCCACTGGCCGCCCAGCACTACCTGGAAGTGGGGCACATGCAGGCCGCCGATCTTGCGGCTGTTGCCGTAGAAACCGATGTCGGCGACGTGGTGCTGGCCGCAGGAGTTGAAGCAGCCACTGATCTTGATGTGCAGCTTTTCGATGGCCTCGTCGTGAGCCAGTTGGTTTTCGGCCAGGCGCTGGCGCAACTCAGCGGCCAGGCCGCGGGAGGAGGCGATGCCCAGCTTGCAGGTCTCGGTGCCCGGGCAGGAGGTGATGTCGATGATGGTGCCGGCGCCCGGCGTGGCCAGGCCCAGTTCGGCGAGACCCGCGTAAACCGCCGGCAGATCCGCCTCGCTGATCCAGCGCAGCACCAGGTTCTGGTCGACGGTGGTGCGGATGGTGTCCTTGATGTGGCGGCGGGCCAGGTCGGCCAGGCCGCGCATTTGGCCAGGGGTGAGATCGCCCAGGGGCAGGGCGACGGTGACCACGGCGTAGCCGGGCTGGCGCTGGGGGCGGACATTGGTGCGTTGCCATTCGGCAAAGCCAGCGGGCAGGGAAGCCCCGTTGAGGGATTGGGCCGGCTTGAGGGGCCCCTCGTCGTGGCGGTGCAGGTCCACCAGGTACGCGGTCCAGCGCGGATCGTGGGGCAGGATGGCGCGTTCCTCGGCGACCAGGCGGCGGAACTCCTCGATGCCCAGGGAGGCAACCCGAAATTTCATGCGGGCGCGGTTGCGGTTCTTCTTTTCACCCAGCCGGGCAAAGACCCGGCAGATGGCCTGGGAGATGGGCAGCAATTCCTCGGCTGGCACAAATTCGGCGAAGAGCTGAGCCTGGTAGGGCACCGGGCCCAGACCGCCGCCCACATAGAGTTCAAAGCCGCGTTTCTCGACGCCGTCGACGACCTTCTTGATGGCGATGCCGCCCAGGTCGTGCATGCTGGTCAGGCCGCAGGCCTCGTGTTTGCAGCCCGAGAAGGCGATCTTGAACTTGCGGCCCAGATCCTGGGTGTCCGGGTGGCCCAAGAGGAACATGGCCAGGGCATGGGCGTACGGGGTGGTGTCGAAAGCCTCGGTGCGACAGACCCCGGAGAGCGGACAGGCAGTGACATTGCGCACCGAGTTGCCGCAGGCCTCGCGGGTGGTGATGCCCACCGCGGCCAGGCGCCGCATCAGATCCGGGGTGTCCTCGATGTGGACGAAATGGAGCTGGAAATCCTGGCGGGTGGTGACGTGCAGGATATCGTCAGAGTATTCCTCGGCCAGGTCGGCCAGCACCTCCATTTGTGCGGTGTTGAGGCCGCCGAAGGGGACCTTGATCCGCTGCATCCCCGGGGCGTCCCACAGGGTCTCGGGGCCTTTGGTGAGGTCGCCGAGGGGGTAGCGCAGCTGCTGGATCTGCGAGCCGTCGAAGCGCTGGCCATTGTCGTAGCGCTGGCCATAGGTCCCGCGACGCAGGCGGCTCTCGGCGAAGATCTTCTCGTCGAGCTTTCCCTGCTTGCGCAGGTGCATCTGGGTTTCGAAGATGTCGATCTCGCGGCCGAGTTCCTCGGGGATGCTGCCGGTCAGTTTCTCTTTCCAGGTACCTGGGTCACTCATTATTGCCCACCGGTGTTTGAGTAGATAAATCAAACGAATTTATTTAAAATACAGAGCCTTCGGGGAGTGTCAAGGCGCAGTTTGACTGCCGGCATCCTGGTGGCGGGAGAGCACCTGGCGCAGGTAGGCCAGCAGACCGGGGCCCAGTTGTGGGTCGGCGAGGGCATAGTCGATGAAGGTCTGGAAATAGGCCCGGTGGTTGCCAATGTCGCAGCGCTGCTCACCCGGAGTCAGGCGCACGGCGCGCACCATATACCCCTGCTGGATCAGGTGCAGGATGGCGTCGGTCAGGTAGATTTCGCCGCTGGGCGAAGGGGGGATGGCCCGGATGGCGTCGAAGATCTGCGGCCCGAAGACATAGCGGGCGCTGACGGCGAGCCGGCTGGGGGCGCGGTCCGGGGCGGGTTTCTCGAGGATGCCGGCCAGCTGGCAGTCGGAGGCCCCGGCCTCCCCGGGCGCCGGCACGACGATGCCGTACTGGTGGGTCAGCTCGCGGGGCACCTCGTACACGGCGATGGTGCAGGCCGCTTCGTGGGCCTGGTGGGACTCGACCAGGCGCCGCAACAGCGGCACCGGCTCGCTGGAGCGGATGATGCTGTCGCCGAAGGCCACCACAAAGGGCGCCCCGTCGGTGAAATTCTCGGCAGCGGCCACCGCGTCGCCCGTGCCCAGGGGTTTGGTCTGGCCCAGGGGCACCTGCTGGCGGGTGAAGAAAAACTCGACCCCCCGCTTGCGGTAGTCGAAGCGGCTGACCTCCTTCATCTCGTTGCCGTCCATCTCCAGGTGCATCATCAGCTCGGAGTAATCATCGAAGTGGTTCTCGATGGCCAGTTTGGCGCGGCTGGTGACAAAGAGCAGGCGGCTCAGGCCAGCGGCGATCAACTCCTCCACCACATGGTGGATGATGGGGTAGCGCCCCACCGGCAGCATCTCCTTGGGAATCGCCTTGGTGGTAGGCAGCAGGCGGGTGCCGAGGCCGGCAACAGGGATGATCGCTTTGGTGATTTCCATTGCAGCATATCCTTTGGGTTCGAGGCGGCTGCTAATATCGCCGCCGGTCCGGGCAGGGTCAACCGAGCACCGGGCGGCGGTTTGACACTGCGGGCGCAGGGGTGATATCATAACCAACCCCTCGCGGCGGATTGGAGGCGCATGGAGCAGCTCATCTGGGATCAGGTAGAGGCCATTCTCGGCAGCGGGGTCCGGTTTTCCCTGGCCAGCACTGGCGGCGGCAGCCAGGCGGGCATGTGGCTGTTGAACCACCCGGGGGCCTCGCGGGCGGTGCTGGAGTTTCAGGTGCCCTACGGCGGAGCCGCCCTGGCCGCGTACCTGGGCCAGACCGGCCCCCACGGGGCCAGCGCCGAAACCGCCCGGGCCATGGCGTCGCGCGCGTATCAGCGGGCGCGGGCCTTTGACCCCGAAGGGGCCGTGCTGGGTGTGGGGTGTACCGCGGCGCTGGCCACCAGCCGGGATCGCCGCGGGGAGGACCGGGCCCATATCGCCTTGCGTGCGGACCACGAATACCACCTATACCAATTACAGTTCGAGAAAGGCGCGGCGGACCGCCTGGCCCAGGAGGAACTACTCAGCCGGGTGGTAGTGGAGGCGGTCGCCGCCGGTTGCGGGCTCACCCCGATGAAAAGCGTATTGCCGGGTTGGGCGAACCTTCGCCAGGCCCAGTGGCGGGTATGCGCGGAATTGGAGCATCTCCTGGCCGGGCAGGTCGAGGCCGTGGAACTCAAGCTGGACGGCAGCTTCTCCCCCACTCCGGTCCGGCGGGACCGGCTGCTCTTTGCCGGCTCCTTCAACCCCTTGCACCACGGGCACGAAGGTCTGGCCATGGCGGCGGCGGCCCGCAGCGGCCGGCCGGTGGCGCTGGAGTTGTCGGTGCAGAACGTCGATAAGCCCCCCCTCGCCTATGAGGAGGTCTGGCGCCGGCTCGAGGCGCTGCGCGGGCGGTATCCGGTGGTGATCACCCGCGCGCCGATCTTTGCCCAGAAGGCCCGTCTTTTCCCCGGCTGCTGGTTCGCCATCGGGGTGGACACCGCCTTCCGGCTGATCGATCCCAAATATTACCGCGGCGGCGTGCCCGAGATGGAGGAGGGGTTGGCCCAGATGTTGGCGCTGGGGTCCCGGTTCCTGGTGGCTGGACGGATGGTCGATGGCCGCTACCAGACCCTCGAAGCGGTGGGGGTGCCGGCTCGCTGGCGCCCCCTGTTGCTGGACATCCCCGAAGAGGCGTTCCGCGCCGATGTGAGTTCGAGTGCGCTGCGGGCGGCAGAGAAGAAGGGTTGAATGAAAACCAGATTGAAGGTCGAGGGCCTGGTGTGTTACCGTGGGCCGGGAGGGGGGCGATGAAGACCAGGGAGGTATCCGCCTACATAGAAAGGCGCGAAGCGGGGCTGGTGCGTGACCTGCAGGTGATGGTGCGGGTGCCCACGGTGAACCCGCCGGGCAACGACTACCGAAAGCTGGCCGACTGGCTGGCGGCGCGCTGTGCCGGCCTGGGTCTGGAGGCGGTGGTCCACCAGGTGCCCGAGGATGTGGTGCGGCGCGCCGGCCTGAGCCTGCCCCGCTTCAACGTGCTGGCCCGTTGGCCGGTCAGCGGGGCGCCGGTGGTGCACTTCAACGCCCATTACGATGTGGTCCCGGCGGCTGGCCAGTGGCGTGGCGGCGATCCCTTTGCGGGCGAGGTGCACAAGGGCTGGCTGTACGGCCGGGGCTCGGGGGACATGAAGGGGTCCATCGCCGCGCTCCTGATGGCGTTGGAGGCCTTGCGCCGCACGGGGAGGCAACCGGCCTTCGGGGTCGAGTGCTCCTTCACTGCCGACGAGGAAACCGGCGGCGAACTGGGGGCCGGCCACCTGGTGCGCCAGGGTTTGGTGAAAGCGGATTACGCGGTGGTCTGCGAGGGAGCCTCGGGCAATCGGGTGGGGTTGGGGCACAACGGGGTGCTCTGGCTCGAGGTCGAGATCGAGGGCAAGGCAGCCCATGCCTCCAGCCCCGAGCAGGGCCACAATGCCTTTGAGGCGATGGCGGAACTGGTCTGGCGCCTGCAGGAGTGGAAGCAGCATTTGCAGGCCCCTGCCCGGCGCTGGCGCGACCCCAACGGGCAGGACCGCTGGCCCACCCTCAATGTGGGCGGGGTCTTTGGCGGGGGGCCCGGCGACAAGGTGAACACCGTGCCGGCGCGGGCGTCCTTCACCATCGACCGCCGTGTCCTGCCCAACGAAACCATGCCGAAGGTCGAGGAGGAGTTGCGGGCGGCGCTCAGCCGGGCCGCTGCGCCGCTGCACCAGGTCAAGGTCCAGGTCCATACCCGGCTGCGCATCGACCCCTGCATGGTGGCGGGCAACGGGGTGCTGCCCCGGGCCTTTGCCCGTGCGGTACAGCAGGTGCGCCGCCGCGCTGCCACCTACAGCGCCACCCGCGGTTTCACCGATCTGCACTATTTTGTCGCCGAGGGCGGTCTGCCTGGCATCGGCTACGGGGTCCGGGGGGAGCACGCCCACGGGGTGGACGAACGGGTGGGGGTGCGCGAGCTGGTGCAGACGGCCAAGGTGTATGCCGAATTCATGGAGCGAGGGATCTGAACCCGCCGATGGGCACCCTCAAGGCTTTTGGCTGGGCGCTGTACGATCACCTGTGGGCGGTGGTCGGCCTGAATCTGTTGTGGACCGCTCTGAGCCTGCCCTGGCTGGCGGGCGGCGCCCTGCTGGCCAGCTTTGCCCTGAGTCTGAGCGGGGAACTGGCGCTGCCCGGGGCGATCGCCGGGCTGCTGCTGAGCGCCGAGTTGGTGCTCTTCGCCCCGCCGGGGGTGCTGCTTTTTGTGGCGGGCCGACACTGGGCCCAGGGCCAGCCCGTCGAGGTGAAGGCGCTCCTGAGGGAGACGCTGTCCTTTGCGCGGCGCGCCCAGCTATTGGGGCTGCTGGTCGCCGCGTTCACCCTGGTGCTGCTGGTCAACGTTTTCTTTTACCAGCGCCTCGGCGGCTGGCTCGGGCTCATCCTCAGCGGCGCCATGCTCTGGCTCCTGCTGGGCCTGCTGCTGACGGCGGTATTCCTCTTTCCGGTGCTGCTTTCCCTCGATGGCCGGTTGTGGCCGGTGGTGCGGCAGAGCTTCCTGCTGGCCCTCGACAACCCGGGGTTGGCCGGCGTTTTCCTGGTGGCCGGCCTGTGCTTCATCGGCGCCGGCGCCTTCACCGGGGTGGGACTCTTCGGCGGTGGCCTCAGCGCCCTGGCGCTGCTGATCAGCCTCGGATTCCGGCGCCTGTGCCACCGATATAACGGCGAGCAACCCCCTGTCGAAGGGCCGCGGCAGTGGCGCGAACTCATCCGGCCATGGGAGTAGGCATGGACTTCCCCCGACTCGTCACCAGCCAGGAAATGGCCGAACTCGACCAGCGCGCCATCCGCGAGGGCGGGGTCAGTGGCGCCGAATTGATGGCGCGGGCTGGGGCGCGGGTGGTCGAGGCCATCCGCCAGCGCTGGGAAGGCCTCGAAGGGCTGGTAGTGGTGGTGGTCTGCGGCAAGGGCAACAACGGCGGCGACGGTTTCGTGGTGGGTCGCCTGCTGCACCGGGTCGGGGTCGAGGTCCAGGTCTTCCTGGCCGCCGGCAACGGGGAGGTGCGGGGGGATGCCCGCCATCACCTGGAGCAGATGGAGGCGGAGGGCCTGCGAGCCCAGCCTCTGGTGGCAGAGGAAGACCTCCCCACCTTCGCCGCCGCTTTGGCCGGGGCCGACCTAGTGGTGGACGCGCTCCTGGGCACGGGCAGCCGGGGCGCGCCTAGGCCGACGCTGGCCCGCGCCATCGAAACCCTGGGGCGGGCCGGGCGGCCGGTGGTGGCCGTGGATCTGCCCTCGGGGGTGGAGGCCGATACCGGCGAGGTGCCGGGGGCCTGCGTGCGGGCTGCCTTGACCGTGACCTTTGGCCTGCCCAAGATCGGCCAGCTCTTCCATCCCGGTAAAGGTTGTTGCGGCACCCTGGTGGTGACCGACATCGGCCTGCCCCTGCCGGCGCCCAGTGCCCGCGCGGTGCACCTGATCGGCGGCGAGCAGGTGGCGGCGCTGATCCCGCGGCGCTCGCCCGAGGCCCACAAGGGCAGTTGCGGGCTGGTGGTGGTGGTCGCCGGCTCGGCGGGCATGACCGGGGCGGCGGCGTTGGCGGCCGACAGTGCCCTGTTGGCCGGAGCCGGCAAGGTGATCCTGGGGGCGCCGGCCAGCCTGCACGATATACTAGAGGTAAAACTCACCGAGGTGATGACCAGATCCCTGCCTGAGGTGCGGCGGTACCGCTGCCTCAGCCTGCGGGCCATCGGGGAGATCCTGCCCCTGCTGGCGGGGGCGCAATGCCTGGCGTTGGGGCCGGGGCTGGGTCGCCACCGGGAGACCGGGGAACTGGTGCGCCGGTTGCTGGGTCGGGTAGAGGTGCCCGCGGTGCTCGACGCCGACGGGCTCAACGCCTTTGCCGGGCAGGCCGAAAAACTGCAGGACACCCCGGCGCCCTTGGTGATCACCCCGCATCTGGGCGAATTTGCGCGCCTGGCGGGTATGGGGGTGGGTGAGGTACAGCAGGACCCGCTGGGAGCGGCGCGCACCTTCGCCACCGCGCACCATCTGGTGTTGGTGCTCAAAGGGGCGCCTTCGCTGGTGGCGCTGCCCACCGGTCAGGTGCTGGTTAATGCCACCGGCAATCCCGGCATGGCCACCGCCGGGGCGGGCGACGTGCTGACCGGGCTGATCGCCGGACTGATCGCGCAAGGTGTCGCACCGGCGGACGCCGCCTGCGCCGGGGTCTATCTGCACGGGGCTGCCGGGGACCTGGCCAGGGCGGCGCAAGGGGAGTGGGGCATGAAGGCGGGAGACATCAGCCGGGCCCTGCCGCAGGCCCTGGTAGAGGCGGCCGGCCGCTCTTGACAGTCATAGGGGGATGAAGTACCGTATGAAGGGTCTACAGGTCGGTTGAGGGGCGGCTCAGCCTGAGGAGAGAAGATGTCCAGGGTCAAAGAAGCCATCGAAGAGATTATCGAAGAGTCCTACCTGATGGGCCTGTCCGAACAGGAGATCTGCGAGGACTTTCGGCGTTTCATCGATACCTGCTACGATGTGCTCTACCGAAATCTGAAGAACCGCGAAGCACTCAACGGTCTGGCCGAAACCCTCGAGCGCGAGCAGACCTTCGTACTGATGGCCGACTACGCCGAGGAGCGGCGCTCGCAGTTGGGCGAAGACAGCCCGATCAAGTCGCTCAACGAGATCTTTGCCGAAAAGGCAGCCCGGCGCAAACGGCAGATCCTCCGGACCATCGCCCAGTACGATCCTCAGTTGGTGCGCCTGATCGACGCGCACCGCTTTCAGGGCGAGGTCAAAGAAGTTGCCCGTCCCCGCCTCAGGCGCGCTGCCTGGCGCGCCCGCTGGCGTCCCGACTGGGAGCGGGTCCGCCTCCAGCTCCTCAAGGTGGGCTACGGCGCCACCATCGCCATCATCATCCTGCTGTTATACCTGGGTTTTGTGGCCAGGTCCTGACGTTTCGCAGCCCGGTCGTCACCCGGGGCGCCACACCCCCAACTTCGCTGCTGTTCGCCCTGCCCGATCATCGAGGCAGCGACCAAGCCCAAAACTGACTTCCCTGTCCACCCATTCCGGTTGAACTATGCCCAAGCGCACAGACCTCCACAAGATCATGCTGATCGGTTCGGGGCCCATTGTTATCGGCCAGGCCTGCGAATTCGACTATTCCGGCACCCAGGCCTGCAAGGCGCTGCGGGAAGAGGGGTACGAGATCATCCTGGTCAACAGCAACCCGGCGACGATCATGACCGATCCGGAGACCGCTGACCGGACCTATATCGAGCCGATCACCCCCGAGATCTGCGAGCAGATCATCGCCCGCGAGCGGCCCGACGCGCTGCTGCCCACCCTGGGGGGCCAGACGGCCCTCAACACCGCGGTGGCCCTGGCCGAGCGGGGCGTGCTGGATCGCTATGGCGTGGAGTTGATCGGGGCCAAGATCGATGCCATCCGCACTGCCGAGGACCGGGAGTTGTTCAAGAAAGCGATGGACCGGGCCGGCCTGCAGATGCCGCGCGGCTTCTTCGTGCGTTCCCTCGAGGAGGCGCAGCGCCATCAGGCCGAGCTGGGTTATCCCACCATCGTGCGGCCCTCCTTCACCATGGGCGGCAGTGGCGGCGGTATTGCCTACAACGCCCAGGAATTCGAGCGCATCGTCAGTTATGGCATCGATCTGAGCCCCATCGGCGAGGTGTTGATCGAGGAGTCGGTGGTGGGTTGGAAGGAGTTCGAGCTGGAGGTGATGCGCGACCTCAACGACAACGTGGTCATCATCTGCTCCATCGAGAACTTCGATCCGATGGGGGTGCACACCGGCGACAGCATCACCGTGGCCCCGGCCCAGACCCTCAGCGACAAAGAGTACCAGGTGATGCGGGACGCGGCCATCAAGGTGATCCGCACCATCGGCGTGGACACCGGCGGCTCCAATATCCAGTTCGCGGTTGATCCCAAGACCGGCCGTATGCTGGTGATCGAGATGAACCCCCGCGTGTCCCGCAGCTCGGCGCTGGCCTCCAAGGCCACGGGGTTCCCCATTGCCAAGATCGCCGCCAAGCTGGCCGTCGGCTACACCCTCGACGAGATCCGCAACGACATCACCCGCGTCACCCCGGCCTCCTTCGAGCCCACCATCGATTACGTGGTCACCAAGATCCCGCGCTTCGCCTTCGAGAAGTTCCCCGGCACCCCCGACGCCCTCGATACCCAGATGCGTTCGGTGGGGGAGACCATGGCCATCGGCCGCACCTTCAAGGAATCGCTGCAAAAGGGACTGCGCTCGCTGGAGATCGGCCGCGCCGGTTGGGGCGCTGATGGCAAGGACTTTGATCCGGCCCAGTTGACCGACAAGGAACTGCGCGAGAAGTTGCTGGTGCCCAACTCGCAGCGCCTTTTTTATCTGAAGGCGGCCATTGCCAGAGGGTACAGTGTCGAGGAGATCCACAAGCTCACCCACATCGACCCCTGGTTCCTCGACAACCTGGTCGAATTGCACCGCATGGCGCTGCAATTGGCCGCCGCCGACTTCCTGCACGACCCCGCCCTGTTGCGGCAGGCCAAGGAATACGGTTTCAGCGACCGGCAACTGGCCTTTCTGAGCGGCACCGACGAACAGCAGGTGCGCCGCCACCGCAAGGAACTGGGCATCGTGCCGGTCTTCAAGACTGTCGATACCTGCGCCGCTGAGTTCGAGGCCTACACCCCCTACCACTACTCGACCTACGAGCAGGAACAGGAGGCCCAGCCCTCGCAGCGGCGCAAGATCGCCATCCTCGGCGGTGGGCCCAACCGCATCGGGCAAGGCATCGAATTCGATTACTGCTGCGTACACGCCTGCTTCGCCCTGCGCGAGGATGGTTTCGAAACGATCATGATCAACAGCAACCCCGAGACGGTCAGCACCGACTACGACACCGCCGACAAACTTTACTTCGAGCCGCTGACGGTGGAGGACGTGCTCAATATCCTCGAGCACGAAAAGCCCGAGGGGGTGATCGTGCAGTTCGGCGGCCAGACGCCGCTGAACCTGGCGTTGGCCCTGGAGCGGGCCGGGGTGCCCATCATCGGCACCACCCCGGGGAACATCGATCTGGCCGAGGACCGGGAGCGCTTCGACGCCCTGCTGCGCCAACTCGACATACGGCAGCCCGAAAACGGCATGGCCCGCAGCCTGGAGGAAGCGAGGAAGGTGGCCGGCCGCATCGGTTATCCGGTGCTGGTGCGCCCTTCCTACGTATTGGGTGGCCGGGCGATGGTGGTGGTCTACGACGAGGCCAGCCTCGAGCGCTATGTAAAGACGGCCATCGCCGCTTCGCCCGATCACCCTCTGCTGATCGACCGCTATCTCGAAGGGGCGCAGGAGTTCGATGTCGACGCGGTGGCCGACGGCCAGGAGGTGGTCATCGGCGGGATCATGCAGCATATCGAACATGCTGGTGTGCATTCGGGGGACAGCGCCTGCGTGCTGCCGCCCTACGATATCACGGCGGAGAACCTGCGCACCGTGAGGGAGTACACCCACTCGCTGGCCAAGGCCCTGAAGGTGGTGGGGCTGATGAACGTGCAGTACGCCATTCAGCAGGGATTGGTCTACGTGCTGGAGGTGAACCCGCGGGCCTCGCGCACCGTGCCCTTCGTCAGCAAGGCCATCGCCCGGCCCCTGGCCAAGATCGCCGCGCGGGCGATGACCGGCAAAAGCCTGCGCCAGCAGGGCATGGTCGCCGAAATCATTCCCCGGCACATCTCGGTCAAGGAAGCCGTGCTGCCCTTCACCAAGTTCTCGGGGGCCGACGGCCGGCTCGGGCCGGAGATGAAGTCCACCGGCGAGGTGATGGGCATCGGCGACAGCTTCGGGGTGGCTTTCCTCAAGGCGCAGATGGGTGCCGGGTACATGCTGCCGGCCAAGGGACAGGTCTTCATCAGTGTCAACGACGCCGATAAGGAGGCGATGCTACCCATCGCCAGACAGCTGAGCGAGTCGGGCTTCGAACTGCTGGCCACCCAGGGCACGCTGGACTTCCTCCAGCGCCACGGGGTCAAGGCCAGGAAGGTGCTCAAGATCCACGAGGGCCGGCCGCATATCGAGGATGCCATCCGCAGTCGCGAGGTGTGCCTGGTGATCAACACTCCACAGGACGAGCAGTCGCAGTACGACGACTTCGCCGTGCGGCGCGCCGCCATCATGAATAGTATCCCCTATACCACCACCATGGCCGGCGCCCAGGCCGCCGCCGCCGGTATCAGGGCCCTGCAGCAACAGCAACTCTCGGTCCAATCGCTGCAGGACTATCACCTCCAGCTCCAGCAACACGGGGGCTGAGGCGAGGGGGGCGGAAATGCGCTATCGCCTGCTGGTCCTGGCCGCCCTCCTCCTGATGGCGCTGCCGGGGTGTGTCTATTTCAACACCTTCTACAACGCCCAGAAGTTCTACCGGCAGGCCGAAAAGGCCCGCCGCCTCGACGAGGAGAACCAGGAACAGGCCGGCACCGCAGGGCGCAAACGCAAGCGCGACGCCGTCAAGGCGAGTGAGCTGTACGATAAGGCCGCCCGCGCCGCGTCGCGGGTGCTCGAGCAGTACAAGGAAAGCGACCGCGTCGACGACGCCATGTTCCTCCTCGGGCGGGCCTTCTACTGGCAGGGCGACTACACCAGCGCCATCCGCACCTTCGGCGACCTGGAGCAATACTTCCCCAACAGCGAATTCTACGACCAGGCCCGGTACTGGCACGCCCAATCCTTCCAGGCTCAGGGTTCGGCTTTCGAAGCCCGCGAACTCTACCGTTCGCTCTTCAACGACCGGCGGGGCGAGGTGGCGGTCCTGGCCGGGCAGCGCCTGGGGGAGATGGCTTTTGCCGACGAGGACTACGTGGCCGCCGCCCAGGAATACCGGGCCGTGCTCGAGGCCTTTCCGGAGAGCCCGCTGCGCGCCGAGCTGTGGCAGCGGGTGGGGGAGTCGATCCTGGCCCGCAGCGACTCCAGCGCCTATGCCGAAGCCCTCGCCGCCTTCGACCAGGCCCTCGCCGCCCGGCCCAGCCCCGAGGTGGGGTACCGGGCCCGCCTCAGCCAGGGCAAGGTGCTGAGCGCTCAGGGGCAGGAAGGCGAGGCCCTCGCCGTTTACACCTCGTTGTTGAAGGAACAGCGGTTCCGCCGTGTCGAGGGCCAGACCCGCCTGCTCATCGGCCAGCATTACCAGGAGCAGGGGCAATACGAACGGGCGCTCGAGGAATACGGGCGGGTGCGCGACGATTTCCCGCAGAGCGTGCATTCGGCCATGGCCCTCTACTATACCGGCATGCTCTACTTCAGCCACTACGGGGACAAGGAGCGGGCCCGCGAGTACCTGCAGGAAGTGAACAAGGAGAAGGCTGGCTCGGAGGCCGCCGAATTGAGCGCGCAGCGCCTGCAGGATCTAGGTGAGCTGGACAAGATCATGGCCCGCCTGTTTCGGGCCGATTCGCTGGCGGCCGCTGAGGCGGCCAAGGTGCCACCCGCTGCCGATTCGGCAAAGGTTGCCCCGGCAGATCCCCTCGCCCAGGTGGCGCCGAGTGGCCGGGTGAAGGACGACACCGTGATCGTCGACACCCCGGAAATGGCGCCCCCCCCCGATACGGCAGCGGTGCTGGCGGAGAGCCTGTCCACCGCCGGGTTGCTGCCCGTCGTCCCCCCCGATTCAGTGCGGTCCTTGGCCGCTGACTCGGTGGCCGGGCCGCCGCCGGCCGACCCGGCCAGAGCCAGGGCCGATTCCACCCGGCTGGCCGATTTCTTCGCCGTGGCCGAGATCTACCGCTCCAAGCTGGTGCAGCCGGATTCGGCTCGACATTACTACGAAGAGATCGCCGCCGGTTTCCCCGATGCCCCGCAGCAGCCGAGGGTGCTGTATAGCCTGGCATGGGTCGAACGCGAGATGAACCGGGACCCGGACGCGGCCCGGCCTTACCTCGAACGCCTGATCGCAGCATACCCGCTCTCCGAACACGCCAACGCCGCCCGCCGCCTGCTGGGCCTGCCGGAGGAGTTGAGCCTGGAGGAACAGGCTGCCGCCCGTTTTGCCCAGCTCGAGGACGAGCGGCTCGCCGCCGGTTCGCCGCCGGCGGTCTACCTGCCGCAGTTGGACAGCCTGGAGCATCAGTTCCCCGGGACTGCGGCCGGAGCCAGAGCGGCGTACCTGGCGGCATGGACCGCCGAAAACCTCCAGGGGGATACCACGGCCGCCGCCGAGCGCTACGCCCGCGTGCTGGTCGAACATCCCGGCTCGGAATTTGCGCGGCTGGCCGAGGCGCGGCGCAAGGCCCGCGAGGACGGGGCCACCGAGAAGCTGGAGCGCGGCCTCAAGGCGCTGGCGCGGGGCCTCGCTCCGGGTGAACGTCTGCGGGTGATCGCGGTCGAACCCGACTCGAGTGACTCCCTGTCTTTGGCCCGCCGTTACCTGGGTTTCGGCATGCGCGCCCACCAGCGCGGCGACCTGCAGACGGCGCGGCAACAGTACGAGCTGGCCCTGGAGCAGCAGCAGCGCCTGGGGGAGGCGGTGTACCGGATGGGCCGGATCCTCGCCGAGGAAGGGTACTTCGACGATGCCACCGAGTATTACCGCAAGGCGCGGGCCTACGACCCCGGCTCGGTGCGGGTCTGTTACGGCCTCCTGAGTGCGTACACCGCCGCCGGCATGGAGGACTCGGCCAACCATTACCTGCGCGAGGTGGCCCGGCGGGATCGCCGCAACCCGCAGGTCGAAAAACTGCTCGAGCAGTACCCGACCCTCTCGGGGGCGGAGCCGGAGAACCTCGATCGGCGCAGCCTCGAGGAGCTGGAACTGGCCCCTGAGGACGATTGGAAGCTCTCGGCCGATTTCCTGGGCCTGGGGGACCTGCCGGTGGTGCGCGAGGCCGCCGCGCCCAAGTACCCGGAGGCGGTGACCGACTCGGTGCAGGTGATCCTCGACGTGCTGGTGGCCAAGGATGGCAACCCGGAACAGGTCGAGGTTTACCGGGGAGAGCCGCCCTTCAGCGAGGCGGCGTTGGAGGCAGGACGCAAATACACCTTCTTTCCGGCCGTGGACAAGAACGACCGCGAGGTGGCGACCTGGGTGGAGGTGGTGGTGAGTTTCGTGCCGCCGCCCAAGCCGCCGGAGGTGGCTGCCGGGGACCAGACCGAACCTGCCGCCCCGGCGCCCGACAGCAGCAGTGTCGAATAAGGACTGAAGATGCTCGACGAAGAGGTCAAGGTATTGGATAACCGCCCGGTGGCCGCTGGGTTTTTCCAGTTGCGCCTGGCAGCCCCCCGTATCGCCGCCCGGGCCGAGCCCGGGCAATTCGCCTCGTTGCGGGTGAACGAACAGGCGGTGCCCCTGCTGCGCATCCCGCTCAGTTTCTCGGCGGTCGATCCTCAGGGGGGAACCATCGAACTGCTCTACGAGGCGCGCGGCCCCAAGTCGCGCCTGCTCAGCCAGGTGCAGGCCCGGCAGACCCTTTCCTGCCTGGGACCGCTGGGCCGGGGGTTCGCCCCGCCCGCCCCCGGACAGCGCGTGGTGCTGGTGGGCGGCGGTATCGGCCTGCCACCGCTGCTGTACTTGGGCGCCAGCCTGCGGCAGCAGGGCCATGCCGGGTTGGTGTTGCTGGCCGGGGCGCGCACCGCGGCCAAACACCTGCCCCTGGCCGGTCTGCAGGCGGCGGTGCCGCAGGTGGGTCTGGCCACCGATGACGGCAGTGTGGGGCATCACGGGCTGGTGACGGAGCTGCTAGCCCGGGAGTTGGCCGCCGCGCCGGGGGCAATGGTCTGCGCCTGCGGCCCGCACGGCATGATGGCTGCGGTGGCCGGCCTGTGCCGGCGCCAGGGCGTGGCCTGCCAGGTCTCTCTGGAGGAGTACATGGCCTGCGGTTTTGGGGTCTGCGTGGGGTGTGTGGTCGAGGCCGCCGATGAGGGCGGCGAGGGCCCCTATGCCCGCTACCGCCGGGTCTGCGTCGACGGCCCGGTCTTCGACGCCCTGCAGGTGCGCTGGGAGGAGGGATGATGGCCGATCTGAGCGTGGAATTCGCCGGCATCCCTTTCCGCAACCCGGTGCTGCTGGCCTCGGGCACCTGCGGCTATGGCCAGGAATTGCAGCCCCTCACCGATCTGAGCAGGGTCGGCGGTTTGGTGAGCAAGACCATCACCCCCGAGGCCCGGGCCGGCAACAAACCGCCGCGGGTCTTCGAGACCCCGGCCGGGATGCTGAATTCCATCGGCCTGCAGAACCCCGGCCTGGAGGGGTTCATCCGCGACAAATGGCCCTTCCTGGCTGGCCTGGACACCCGGGTGGTGGTCAATATCGCCGCCCCCACGGCCGAGCAACACGGGGAGATGGCTGCCCGGCTCGAAGGACTGGCGGGCATCGCCGCGCTCGAGGTCAACATCTCCTCGCCCAATATGAAGGACGGGGGCATGCTCTTCGGCTGCAATCCGCAGGCCGCTGCCGAGGTGATCGGGGCGGTGCGCCGGTCCACTCGCCTGCCAATCATCGCCAAGCTGACCCCCAACGTCACCGACATCACCGCCGTGGCCCGCGCCGTGGAAGAGGCCGGGGCCGACGGCATCTCGCTGATCAACACCCTGCTGGGCATGGCCATCGATGTGGAGCGCCGCCGCCCGGTGCTGGGCAATATCACCGGCGGGCTCTCCGGCCCGGCGATCAAGCCGGTGGCCCTGGCCATGGTGTGGAAGGTGCGCAAGGCGGTGCGTTTGCCCCTGATCGGGTTGGGCGGCATCAGCACGGCCGAGGATGCGCTGGAATTTATCCTGGCGGGGGCGACCATGGTGCAGGTGGGCACGGCGACCTTTTTCAACCCGGGCGCGGCGGTGGAGATCACCGAGGGCCTGGACGCCTACTGCCAACGCCACGGCGTCGAGCGCCTGGTGTCGCTGGTCGGGGCGGCGCAGCTTTGAGGTCTGGAGGCCAGATGGGCAGGATTCTACAGCTGATCGGAGCGCTGACGCTGGTGTTGCTGGCCAGTTGTGCGCCCTATCCGCTGTACCGGGGCGCAGTGCCGCCCCCCCCGCCCCCTGCCGTGGTGCATGCAGCGCCGGAACGCCCCTGGGTGCCGGTCCCCGGCGAGGACGGGGCAGATCTGGAGGCAGCCGGGGCCGACAGCACCGAGGTCGGCGCCGAGGAGGTGCCGCCACCTACCTTCGAGATCAGCGACCCGGCCAAGATCTCGACCAAACACGCCTATCAGGTGGGCCGCGCCTCCTATTACGGCAAGCGGTTCCACGGCCGGCGCACGGCCATGGGCAACACCTACGATATCAGCCAGATGACCGCGGCGCACCCGCGGCTGCCGCTGGGCACCCTCATCAAGGTGACCAACCTCGAAAACGGACGGGCGGTGGAGGTCGAGGTGAACGACCGCGGCCCCTTCTCGCGGCGGCGGGTCCTCGATGTCTCGCTGGAGGCGGCCAGACGCCTGGACATGGTTCGCAAGGGGTCGGCCAAAGTCATGATCGAGGTCGTCGAATCCGTCAAACAATGATTGCCATCGCCGCGGCCAACCGGTGCGCTTGCCCGGTTCGGGTGATGACCGAGGGGATCAAGGCCGGCCTGTAGACCCGCCGCCGAGCATCTCGCCTGCCGCCCCGGCCACGGTTGCGACCTCCAGGCGCGCCAACTCGCCGTCGGGGGCCTGGACCACCCGGGCCCGGGGATGGGGTGGCCGCCAGACCCGCGGGTCGGTGGGGCCGAACAGGCTGAGGGTAGGGGTTCCCAGCGCCGCCGCCAGATGGCCGGGGCCGGAATCGTTGCCGATGAAGAGGGCGGCACTCTCCAGCAGGCTTGCCAGTTCCAGCGGTCCGGGGGGGCAGAGGGCGCGATCCCGCCAGTCCGCTTCGGCACTCAACAGCTCGCCCAGATCGGTGTCGGCGGGCCCGTGGAGGAGCAGCACCTCGCAGCCCTGGCGCATGCACCACCGGGCCAGCGCCAGGTATCGGTCCAGGGGCCAGCACTTGCGCCGGCCCCCGCTGCCGGGGTGGATCAGCACCAGGGGGGATCTCAGCTGGCGCTCTTCCCG
This sequence comes from Candidatus Latescibacterota bacterium, assembly GCA_020852055.1. Classification (GTDB taxonomy): domain Bacteria; phylum Latescibacterota; class UBA2968; order UBA8231; family UBA8231; genus SICG01. The sequence continues at coordinate 17,439 of JADZBP010000255.1, forward strand.
GCAGGTTCGGGCGTACTGTCGCTCGGGAGCCAGCAGTTCGAAGCGGGGCAGGGGATCGGCGATGGTCAGGCCGCGCTGGCGCAGCGGGGCCAGCAGGTGGTCGGTAATGTGGCACCCGGCCGGTGGGCGCGGGTCCCAAAGCAGGACCTCGCCAGCCACCAGGCAGCGCAGACGGCGCTCCAGTTGGCCCTCCGGGTCCACCGCATAGGCGAGGCAGAAGGTGCAGTCGGCATAAAAAGGGCCGGCCTCGGGACCGAGGGGGTTCCCGGTGTAGAGGGGGATCAGGGCCGGGCTGTTGTGGTCGAGGGCTGCGTCGGGGCGTGCCAGCAGGTAGAAACGCGGGTCGCCCACCAGGTGCAGGGCGGAGCCGGGGAAAGCCAGGCGCAGGGCCGCGACCGCCGGCAGGGTAAGCACAAAATCGCCCAGGGCGCCCCCGCGTTTGACCAGCAGGTGGCCGCTCTTGCCAATTCTCAAGATAGCCTCTATTTTAAATGGCTGATTTTACCGGAAGAAGTCCTCAAAAGGAGTTTTGCAGATGGTAGGTATCCTGGCCAAGAAACTGGGCATGACCCAGATCTACGACGAGAAGGACCGCCTGATCCCGGTCACGGTCCTGACGGCCGGTCCTTGTCCCATCGTCGAGATCAAAACCGCCGAGAAACACAAGTATTCGGCCCTGCAGCTGGCCTTCGACGAGGTGATCCCCCGCAAAGCGAACAAGCCGCGCACCGGGCATTTCGCCAAGGCCGGGGTCAAGACCCACCGGTGGTTGCGCGAGTTCCGGCTCGGGGAAAAGGGCGATTATCAGGTCGGCCAGGTCGTCGATGTCAACCTTTTCCAGGTGGGCGACAAGATCAAGGTGACCGGCACCTCCAAAGGCAAGGGCTTCGCGGGGGTGGTGAAGCGCCACAACTTCAAGGGCAAGGATGCGGCCCACGGCACGCCCGACCGGGTGCGCCATCCCGGCTCCATCGGCCAGGGCACCAGCCCCGGCAAGGTCTGGCGCGGCAAACCCATGGGTGGTCATATGGGCGACGAGCGGGTCAGCGTGAAGGGATTATCGGTGGTGCGCATCGACGCTGAGCGCAACCTGCTCTTCGTCAAAGGCGCGGTGCCGGGCGGGGTCAACGGCTATCTGCAGATCCAGAAGATGTAATTTCGGCGGCAAAACAGGTTTGAGGGGCGGCCAGTGATGGCCGCCTTTTTTTTTGCCTGCTCAGCCGGGAGGCCAATCCAGCGGCCGGCCGCCCAGCAGATGGAGGTGCAGATGGAAGACGGTCTGCCCGCCATCGGCGCCGGCGTTCACCACACAGCGGTACCCGCTGCCGGCAATACCCTCCGCTTCTGCCAGCCGACCGGCCACCAGCAGCAGGTGCCCCAGCAGTTGTTCGTGGTGGGGGGCGGCGTCCTGCAGCCCTTCGAGGGCTTCCTTGGGGATGATCAGGATATGGGTGGGCGCCTGCGGATTGATATCGCGGAAGGCCAGGCACTGCGCATCCTCGTAGACGATGTCGGTGGGGATTTCGCGGCGGATGATCTTGCTGAATATCGTCTCGGCCATGGGTCGCGAAGGGCTAGAGTTCGGCGCCGCACTCGCGGCCCAGTTTGCGCAGCATCTCGACGGTGGAGGGGGCCAGCGGAATGCCCTGGCGCAGGCGGTCCTGGCGGCGTCTCGCCTCTAGTTCCCCCGGCAGGAGGATCTCCTTGGCCCCCGGCATCCGGGGCGAGGCCTTGGTCTGGGCCACCATCTGAGCGACGGCGGCCTTGAACTGGGGCAGGGGCATGAAGCGGGAGGGATCGATGGCCATGAAGAAATGGCCGATGCCCTTCTCGCGCACGTGGGCGTCCACCTGTTTTTTCTCCACGCCGAAATAGGGCGAACCGCCCAGCAGACCCGCCAGGACTTCGATGAGCAGGGTGAGGCCATACCCCTTGTGTTCGGCGATGGGCACGATGGTGCCCTGCAACGCCACCTTGGGGTCGGTGGTGGCGTTGCCCTCCAGGTCGCGGGCCACCCCAGGGGGGATGGGGGTGCCGTTGGCGGCGGCCAGCTCCAGGTTGCCGGCGGCGATGCTGCCGGTGGCAAAGTCCACCAGCAGCGGGAACTCGCCGTCGCCGGGGATGGCCATCGCCAGGGGGTTGTTGCCGAAGAGCGGCAGGGTGCCGCCGGTGGGGGCCAGCCGCGGGCTGGCGACGGTCATGGTGACCCCGATCAGGTCGTGTTCCAGGGCCATCAGGGCAAAAAAGCCAGCGGCGCCGAAGTGGCGCGAGCGACAGGCGGTCACCGTCGCCGAACCAGCCTGGCGGGCTTTGGCGATGCAGACCTGCATCGACTCGCGTCCCACCAGTTGTCCCAGGCCACCGTCGCCGTCGACACGGGCAAAGGCCGGGCCCTCTTCCAGGCTGCGGATCTGCGGGCTGGGATTGGTGATGCCCTCCCGCAACTCGCGCACGTAGCGGCCCAGGCGCATACTGCCGTGGCTGTGGATGCCGCGCAGGTCTGCCTCAGTCAGGCTCTGGGCCACGAAATCGGCGTCGACGGGGGGGATGGCCGCGTGTTGCAGGATACGCGAACAGGTCTCCTGCAGGCGGGCGGCTTCGATCAGCAAGGTTGTCATGGGCTCGGGCGGGATTAGGAGCTGCTCCGAAACCGCCTTTCGCGCGGGTTTGCCGGCAAAGCAGGTTTCCGAACAGGCTCTGGCGCAGTGTTTCCGCAATAGTACGGGTAGACGCAGACTTTGTCCAGCCGCCGTTGACCGCACTGGGCCTCCCGAGTAGATTCACCCACCCTATGGACCTGACCCTCATCATCCCCGGATATAACGAAGCGGCGCGTATCTCCCTGACCCTGGAGCAGTCGGCGGGGTACCTGGCTAGTCAGCCCTGGCAGTGGGAGATCCTCGTCGTCGACGACGGCAGCACCGACCAGATGTCGGCCAGGGTGGGGGAGTTTGCCCGCCAGTGGCCGCAGGTGCGGGCCCTGCGCCACACGCCCAACCGCGGCAAGGGCTATGCCATCCGCCAGGGCGTGGCTGCGGCCCGCGGCCGTTTCATCGGTTTCACCGATGCCGACTACAAGACCAACATCGCGGCGCTGAGCCCGGCTATGGCCTTGTTGGAGGCCGGCGCCGATGGGGTGATCGGCGACCGCACCCTCTCCCAGTCGCGCATCGCGGTGCCGCGGCGGCGCTACCGGCAACTGGGGACCGAGCTTTTCCGGGGAGTGTTGCTGCGGGCGATGGGACTGGCGGGGTTCGCCGACACCCAATGCGGGTTCAAGTTTTTCCGCGCCGAGGTGATGCGGGACCTGTTCGCCCGCCAGCGGGTGGACGGGTATATGTTCGACGTGGAGATCCTGCTCCTGGCGGTGCGGGCGGGTTATCGCATCGAGAAACTGGCGGTGGACTGGCGCGACGACCCGGACAGCCGCTTCAAACCCCTCAGCGGCACCTGGCGGAACCTGCGGGAGCTGGCGCGTATCCGCTGGCTGCACCGCCGTTAGTCGCCGATCTCCTTGATCAGGTTGGCCATGCGCTCCAGGCAGACGGTCAGGAAGATCTCCTGCGCCTCGGGCAGATCGGCCCGGGCCTGGCTTTCGAGGAAATAGTTGATGGCCAGCAGCACCAGGTACACCGGCAGCAACTCGTAGGACTTCTGCCCGGTGGTCGAAAAGGCATCGCGGACCACCCCGGCAATCTGCTGCACC
>JADZBP010000256.1 GCA_020852055.1 Candidatus Latescibacterota bacterium
GAGGTTCCACCAGCCGGTGTAGTCCGAGATAAAATGCAGGCACCCGTCCGGCGACCACTCGGGCTGGAAGATGGACTCCTCCAGACCGCCGGCCAACAGTTCCACCTTGCCCAGGGTTCCATCCTCGCTGAATGTTCCCACCCACAATTCGCAACCATCCCAGGGCATGTTGGGATGGTTCCAGGTGGTCCAGGCCAGCCGGGCGCCGTCCGGGCTGAGGCGGGGGAAGGCGTAGAAATCGTTGCCGCCCACCAGTACCCGGCTCTCCCCGGACCCCAGGTCCACCGCCGCGATGGTATTCACCGCCTCTCCCGCACCAGTGTGGTCCTCGCGCACGCAGATCAGGCGCTGCCGGCGCGGGTCCATCACCCCGTCGGCGTAGCGCAGCGCCCCCTCCGGCGTGAGCGGCCGGGCGCTGCCGTCCGGCGCCACCCGGTAGAGCCGCTGGTCGGCGAAGTGGGCGCAATAGGCCACCTCGCCGTCCACGGTGTAGGCCCCGCCTCCGTACTCGTGTACGCGGGTGCGCACGTTGAGGGAGGCCGGCGTACCCTCCCACACCGATCCATCGGCGCGGCGGCGCATCAGCACACAGCGCCCCGCCTCGCTGGGCCGCGGCTCGATCCAGCAGATCTGCTCGCCGGCCAGGCGCACGCTGCCCAGGCCCACGGCCTCACTGACGAGGCTCTGGGCGCTGATGGGGGATTTCCAGGAACCGTAGGGCGCACTTGCCATGTCTAGCGAGCCCCCCGGTAATAACGCTCGTAGTCGTTGACCAGCAGGTGCAGCGGCGCCTCGTCCTCCTCGATGGCCGGGAAACGACCCACCGGCTCGAAGAAACGGTTGTCGGTGTGGTCGTCGTTCACCTTGGAGACCTCCCCCACCAGCACCCGCTCCCCCACGCCCCAGAACTTGTGATAACAGCGGGGTTCGAGGGTGATGCTCTCGCCGGGCTTGAGCACCACGGTGGTGCCCGCGTCGAGGGTGCGCCTTTCGCCGTCCATGCTCACCTGCACCGGGGTATCGGCCAGGGTTTCGTCGGCAGCGGCGTTGTAGAGCTGCACCGCCAGTTCCCCGCCGCCCCGGTTGATGATATCCTCGGTCTTGGACCAGTGGAAGTGCATGGGGGTGACCTGATCGACTCCGACCACTAGGACCTTCTCGCAGTAATTCTTGCCCTGGCCGCCGGGCTGCCCGTTGCGCAGGGTGAAGACGAAGAGGCCGATCCGCTGGTAATCCTCCTGGCCGAAGTCGGTGATATCCCAGCCCAGGCCCCTCTCGGCGATCTCCCGGACCTCTTCCCCGCGCCGGCCCCATTCCTCCGGGGTCCAGTAGGCGAAGGGCGGCAGGTGGAACTGGTGCTGGTGCAGGAAGGCGTCGACCTGGCGCATGGTGTTGTTGATCTGCGAACGTTTCATCAGCCGCTCTCCTTCTCGAGGATTTCGCGCAGGGTCTGCAAGAAGCGGGCGGCCTGGGTCCCGTCGGCCACCCGGTGATCCACACTCAGGCTCAGGCGCAGTTGCGGCACCAGGTGGATGCCTCCCTGCCGCACCACCACCTGCTCGGCCACCCGGCCCACTGCCAGCATGGCGCTCTGCCCCGGATCGACCAGGGCCTCGAACTCGTCGATGCCGTACATGCCCAGGTTGCTGATACTGAGGGCCGCCGGGGCCGCATCCTGCTGGTTGAGGGCCGCGCGCCGGCCCCGTTCCACGGCCCCGCGCACCTGGGCCACCAGCCCGGCCAGGGGCAGGCGGTCGGGCTCGGGCATGGTGGCCACCAGCAGGTTGTCCTCGGCGGCGATGACCAGCCCGATATCAGCGCGGGTATAGGCGCGGTACTGCGGGCCCGGCTCCAGCCATACCCGGTTGAGCTGCGGGTGGGCCCGCAGGGCCCGAGCCGCTGCACCCAAAATCAGGTGGGTATAGGTGAGTCCCTCGAGGCCGGCGGCCCGTTCCTTTTCCAGGCTCACCCGCGCCTGGTCCATGTCCACCGCCAGGGTCAGACGGATCTGCGGCACCTGCTGCGCCGACTGCAGCACCCGCTGGGCGATGAGCTGCCGATGCCGGGGCACCGGGCTGTCGGTGTACGCGGCCTGAGACGGGCCGGCCCCGATCAGCGCCTCCACGTCCTTCTTCTCGATACGCCCTCCCGGCCCGCTGCCCCTCAACTGCCCCAGGTCGATGCCGTGTTCGCGGGCGAGATGACGGGCCACCGGGGTGGCCAGCACCTTGGCCCCGGGCGCCGCAGGCACTGCGCCTGCCGGTGGGGTTTGCTCGGGCCGCTCCGGGGCCGGGAGGGCCGCGTCCACGCTTTCGCCGGCCTGGCCCAGATAGGCGATCACCGCCCCGGCCTCGGCGCTCTGCTCCTCGGCACAGACTATTTTCAACAGCGTTCCCGCGGCGGCCGCCTCGACCTCCAGGGTCGCCTTGTCGGTCTCCACCTCCAGCAGCGGCTCCCCTGCTTTGACCACCTCACCCTCGGCCTTGAGCCAGCGGAGGATGCGCAACTCGTCGGAGGTCTGGCCCAGCGCGGGCATACGGATTTCAGTGGCCATACGACCTCAGGCGAAAAGTTGGCGGATGGTCTGGACGATGCGCTCGGTGCTGGGCACCACCTCCTGCTCCATGATCGGGGCAAAGGGCAGGGGCACGTCGGCGGTGGCGATGCGTTTGATGGGCGCCTCCAGGCTGAAGAGGCACTCGTCGGCCGCCCGCGCCGCCACCTCGGCCCCCCAGCCGCCGGTGAGGGTGTCCTCGTGTACAATCACCAGCCGGCCGGTCTTGCGCACCGAAGCCCACAGGGTTGGCGTGTCGAGCGGGTTGAGGGTGAGGGGATCGATGACCTCGCAGGAGATGCCATCGGCGGCGAGCACCTCGGCGGCGGCCAGGGAACGGTACAGACTGATATGGGTAGCGACGATGGTCACCTGATCGCCGGGCCGCTTGACCACTGCCTTGCCGATGGGGAAGAGATACTCCTCCTCGGGCACGTGGCAGGTCAACTCGATGCCCCCGGCCATGGCCCGGCCCTTGCTACCATAGAGCATCTTGTGCTCGAAGATCAGCACCGGGTTGCCGTCGCGCACCGCGCTCTTGAGCAGCCCCTTGGCGTGGTACGCATCGGAGACACACACCACCTTGAGACCAGGGACGTGCACGAAGAAACTCTCGGGGCACTGGCCGTGCTGGGCGCCGCGGTTGGTGGTGCCCACCGGGGCGCGCATCACCAGCGGCACGCTGAGCTTGCCGCCCGACATGTAGCGCATCTTGGCGGCCTGGTTGACCAACTCGTCCATACACTCGAAGAGGAAGTCGGCGTACTGCATGTCAGCGATAGGATGCATGCCCATCAGCGCCGCGCCGGTGGCCGCCCCGGCGATCACCTTCTCGCTGATCGGGGTGTCGATAATGCGCTCGTGCCCGAACTCCTCGGGCAGGCCGAGGTACACCCCGAAGGCCCCGCCGAAGCCGCCTTCCACGCCGATGTCCTCGCCGATGAGGAACACCGATTCGTCCCGCCGCATCTCCTCGGCGATGGCCTCGCGCAAGGCCTCGGCGATGGTCAGCCGGCGCTCGGTCTTTTTCCCTTCACTCATATCAACACATCCTCATAGGCCTGGGCCGGGGTGGGATCGGGGGACTGGCGCGAGAACTCCACCGCGTCGTCCAGTTCGGCAACGACCTGCTCGTCGAGGGCCGCCAGGTCGGCCTCGCTGCAGCGGCCGGCGGCGACCAGTTTTTTGCCCAACCCCGGTATGGGGTCTTTGGCCAGCCACTCGGCCTCCTCGGCCTTGCTGCGGTACCCGCGCGCATCGCTGCGGCTGTGGCCGGTGAAGCGGTAGGTCTTGCACTCCAGCAGCGTGGGCCCCTTGCCCTCGCGGGCGGCGGCCACGGCCTGCGCGGTGGCGCGGCGCACCGCCAACACATCCATGCCGTCAACGACCTGGGCCGGCACCCGGTACGCGGCAGCCCGTTCGGCCACGTCCTTGACCGGGGAAACCTGATGGTACGCGGTGGAGGCGCCGTAGAGGTTGTTCTCGCAGACAAAAACGATGGGCAACTGCTGCACCGCGGCGAAATTGAGCCCCTCGTGGAAAGCCCCCTCGTTGGTGGCCCCGTCGCCAAAGAAACACACCGCTACCTGGCTGCTTCGCCGCAGCTTGAAGGCCAGGCCCAACCCGGTGACCACCGTGTTGCCGCCCCCGACGATGGCGATGGCCGGCAGCATGCCCACCTCGGGGTCGCCGAAGTGCATGGAGCCGCCCTTGGCGCGGCAGCAGCCGGTCTGTTTGCCGTAGAGTTCGGCCATGGCGGCGCGGCTGCTCACGCCTTTGGCCAGGGCGTGGCCGTGGGGCCGGTGGGTGGAGGTGATCCAGTCGGTGGTTTCGAGGTTGTCGCAGACGCCCACGGCGACGGCCTCCTGGCCCTGGTACTGGTGCAGGGTGCCGGCGAGTTCGCCCTGAAGGAAGAGGTGGTACACGCGGTCCTCGAAACGGCGCAGCAATACCAGTTTGCGGTAGAGTGCGCGCAGGTGTTCGGTGCTGAGTCCGTCGAAATCGTCGCCTGTCATAAGCTCCTCAAACGGTGACTGGTACTGCTAGTCGGTGCGGCGGGGCGATGCCCCGGCGGCCTTTCCCTGGGGAGTGGCGGGGCAGGGAAGTCCGCGTGGTGGTGTGGCTGGGTAGCGGAGCCAGAGCGAGCGGGGGGGCAGGACGCGCCTTGGGAAAGGCCAGAGTGGGCATGCCCCGGCGCACAGGTACAATTACGCCTTCCCGCTGCCCCCGTACAGTTTGATAAGTCGCCGCACCTCGGCGGCCATGGCGGTTTTGCCGGTGTTGAGCAGGTCCGTGTCCTTGTGTGAACCGAGCACCTGGTGCGGGTCCACCCCGGCAGGCCAGACGGCCACACGACCCCGGATCGCGTCGAGAAAACGTTTTTTCAGGATGGTCCCCACGTTGAACTTGGCCACCCCGCCGGCGAGGGCGCGCGGCACGGCCTGGGGCGGGAAACTCGTGCCCCCGTGCATCACCAGGGGCAGACCCACCCGCCGGTGGATGGCTTCGAGGTGGTCCAGGTCCACGGGGGCATAGCCGCTGGTGAGCAGGTGCACGTTGCCCACCGACACGGCCAGGCAGTCGATGCCAGTGAGATGGGCGAACTCGGCGGCCTGTTCGGGGTCCGTAAGGGCTGCAGCCGAATCGTCGATGCCCTCGGCCACGGCATCGGGCAACCGGCCCAACTCCGCCTCCACGCTGGCACCGCGGGTCCTGGCATATGCCACCAGCTCGGCGATCTCGCGCACCGCCCGGTCCCAGGCCCAGGCCGAGCGGTCCATCATCACCGCGTTGAACCCCGCATCGAGGCCGCGTCTGGCCTGTTCGAGGGTGTGGGCCTCGTTGAGCAAGAGGGCCACCGGCACCCTGGCCCGGTGGGCCAAAGGCAACCCCAGGCCCGCCAGCATCTCGACGCCGCCGGCGTCCAGCCAGGCCCCGTCGGCCATCATACAGCCAAACCCCAGGATCACCGGGGCCTGTTCTGCCTCAGCCGCTTCGAGCACAGCTTCGAGCGAGTAGCTGTCCCAGGCCTCGAAATATCCCACTGCGTAGCCGCCGGCGCGGGCCCGGTCCATCATCCCCCTCATCGAATCCAGCGCCACTAACGGGCCTCCTTCAGGAAAGCCTGGGCCTCGGCCCAGGTGAACACCCCGGTGGTGCAACCCAGCTTGGTGCAGGCCGAAGCGCCGATGGCGCTGGCCAGGCGCAGACATTCGCGCAGGGGCCAGTCCCGCACCAGGCCGGCGATCAGACCGGCGGCAAAGGCGTCGCCCGCCCCCGAGCCGTCGACCATGGGCAGGCCAAAGGCCGGCAGCTCCAGCACCTGGCCGGAGCGGGCCAGCAGCGCCCCCCGCTCGCCCTGGGTGATGATCGCCGCCCCGCAACCCGCCACCAGCAGGCGCTGGGCCTGGGCGAGTGGATCGGTCTCCCCGGTGAGCACCTGGGCCTCGTGGTTGTTGGGGGTGAAGTAGTCCACCTCGGGCAGCACCGCCGCCAGGGATTCCCAACCGCCGCCCCCCTCGGTCACCACCACGTCGAGCACGGTGTACACCCCCTGCGCCCGAGCGAAAGCCAGCAAGGCCCGGAACGCCGCCGGGTCGAAGCCGGGCAGGATCAGGTACCCCCCCACGTACAACACCCTGGCCGCGGCGATCTGCTCGCGGGAGATATCCTCGACCCGGAACCCGGCGTTGGCGCCAAAGGTGTGTACATAGCGGCGGTCATCCCCAGTCACCGGCAGGATCACCGTCTCCGAGGTGGCAAGCTGCTCCGAGCGCCGCAACCCCGCCGTATCCACCCCCTTGGACTGGAGATCTCGCTCGACAAAATCCCCGCCCGCATCCCGCCCGACCATACCCACCACCCCCGAGGCCACCTCCAGCTTGCGCAGGCAGGTGGCGGTGTTGGCGGCGCACCCTCCCGAGTCGTGCCAGAAGCCGCCGGTGGCCATCAACTCCCCCGCCGCCGGCAGGCGCGGCAGCGGCGGCACAAAGGTGTCGGCCACCAACACCCCGGCGCAGACCACTTCGACGCTCATCTCAGGCTCCTTGTTGGCGCAGCCAGCGTTCCAGCGCGGCCAGGCTGTTGCCCGTGGCCATGCCGGTGTCCACCTGGCCGGCCCGGTCCGGACCCCAGTGTTTGCCGCTGTGCTGGTCGAGGGCGTGGATCATACCCCCGTGCCAGGGCTTCGAGGGGTCGTCCCACTGGTACCGGGCGATGAACTGCACCATCTCCCCGGCCATCTGGCGATAGAAACCATCGCCAGTGGCCGCGGCCAGGCGCAGCAGCGGGTCCACCGCCTTGGCCGGCCCGATGGGATAGATCAGCGGGAAGTCGGGCATGCGGCAGACCTGCCCGCCGCGGGTGATCCCCTGGTGGCCGTAGGGCAGATCGTAGAAGTAGGTCCAACTGAAGGCAAAACCCGCCACCTGGCGACACAGGCACGCAAGCCATTCCTGCGCTTCCGCCTCGCAGAGCCGGCTCAGCCCCTCGAGGATATAGTACGCCGATTCCCCGTCGCTGACCTCCACCCCGGCCTGCATGGCGTCGATCATGGTGCCATAAAAGAAGAGCCCCTCTTCGATCTCCCGCCGCCCCGCCTGCGCCAGGCGCAGGGCCGCCTCGCGGTACCGGCCATGGCCGCAGAGGTCACCCAGCGCCACCCACAGGCCGCAGACCACCAGCCGCGCCGTGACCCGTTTGCCGTGGTTCAGTTCGCGGTTTTTCCCGTCGATGATATCGGGCAGATCGCCGTCTTCGCCCTGCAGGTGCAGATAGAAATCCCCCAGGTCGCGGGCCACCTGCAACCACTGCGCGCGCGCAGCCGGGTTGGGGTACTCCGGCGCGTCGAGACAGAGCTGCGCCAGGTACAGACCCAGGTGCCCGGCCGAGTGGGTCCAGACCCGGTCGCCCAGGCCGAAATCCCCGAAGCGCTGGCCATCCGAGCGGTCGTAGTAGGGCGAGACCGCGCCCTGGTCCCGCCGGAAACGCGGCATGTTGCGGGTCATCTCGTCCACATAAGCCAGCAACCCGGTGTCGCCGGTGCGCTGCCAGTGGGCCACCACCCCGGCGCAGAACTCGGCGGCGATGCCCTCGCCCCAGCCCAGGTCGAAGTACCCCCCGCCCGGCCCCTTGCGCTGCGCCTCGCCGCTGTGGGTGTAGACCCACATGTTGAGGAACCAGCCCTGCCCCGGCCCCAGCGCGTCGGGCTCCCAGAGCTGGCAGCGCGGGTAATAGGCGGCGATGCCGTCGGCGACCCTTTCGAGGTCCGCCGGTTCACGCGGCGCCAGCAGGAACACCGCCGTGCGCCTTTCGGCCTCGAAGAGGGGGTCCTGGCCCGGCTCCAGGGAGGTTGCGCCCAGCACCTGAGCCAGCACCACCGGCTCGCCGGCCCGGACCTCGGTTTGCCCGGGCTGCAGCGGCGCTTTGTAGAAGGCCTCAGCCATGTTCTCGCGCTGGGCGGTGGTGTGGGGATAGTACACCCGAAGCTGGGCAATGCCCTGTGCGTCGGCGGGAAGGAAATCCAGGGTGCCCGGCGCACGGGCCGGCTCCACCCCGAAGAAAGCCACCCAAGCGTCGCGGCTCCAGACGTGGAAGGGGAAGGGCAGCGCCCACCAGGCGTCGGCCCGGTACGCGCCGGTCTCCGCCAAAGGCCGCTGGTGCGCCCAGAGCGGGAAGGTGTAGCGGGTTTGGGCAGCGGCCACCGCTATTCCCGGAAAGACCGCCACCTTGCCCGTCTGGTCGAAGCGATAGGTCTGCACCCGCCGCAGCCAGCACTGCTCGGGGCCCAGCTCGATCAGCTCGGTGGCCGACCAGCCCTGCCCTGCCCCGCTCAGGCGCACCACCCACCCGCCGGCGGCGTCCCGGGTGGCCTGCGCCTCCTGCGCGTTGTCCGAACCCAGGCTGGTGGCAAAAACCTGGCCCTCGTTGCCCTGGCAGATCACCCGCCACCCATCGGGCGTGTTGACCTCGGCACTGCGGATGAACACCCGCCCGGGCTCCTCCACCAGGGTCAGGCGGAGCCGGTTGTTGCCGATCATCTGGTCTGGCATCGGTGCGGTCCTTTCTCAGGGAACACCCAGCACCACCCTGAAGGTCTTGATCTCGAAGGGCGCGATATCGAAGCTCAGAATCTGGCTGCCCGGCGTACAGGCGACGGGCTGCGCCTCCCGCTCGATGAGATTGGTCTCGGCGGCGCTCTGTATGGGAAAGGCAAAACGCAACTGCGCCCCGGCCTGCGAGCGGCCCTCGGTCTCGTACACCCGCACCACCGTCCCCTCGGCGCTGTGCCGCACCGTTGAAACCGCCAGGTTCTCGCCTTTCACCTCGATCAGGCTGAAGCGCTGCGGCAAACGGCCCGCGTGTTTGGTAGTCTTGAGCCCCAGGAGCGGCCGGTTGAACTCGGCGCCGCGCCGGCACAGTTGCGCCTGCCGCCAGTCCCCCTGGTGCGGCACCAGGGCGTAGTCGAACTCGTGGCGCACCCCCAGCTCGTAGCCGTCGGTGGTCTTGGTCTTATTGTCCCACCCGCCGCCTTCGCCGTACCCCTCCTTCAGGGCCGTGGCTTTGAGCAGCGAGAGCATCATCACCCCGTCTTCCACATTGTTCCCCGGCAAGCCGCGGTTCAACACCGAGACCCCCTGCTTGCCGTCGCCGTAGTCCACCCAATTCTGGGCCGGGAACTCGCCGGCGGGCCGCTCGATGGCCCCGAAGGGAATCTCCTGGGTGATGGTTCCCGCAGGCAGGCTGGTGGGCAAGGCCATGCGGTAGCGCACCCGCTCGTCCTCGTTGACCAGGGTGGTGTGCATATCGATGCGCGGCAGGCCGGCGTAGAGGCGGATGCGGGTGGCAAAGAACCCCTTGCCGAAGGCGAAGTTCACGTGGTAGTCCAACCGGGCAGAGCCGCGCGTCATCCGCCCGTCGCCCCCGTAGTGGTGCGAGAACGCCGCCCGGCCATCCCCTTCGGCGGGCAAGGGATGCAGGCGGTTCATCGGGTACAGGGCATCGCCTTTGCAGTGGCCGTTGTACTCCCAGAAATTGCCGTTGTCCAGTTCGCGGACCACGGTGCCTCCGTAGGGCCGCTGCGGGTCGATCACCTCCCAGCCGCTGCGTTTGTCGCGCAGGCTGCGCATGGCCCCGGTCCACGAATCGACCTCCAGGCGGAAGAACTCGTTCTCCAGCACGTCGGTGTGTACATCGGCGGTGATGAAGGTGACCTGGTTGGTGACCAGCGCCGAAGTGGCCGGCAGCGCCGCAACTGGGAAGGCCCGGTACACCTCGTAGCCCAGGGCCGGCACCCTGCGGGCGACAAAAAGCACCGTGGCCCTTTTGATGCCGCCGGTCTCGTAGCGCTCGCAGGCCACCAGGTCGCTGGCCATCACCTGGCCGGCGCTGTTGCGGATCTCGACCTCGAACACCTCCTTCTCGGTGAAACCGAGGCGGAACTCCACCACGTCGTCGCGCTCCCAGCTCAACGGGTTGAAGACCACCAGGGGTATGCCTTCGCCCCTGGTGTCGATCTGGGCGAGCAGGTGGTCGGTGGCCTGCTCCAGACACTGGCCGGCCTGGGCCGCCGCCACCTGGTAGCGCTCGATGGTATGGCGGTACACCTTGTCCACGTGGGAGCCGCAGATGATGTCGTGGAACTGGTTGAAGAGCACCCCCTCCCAGGTCCGGGCCAACTGCGCCGCCTGCGATGGCCCGCCCAGCAGCGCTGCCAGGGCATCGGCCAGCTCGGCATCGACCAGGGCATTCTCCACCTTGCGGTTCCACTGTTTGACCGCGATGCGGGCGCTGTAGCAGCCCTGGAAGACCGGGTTGAGATCCCCCTGACGGGTGGGGAACTCGAAATTACCCTTCACCAGGTCGAAATACTCCCTCGGCGTGGCGATGCGAAACTCCACCTCGCCGTAGGCCTGGTTGTACTCGGCGAAGATGCGGGAGACGTGGGGCTGGATATGGGTGAGGTCGGCGCCGCTGACCGCCAGCAGGTGCGGGGTGGCGGCGTGTTTTTTGAGCAGCGCCAGACGCAGGTCCGCGAACTTCTTGAACTCGTGCAGGTTGCCCGGCGCCGGGTACAACACGCAGTAGGTGCTGCGCATCCAGTGGCAGAAGAGGCGGGTCCCGTCCAGGCCCTGCCACCAGTATTCGGTGGGCCCGTCGAAGTCCCCCAGGCGCTGGAAGAGGTTGTAGTCGTAACCGCACTTGGCCATCAACTGCGGGATCTGCGGGTGCTGGCCAAAGGTGTCGAGCAGCCAGCCGCTGCGCACCTCCACCCCCAGTTCGCGCTCGGCCCAGCCCTTGCCGGCCAGCACCTGGCGGATGAAGGACTCGCCCGAGGGGATGTTGACATCGGGCATGGCGTACATGCCGCAGGTGATCTCGAGGCGTCCCGCCGCGATCATCTGCTCGACAAAGGGCCGTTCCTCGGGATGGGCCCGCAGGAAAGGCTCGATATAGCAGGTCTGGTCGAGCACAAACTTGAACTGCGGATCGGCCCGCATCGCCGCCAGGGCGCCCAGCGCCACCGCATAGCCGATCTCGAAGGTCTCGTCGCGGGTGAGAAAGACCTCGGCGTCGTAGTGGATGTGCGGCACGTAATGGACGATCTGTTTCATCGCGCTGCTCCCTTTCTGGGTGCCGGCCCTCAGGCTGGAGCCCGGTCGAAATAGGCGGGATCGGCAAAGGCGGGGAACATGCCCAATCCGGCGGCGTCACTTTTCTCCCACACCAGGCCGGTCTCGCAATAGGAGGTGGCGCCGTGGCCCGACGGGCTGAACTCGGGGCGGGAGAGCAGGTCGGCCCGCCACCACACGCTGCGGTGAGCGAAACAGACCCCTTGTTTCAGATTCTGGTCGGCAAAAGCCACCATGTGCGGGAAACCGCGCTGGAACACCGCGCCCGGCCCGAAGCGCAGCAGCGCCCCCAGCCCGGCGCCTTCGCGCTGGATCTCGGGGATGGACAGGGGCACGCCGTCCTTCCAGGCGATGGCGTCGGTGTTGGGGTCCACCATCACCCACTTGCCGAACTCGGCCAGCCAGACCTCGGCGATGAAATGGCCGTCGCCGCTGTTCAGGGCGCCGGTCACCGCCGCGCAGCGGGCCGGGATGCCCAGCGCCTGGCAACAACTCACCAGCGCCACCGCGTAGTGCACACACATGGCGATGGGCCGCTGGCCGTTGTGCCCCCGCTGCGAGGGGCCCCAGGAAAGGATGGTGGGCGCGTCCCAGGGGGTGTACTGGGCGGCGCGGCCCGAACTGGTGTGTTCCCAGCTCGAAGCCAGCCAGGTGGAAAGGGCCTGCACCTGGGCCAGGGGGCTGGCAGCCTGCTTGGCCTGGACGGGTATCAACTCGCGCAGGGCCTGTACCCTGATATGCCGGGGGTCCTCCCAGACCAGGGCCGGGGGCGGCGGGTCCTCGCCTTCGGCCAGGCGTATACGCACCACGTATTCACCGCGCTCGCAATTGAGGCAGCCCATAGCCTGGTTGCGCCAGCTCTGCCCGCCGTCGTCGCTGGCCCAGCTCTGCGGCTGGGCATGCCCCCCCTCCAGTGCCAGGGCCCAGGCATCCATGGCCGCCGACTCGGCCCACAGCTCGAGGGTGTTGCTGCCGGCCTGCAGCGCCGTCGGGGCCACTTCGAGCTGGTACCAGGTGTACCCCGCCGGGCCAGGAGCCAGGGGCGGCAGCGCCTTGCCGTTGAGCCGCAGTTGCAGGGGCGGCGCTGTTGGCCCCCAGGGCCGCGCCAAGAGGTACAGGGTGGCCGGCGCGCTGGTGGCCGGCAGGTCCAGCACCTTGCGGGCCCGGCGGAACCGGCTCAACTCCTCTCCCATGGTCGGCACCACGTGCCCTTTTTCCGTGTGGTACAGTCGGCTCACCTTTGCTCTCCTCTCAATTGCTTATTTTCGATGGACCCTCTGACCCGCTGCCGCCGGCCCCTGCCATGAGCCCGACCCAGGAACCCTCCGCCTGGATTCCCCTGCGCCACAGCCCCGACTTCGACGCCTGCGCCGAAGCCGCCCTGGTGCTGGCGGCCCTGGGCATCGACTACCTGCTGCTGGAGGAGCACGACACCTTCACCCTGCTGGTGGAGGAGGGCCTCGCCGGGCGGGCCGCCGCCGAACTCGACCATTTCGCCCGCGAGAACGTGGGCTGGCCGCCCCCCGCCGACCTGCTGCCCGCCGAGGTGCCCGGCAAGCTGCACAGCCTGATCGGTTATGCCGGCCTGCTCTGGGCGGTGTTCTATCTGCAGCGAACCCGCACCTTCGCCCTCGACTGGTGGCAGGCGGGACGCGGCCACGCCGAGTTGATGCTGCAGGGCCAGTGGTGGCGCGCCCTCACCGCCCTCACCCTGCACGCCGACGAGGCCCACCTGATGGGCAACCTGCTCTTCGGCGCCTTCTTCGCCTTCCTGCTCTGCCGCCAACTGGGGGCCGGGGCCGCCTGGTTCGCCATCCTGCTGGCCGGCACGGCGGGCAACCTGCTCAACGCCCAACTGCAGCCCACCGACCACTACTTCGTCGGCGCCTCCACGGCGGTCTTCGGCGCCATCGGCCTGCTCAGCGGCCTGCAGCTGCGATCCCGCCCGTCGCGCTGGCGGCAGTGGGCGCCCCTGATCATCGGCGCCCTCCTGCTCGGTTTCCTGGGCACCGCCGGCGAACACACCGACGTGCTCGCCCACGTGACCGGCATGGCCGCCGGCCTGGCCCTGGGCCTGGTCTGGCGCTGGCTGCCCGCCCCCCTGCCACCGCCGGTGCAGACGGCGCTGGGAGCCGCCGCCCTGCTCTCGCT
Source organism: Candidatus Latescibacterota bacterium (assembly GCA_020852055.1). Classification (GTDB taxonomy): domain Bacteria; phylum Latescibacterota; class UBA2968; order UBA8231; family UBA8231; genus SICG01. The sequence goes on from JADZBP010000256.1 coordinate 13,336, forward strand.
GGCCCTGGCCTGGGCCCGAGCCCTGCTCGGTTAGGCGCCGGGAGCGCACCAAGGCCTATAATAATCCGGTGCCCTCCCCCGATCAACCGGCCGGCCCCGGAGCGGGCTTGATGGGTTGCTGGCCTTGTGCCTAATTATAGCCATCCACCATCCACCCCCTCCCCCCAACGGCCTGCGATGAAACGCGTCCTGGTCCTCCTCGCGGCAGCGGCCCTCGGCACCCTGTCCTGCCTGCCCGCCCACGCCGACCCCAACCCGGAGTCCGCCACCATGTCCGTCGAGTTGCCGCACAGCACCCCCGAGGCCCAGGGCATCTCCTCGGCCGACCTGCTGATCTTCGTGCAGGAAGCGGAGAAACGCATCGATGCCCTGCACGGGTTCGTGCTGGTGCGGCATGGCCAGATCGTGGCCGAAGGCTGGTGGTCTCCCTACGCCGCCGACCAGCCCCACCAGCTCTACTCCCTCAGCAAGAGTTTCACCTCCACCGCCGTGGGCCTGGCAGTGAGCGAGGGCCGGCTCAAGGTCGATGACCTGGTACTCTCCTTCTTCCCCGAGCAGGCGCCCGCCCATCCCGACACCAACCTGGCGCGCATGACGGTGCAGGACCTGCTGACCATGCGCAGCGGCCACGCCGAGGACACCCTGGGCCGGCTCTTCGAGAGCCAGGACAGCGTCTGGACCCGGACCTTCCTCGCCCTGCCCGTCGAGCACCGCCCGGGCACCCATTTCGTGTACAATACCGGCGCCACCTACATGCTCTCCGCCATCGTGCAAAAGGTGACCGGCCAGACTCTCACCGAGTACCTGCAGCCCCGCCTCTTCGGGCCACTGGGCATCCAGAACCCTGTTTGGGACAGCTCACCCGAGGGCGTCAACTTCGGCGGCTTTGGCCTGAGCGTCACCACCGGCGATATCGCCCGTTTCGGCCAGCTTTATCTGCAGCAAGGCCTGTGGGAGGGCAAACAATTGCTGCCGGCCGCCTGGGTGGCGGAGGCCACCGCCGCCCACGCCGACAACAGCAGCATGGGCAATGTGGATTGGCAGCAGGGGTACGGGTACCAGTTCTGGCGCTGCCGCCACGGCGCCTACCGGGGCGACGGGGCCTTTGGCCAGTACTGCATCGTTTTCCCGGAGCAGGACGCGGTGCTGGCCATCACCGCCGGGGTGCAGGATATGGGCAGTGTGCTCAATCTGGTCTGGGAGCAGGTGCTGGCGTCGATGAAACCCGGCCCGCTGCCGGACAACCCGCAGGCCGCCGAAAAGCTGCAGGCCAAACTCGCCGCCCTCGCCCTGCCCCCCCAGGCTGGCCAGCCAGCCCCAGCCCTGGCAGCCAAGGTCTCGGGCCAGCATTTCTTTTTTGCCGAGAACGAGCAGAAGATCGAGACCATCACCCTGGATCTGGGGGAGGTGGAGGATACCCTCACCATCCGCAATGAGGAGGGCGACCACTTCCTCACCTGCGGCCACGGCGCCTGGATTTCCGGGGTGAGCACCCTCGACGGCGAGGAACCCCAGCCGGTGGCCGCCAGCGGGGCCTGGACCAGCGACAGCACCTACGTGGCCAAACTGAGCTACTTCCAGACCCCCTTCTGCCCCACCCTGACCTTCACCTTCACCCAGGACAAGCTCCTCTACGACTTCGAGGCCAATGTGTCCTTTGGCGACCGCAAGCGTCCCCAGTTGACGGGGGAACGCCGTTGAGCGCCACCAACCCCGAGCCAACCACAGGAGGGTCCATGTCCACAGGCAATCTGGCCGGCAAGGCCGCCATCGTCACCGGGGGGGCCCAGGGCATCGGCGGGGCCACCGCCCGCTGCCTGGCCGCCGCCGGCGCCCGGGTGCTCATCGTCGATGTGGACGCCCAGGCCGCCAGCGCCAACGCCGAGGCCATCACCCGGGCCGGAGGGGTGGCGGCCTGTATGATTGGCGAGGTCTCGCAGGAGGAGACCGCCCGCGCCATGGTCGGCCGCGCCATGGGTGAATTCGGCCGCCTCGATATCCTGGTGCAGAACGCCTACGGCGGCGGCTGGGACCGCATGGGCACGGCAGTGGAGGTGGAGCCCCGCGCCTGGCGGGAAGGCCTCGACCTGCTGGTGGGCGCCCTCTTCCTGGGCGCCAAGTATGCGGTGCCGGCCATGGTCGAGTCCGGGCCGCCTCCCGGGTACGATCCCGGCCCCTGGCAGGGCGCTGGCCTGCGCCACGGCGCCCCGCCCCCGCGCGAGGTGGGCCGCCTCGTCAATATCTCCTCGGCCCACGGCCTGCTGCAGGCGCCTCGCTCCCTGGTCTACGAGGTGGGCAAAAGCGCGGTGATCGGCCTGACCAGACAGATGGCGGTGGACTTTGGGCCCCTGGGCATCACCGTCAACGCCGTGGCCCCCGGCCACATCGTCACCGAGCGCATGGGCCAGATGTGGGAGAAGGCCGGCAACGAGGAAGGGTTCCATCTCTTCGAGCTACATTATCCCGTGCGCCGCACCGGCGTGCCCGAGGACGTGGCCCACGCCATCACCTTCCTCTGCTCGCCCGAGGCCTCCTTCATCACCGGCGTGGTGCTGCCGGTGGATGGCGGCATGACCGTGCAGTTGCAGGAAAACGTCATCATGGACGTGAAGGATTACATTCTGGAGCACCCGCAGTTGAAAACCCATTTCGACCGGCCCGGCCGCAACACCGCCCGCCACTAGCCCTTTTCCTGGAGAGAGCCGATGAGAATTGCCGCCTTCCCCCTGATCCTCGCCCTCTCGCTCTCCGACTGCGCTGCCGTGCGCCAGCAACTGGGCCTGGCCCTGGTCACCGAGCAGACCGAGGTGGACCTGGGCCGCAAACTGGCCGCCCAGGTCGAGAAGCAGGAAAAACCCCTGGCCGACGCCCGGGTACAGGCCTATGTGCGCCAGGTGGTGGCCCCCATCGCCCAGCAGAGCTTCCGGGACCGGCCAGGTGTCGAGTACCAGGTCACGGTGATCGACGACCCCAAACAGATCAACGCCTTTGCCATTCCCGGCGGCTATGTCTATGTCTACTCGGGATTGCTCAAGGCCGCCAGCAACGAGGCCGAACTGGCCGGGGTCATGGCCCACGAGATCGGGCATGTGGTGGGCCGGCATTCCGCCAACCAACTGGCGGCCCAGTACGGCATCGAGCTGCTGACCCAGCTGGCCCTGGGCGAGGAGGGCGGGCAATTGCGCGAGATGGCTGCCAGCCTGGCCGGGGCCGGGGCCATGGCCCGTTTCAGCCGCGACGACGAACGCGAGGCCGACGAGTACGGCTTCAAGTACCTGGCCGCCTGCGGCTACGACCCGCGCGCCCTGCTGACCTTCTTCACCAAGCTGGAGCAGTTGGAGAAAAGCCGGCCCAGCGACCTGGAGCGCCTCTTCGCCTCCCACCCGCCCACCCCCGAGCGCATCGCCCTCATCGAAAAGATGATCGCCAAGGCCGGGGCTTCGGGAGGCAAACTGGAGAGGGATAAATTCGTGAAGGAGACGGCGTCGCTGCGGCGGTAGGGTTGGTTGCCTACCCCTTTCGCCAGCGTTAACTTTCTGGTACCCATACCTCTGGCAGGCTGAGATGTTTTCTGCCGGCACGCGGAGCCGCATGGGTACCCCCTTCATCGAGGCCCCTCTTATGTCCCTCATCGAAACTCGTTACGAACATATCCTCCTCGACGAATCCCAAGTCCCGGTGCTTGCCGGGACCACGATGAAGGTCAGCGAGCTGGTCGCCGAGCACCTGGCCTACGGGTGGAGTCCGGCTGAACTGCATTTCCAGCACCCTTTCCTGACCCTGGGACAGATTCACTCGGCCATGGCCTATTACTGGGACCATCGCGAGGCGCTCGAGCAAGACATCGAGGCCCGCCTGGCGCACGCTGAAAAACTTCAGCGCAACACCCCATCTCCCACCATCCTTTCCCGGCTCAAAGGCGGCATCGGGCGCTGATGGCCCTGGCGTTTTACATGGACCATCACGTGCCGCGCTCCATTACCGACGGGCTGCGCCTGCGTGGGGTGGAGGTGCTCACGGCGTTTGAGGATGGGTCCGCCGAACTGCCAGATCCCGAACTGCTGGACCGGGCGGGAGCGGTGAACCGAGTGCTCTTCACCCACGACGACGATCTCTTGGCCGAAGCTGCCGGCCGGCAAGCGACCGGGATTCCTTTTTCTGGATTGGTCTACGCCCATCCCCTGCGGATTTCCATCGGCGCCTGTATCCGCGACCTCGAACTCCTAGCCTGCACCGCCTCGCCTGCCGACCTCCTGAACCAGGTCTGTTTTTTGCCCTTGTAACGCAACGGACACGTGGTATCGAGGGTTCGACCCAAGTGACGCTGGTTGTGCCGTCCTCCTCGGGGATATCCTATCCCTTCCTGCCGCTGGTTCCCCAGTATGCAGAAAGCACCTCAAAGATCTGCCACGCGGCATCTTCGTAGAGCCCGTCCAGTGTCTGCTTTCCGCTGTGCCTACCCGCACATCCGATGTTTTGATCTGCTCCGTCGAGAAATCAAGGGCAAGGACATCAAGCGAAAGCCGGTATTCGCCTTTCCACCTCTCATATCTGAGAGGGGATTGCTCTACCTTTTTTTCCAGCAAGGGTAGAACGAACTGGTGGATATCGGCGACCTGCGACCGTACGAACCCGCCATCCCTAGTCCCAAAGAAAGAGAAGAGGTCGTTTTGCCGCGCCTCATCTGGTGACTGGTTTTCGTAAGCTTGCAGAACCGGGCCCAGATTATAGGAACTCCGACCTTCGATGACTAGGCCACTCGCGGTCTGGACCTGGAGGGTCCGAGCATTCCCACCGCTAATGGATTCCGCGGCGGGCTCCTGCAACTGGGCTCTTTCTGTGGATGTGCTGGTGGTCGCAGTAGCACAGCCACAGAGGAAGAGCACACCAAGCATTGGTATCTCTGACATGCCATTTCCCGCCTCCTGTGTTTGATCGGGACTCTGCATTTCCCGCGTTCTGCCCGCTGTTCACTCGTCTATCTGAGGTTCGGCGAGGCTCGGTTCCTCGCCGTTGTACGCAATCTGGAGGTGGACGACCTCTCCTGAACGCACCCACCGGTGCGGCGTGAGCACCCCCCGGACGGGTCGGTAGCGGTCGTACACCGTCGTCCACGTCGGCGGACCTCTCCTATAGGCTGTTCGGAACCACTCTTTCTCCTGAGTGGTCAGGCCGTCCACGGTAGCGAGCAGCAACCCAGACTCCTCGTCGAAATAGGCCTCTTGGAGATTCCCATAGTGGTCATCTTGGACCTGGATGACTGCTGCCAGACGGCCGGCCTGGTTGTTTTCGCTGAGCCGACCCGCGAGATGCTCCGTGCCCAGGTACTCGATACGCACCCCATCCCCCAGGAAATGGTCAAGGAAGTGCCAGCGGGCCGTCTCGCCCCGTTCGCGTAGACGGCCGGCCTCCTGCAGGCTCTGGACCTCGGGTACTGCGCGAGGGGTCGCTGTAGGCGGAAAGCGCCAGCGGGTATCGAAAAGGGCTTGGTAAGACCCCAGACCACAGGGCAGGCGGAAAACGTAGTCAGGGTTTGGGAGCTTGGGGTCCAGAGAAATCTTCACGGCGATCCGTTGCCTGGTGGAGGTCCCCTGCGCGGTGCAGGTCCAGATCGCGACCGGATACACGAAGGGCGGTACATCGACAGGTGGCCCCGACCAGCACGAGGTCCGCGATTCCAGCCACACCCTCACCTTCATCTCCTTGATCCTCCCCAGCGCCTCCCTACCTCCCATCGCCGCGATAGCTCGCTCGACGATCTGCCGGGCGCGGCTGCGGCGCTGTGATTCGTCGTCGGTGGTGTCCGCATCGAGGAGATGGAAACGGGCATACTGCTCCCGCTCGGCCACCTCCTGGAGCAGTTTCTCGATCAGGAACCGGTCATAGTCCAGGTCCGGGAGCGCTGGTACCGGAAAAACCGCCGCCTTCTCGCCCCTGGCATCACCAGCTCCAGGCTGCCCGGCAGGCAACCCCGCGACACCGATGATTCCTGGCCCGGTACCCTCCCCCTCTGGCTGGCCACCCATGCCCAGCGATGGCGTTTGGCCAGGGCCGGTCGCCCCGTCAGGGGAAAACGTGGGGATGGGCAGGCGGGAGGGGGCCAGGGATAGCGTGGGCTGGGAGAAGGTGAAGGTAGTGGGAGGTTTCAGGAGGACGCGGTATCCGCGCTCCGGTGGCGCCAGGGGATTGTAGACCAGGTCCAAACAGAGGAAGAAAAGCAGGTGGAGAAACGCCGACAACACCAGGGCGATACGCGCCCAACGCCGCCAGTTCGGATTCTCGGTGGAGGAGGATAGCAGCACGCCGCCGTACCCGCCGCTTGGGGTTGGGCTACTGAGTTATGGAATAGCGCGGCGGATTGCCCGTGTCAAGCAGCTTGGCGGAGGGCGAGGATGCACGGCAGGTACGCCGGTAGCGGAATGGTCAGGATCGCTGCACGAGCGTCTGCAACTTCATCAACACCTCGCCGGTGACTTCCTCTGGCAAGGTACCGATGCGTTCTGCCCGCCGCACCCGCCAGTCCAGGCTTTTCACCTGGTCTGCGAGCACCACGCCGCTCAACCCCGTGCCTTCCGGCAACCTCACCTCGAAAGGATACCCTTTCACCTGGCTGGTGATCGGGCAGAGCAGGGCCAGGCCGACCTTGCTGTTGTAGGCCAGCGGTGATACCACCAGGGCGGGCCGCCTGCCGGCCTGTTCGTGTCCGGCCTGAGGGTTGAAGTCGATCCAGACTACATCCCCCCGGCCGGGGGCATAGGCGGCCCCTTTCACCATACCTCTCTCCCCTGGGCTGATCCAGTATCGACTTCGGCGTGGATATTTCCGGCGGTGATGCCCGCCAGCAGATCCGCCAGGGAGCAGGCCTCCTTGGGCACCGGGGTGATGACCAGCCTGCCCTTGACCAGCGAAAGCTCGACCTCCGAACCCTGTTCGATTCGGGACTCGGCAGCCAGCACCTTCGGGATCCGCAAGGCCAGGCTGTTGCCCCACTTCTGCACCTGCATACGCATCGGCTAGCTCCTTTCGATGTGTCTACAATGAAGATACCGCGCAGACCGGTTGCCGACAAGTGACGATGTGGGGGGCTGGAAGGTGGGTAAAGGCAAAGAGTGTGTCGCGACGGGGCAACACCAAGGAGGCCCCGGCCAGCACTCAGCGCAGCAGCAGCAAACGGCGGGTCTGGGTGTAGTCGCCCACCTGCAGCCGGTAGCAGTAGACCCCGGCGGCCACCTCGCGGCCCTGCTGATCGCGGCCATCCCAGGCGGCGCGGTGGTTGCCCGGTGCCAGGGTGCCGGCCACCACGGTGCGCACCCGCTGCCCGAGCAGATCGAGAATCTCCAGGCGCACCGGCACCGGCGCTGTGCCGGCGCCGCCCACGGCAAAGGGGATCTGGGTGCTGGGGTTGAAGGGGTTGGGATAGTTGGCGCGCAAGGCGCTCTGCAGTGGGCGCGGCGTGCCCCGTGCCAGGCGCAGCACCTCGCCCTCCCCGGTCAGCAACTGCACCTCCTCGACCCGCCCGGCCCGCACCACCGCGAGGTCACCTCCCTCCCGAGCCAGTGCGTTGGCAGGCAGCGCCGCGGCAACGACCGTGCGGCCATCCACCGTCCAACTCTGCAGCATCGGCGCCTGGCCGGCCCACGCGGTGCCCTTCAGGTCGATTTCCAGGCCCGGGCCGCTGAGCGCAAAGCCGACGAGACCGGCAACCGCCTCCACCCGCACCGTGTCCCCCTCCATCCAGTAACTGCCCGCCATCTTGCGCACCACCCCACGCGCGCCCATGCCCACCTGGCCGAAGTTCTGGGCCAGCAACCCGAAATCGTCGAAGTTCACCGCCCCGTCGCCGTTGAAGTCGCTGCGGCGCGCCTGCGCCCACTCGACCTGGCGGGTGGTGGCCCCGAAGTAGCGGACCAGCAGGCCGAAGTCGGCCAGGTTGATCTGGTTGTCGCCGGTGGCGTCGCCGGCGGGCAGGACCTGGCTGTTGGTCGAGTCGGCGCTGAGCCAGCGGAACTCGATGCGGGTGGTCAGGGTATCCCCCACACTCACCGAGTCGCCCTGCACCTGCCCCTGCAGATGGCTGGGCGGTTTGACCAGGACCTGGGAGCGTCCGCGCGGCACCTGGGCCAGGCGGAATTCCCCCTGGGCGTCGAGGGTGCGCTGGATGCCCGGCCGCAGGCGGTCTTCGTCATTGAGGGCCGACTGCAACTCCTGGCCGGCGGGGTTCACCAGGGAGAGGGTGACCTGCAGCGAGTCGAGTCGCCCGGCGTATCCTTCGGGCTGCACCCTTCCCCGCAGCGGGTAGTCGCGGATGGCCAGCCGGGTGGTGTCGGCGATAAAAGGCAAGAGCAGTTCGCCGGTACCGGCGGCCACCACGGCGCTGCGGCGGTTGCGTTCGGGTTCGTCGTCGATGGCCAGCGAGGCCAGGCTGTCGCCCTGACCGCGAAACCACACCTCGCCCAGCAGCACCGGCGAGACCCCGGCCGGAATGGCCAGATTGCCCAGGGAGAGGTCGAGCTGGTGCGCGGCGCCCCGATGCACGCGGTTTTCGAACACCGACGCCGCACCCATGCCAGGCGCCAGGCGGAAGGGCGCATCGCCCAGGGGAATCAACTGCAGGGCGCTGTCGCTGTAGCTCAGATAAAGCGACAGACCGGCCAAGGCCTGCCCCGCCGGGGTGACAAAGGCCTTCACCTTGAGGGTGTCGCCCACACTCAGGCGCGCTTCATCGATCACTTCGAGTTCGTAGAAGGGCGAAGGCTGCGACAGGGCCCGGACGGTGTCGGAGGGCAGGGACTGCAGCAGGCTGTTGCCGGCCTGCACGTAGTAGTAGAAGGTATCGCCCAGAGCGGCGCTGATATCGACAAAACGCCGCGCCCCGGCCACGGCCCGCCCCAACTCGGCGAAGGGGCCGGCCGCCGCTGCGGCGCGGAAGATGGTGTACTGGGTGGTGCGCTGGATGCGCTCGTCCAGGTCGGGGGCCTGCCACAACACCTCGATGCGCCGCCCCAAATCGCGCGAGGCGTCCTGGGCCCGCACCAAGGTGGGTGGCCGCGGCTGGTCCTGTCTGCGGGTGGTGTCGGCATTGATGAATACCTGCACCGTGCCGGCCACCGCACTGAGGCCGGCCACGTCGTGGTGGCCGTCCCCGTCCAAATCGAGCAGGGCCACCCGCCGCAGCGGGCTGTTGGTGGCGAGGGTGTCGCGGGCGATGAAGCCCTTGCCCCCGTCGTTTTCCCAGAAGACCCCATAGGGACGTTCGCCGCTGACCGCCACCAGATCGCTGAAGATGTCGCTGGTCAGGTCCGCCAGACCCAGGTCGGCCGGGACTGACTGCATCTGCACACTGGCGCCGGCCGTGAACCGGCCCTGCCCGTCGTTGAGCAGCAGTGCGCTGCGGCTGCCTGCCGCCAGGGCGGCGAAGATATCCTCGTCGCCGTCGGCGTCCTGGTCGCCCAGCGCCAGGCTGCCGGGGGCCCCGCCCACGGTGTAGTCCTGGTGGGCCTGAAAACCGCCCAGCCGGTTGTTGCGCAGCACCGAAAGGGTGCCCGCCCCGGCGTTGGCCACCACCAGGTCGCGGTGGCCGTCTTCGTCGAGATTGGCCGAGACCAGGGCCACCGGCCCGGCGCCCACCTCGTAGGTGTTGCGCACGTTGAAGCTGCCCGGGCCGTTGTTGTAAAGCACGGTGATCGAGGGCGCATCGCCGTCGGCCACGGCCAGGTCCACGTCGCCGTCGGCGTCCAGATCGGCGGCGTGTACATCGGTCAGTGCCCGGCCGATAAAGATCTCCTGCCGGCGGCCGGCGAAGCGCCCGGCCCCGTCGTTGGCCAGGATGGTCAGGGAGCGGCCGATCCGGTCGGCCACCACCAGATCAGCGGCATTGGCGAAGATCGGCGCCGCGTCGAGGGCCACGGCTTCGTCCCAGGCCCCCTCCTCGGTCGCCGGGTACGTGCCCTGGCGGGCGCGCGGGAAGAGGCCGCTGCCGTCGTTGAGCAGCACCTGCACCCGGCCCGCAGCCCCATCCACGCTGGCCAGATCCTGATTGCCATCCCCGTCCAGATCCACCCCCACCAGATCCTGGGGCGCGCTGCCCACCGGCACCGGGGTGCGCGGCCGCAGGGCCAGGCCGCCGGCGCTGCCTTTGAGGGGAATACGCAGCGCCCCGGTGGCCGCATCGCTGGCCACGACCAGGGTGTCGAAAAACTCGCCGCCGTGCAGGGGCAGGAAACTCAAGCGCAGCCGGCGCACCTCGCCTGGCGCCAGGCTCAGCGGCAGGATGGCGGCCACCTGGAAGGCCCCACCTCCCAAGCCCAGGCGCTCGATGCTCAAGTCGCTGTTGCCGGTATTGGCCAGGTCCAGGGTCAGGGTCTTGGTCCGCTGCAATTGACCGGCGCCGAAATCGAGACCCGCCGGACTGGCGGTCAGGACCGGTGCCCGGCCCAGGCCGCTCACCGGCACCTCCAGGCGCGGGTTGCGCGCCGCGTTGCTGAGCACCGTCAGCCGGCTCACGATCGGACCGATACGGGCAGGCCGGAAGCGCAGGGTCAGGGCCAGGCGCTGGCCGGCGGCCAGATCGCGGGCGCTGAAACCCAGCACCTCAAAGGCGCTGCTGTCGCAGGTGGCGCTGCGCAGCGCCAGCGGGGTATTGCCCTTGTTGGTGATCACCACCGTCGTGTCGCGGAAACCGCTCAGGCGCACCGGACCAAAGTCGAGGCTGTCGGCGCTGAGGGACAACTCCGCCTCCACCGCACTGCCGCCCAGGGGGATGGCCACCAGGGGCGCGTCGGGGTCGTTGCTGCGCAGTTTGAGGGTATCGCGTTCAGCGCCGCGCTGGACCGGGGTGAAGCGCAGTTCAGCCGTGGCCGCCGCCCCAGGCGCCAGGTCGAATTGGGCGGGTGAGACGGCAAAAGGCGGGGTCCGGCCCACACTCAGGCGCGACAGGCTCAGGAGGGCTTTGCCGGTATTGGCCACCCGCAGGCGCAGCACCCGCTGCCCGCCGACGGCCACCTCGCCAAAGTCCAGGGCCTGGCGCTCCACCTCGAGTCGGGGCTGGTCGCCCTGGTCATTGACCCACACGCCCTTGCCCGCCCCGCCCCCCAGCACCCGGCCGGCCTGGCCGGGATGCACCAGCACGCTGCGGGCCGTCAGACTGGGCAAACCGGTGTTGAGGGCCCGCCAAACCTGACCGCCGTCGCCGGTGCGGAAGAAACCCTGGTTGGCAGTGGCCGCGTAAAATACCCTTTCGGAGCCCGTCTCGGCGCTGAGGCTGCGCACCGCAAGGTCGGCCAGACCGCTGTTGATCGCCGTCCAGGTCTGGCCGCCATCCTCGCTGCGGAACACCCCCTCGCCGAAGGTGCCGGCCAGCAGGCGGCCGGCGCCAGGCAGAGGCGTTATGGCCCGCACACTGAGGGCCTGGAGGGCACTGCCCCCCGGGGTCCAGGTGCGGCCCCCGTCGCGGCTGAGGAACAGCCCCGCAGAGGTGCCGGCGTAGACCAGATCGGCGTCCTCTGGCGCCGGGGCCACCGCAAAGACGATGGCCTCGGCCATCGTCCCGGTGGACACCTCCCAGGTCCGGCCGCTGTCGGGGCTGCGGTACACCCCCTGACCGAAGGTGCCGGCCCAGACCCGTCCACCCGGACCGGCGGCCAGGCACAATACCCCGGCGGCTGGCTGGCTGGCCTTGGCCCAGCTCGACCCAGCATCCTCGCTCAGATAGAGCCCGGCATTGGCCCCGGCGTACAGCCGGTCGCCATCCTCGGGGTCCACGGCCAGACAGAGCACACTGCGGCCCAGGAGCGGGCCGCGCACATTCTCCCAGGTCTGGCCCCCGTCGGGGCTGCGGTACAGGCCATCGCTGCCGGCGGCATAGAGGCGCGCGGGTATCTGCGCATGGGCGGCCACCGCGTTGACGGCGCTGGCCGGCCCGGTGCTGGTCCACTGGTTGAGACCCGCCCGCGCCTGCACCACCAGCAGGAGGGCGGCGCCCAGGATGAGCTTGCCGAGCCGGTTCATCTCAATGCACCAGGAGCAGGGGTTGCTGACGCTGGTGGTCGCGCTGCTGCAGGCGGCACAGGTACCGGCCGCTGGCCAGCAGCTGGCCGGCCTGGTTGCGGCCGTCCCAACTGGCGCTCCAGGTGCCCACGTCCTGGAAACCTTGGTCCACCAGCACGCGCACCGACTGGCCCAGCATGTTGAAGATCTCCAAACGCACCGGGCCGGGCACCTCCACCTCGTAGAGGATGCGGGCCGGGGCAGCCGGGGAGAAGGGATTGGGATAACTGCTCAGCGCCTGGCTGGTCCGCCGCTGGGCCGGGTCCACCGCCCCCACGCGGAACAGCCCCAGCCGGTCCACGGCCGTGGAGAGCCAGCCGCTGCCCGGATCGGCAGTGGTGGGCAATTCCTCCCACTCCTGCGCTGCCTCGTCCCAGCGCAGCACCCCCAGATTCTCCGGGGCGCCGGCCCCGACATAGAAATTCAGGGCCACCGGATGCAACAGGTCGCGGCCCCGGTTCAGGTCCACCGCATACACCGGCTTATCCTCGCTGCCGGGCGGGGCCAGGCGCGGATCTAGACGGTAGATCTGGGCCAGATTGCCCGGCCCGGCGGCCTCGTCGCCGGCGTTGAGCGCCACCTGCCCATCGGGGCTGCCCAGGCTGCCGCCCTGGCGATCCATCCAGCGCAGGGCCACGGACAGGGAGTCCCGCACCTCGTTGCCGGCCCGGTCGAAACCGGTGGCCACCAGATCCACGAACTGCTCCCCCTCGGTGCGGGGGATCGGGTAGTAGGCCACGTAGCGCTGCCCTTCGGCGGCTTCGACCTCGAGGGGCTGCTGGCCGGCGAGGATCTGCGGCAACTCGCGCAGCGGCTCCTCAGCCAGGGCCTCGACCTCCAACAGGTCGGCAAAAAGCGGATGGCGGCTGGCCTTGAGCTGCAGCTCGGGCGGCTGGCTGTCGACCACCACCTCGATCTGGATCAGCCCCTGCGCCTGGTTGCCCTCCGGGTCGCTGACCCGCACCCGCACCTGGGTGCGGCCGCTCTGCCCGGCGGGCACGGCCACCACCAACTGGCGGTTTTCGACGCGGGCCACCACCCCCTGCTCGGCGACCACCTCCCATTGGAGGTTCTCGTCGGCAGTGTCGGCGTCGCGCACGAAGGCGTCGAGGCCCAAGCGCTCCTCGGCGCCTCCTGCCTGCAGACTGAGCTGCGGCAGGGCCGAAAGCTGGGGCGGCTGGCCGGCCTGGATCACCACCACCTCGAGCACACCGGAGGCGGCATTGCCGGCCGGATCGACCACGAGAAAGGTGACCTGTTCGAGGGAGGGCAAGGCGCTCTGGGTGCTCAGCGACACCGCGCGGGTCAGGGAGTCGATGGCCACCTCGACCGCCGCCGCGGAGCTGGCCGACCAGACCAGGACCGAGTCCGGGTCGTCGTCGACGACGTACTCATCGAGGTGCAGCGCGGTGTTCACCTCGCCCTGGCGCACCTCGAGACGCGGGAAGGCCCGCACCTGCGGGGCCACGCCGGGGTCCTTGATCTCGACCACCACCTCGCCGCTGCGCTGCCTGCCCGTCGGATCGACGGCGGTGAAACGCAGGAGCTCACTCCCCTGGACCGTCTGGTCGCGGGCCTGCAGGCGCACCCGGTGCGGGGTGGTGGCGTCGATCTGCACCCGCACCTCGGTCGCCGGCGCCGCACTCCAGTCGAGCGCTGGCAGGCCGCCCGAGGCGACCACATACTCGTCGAGGGCCAGGGTGGTATCGGTCTGATTGGCGTAGAACCGGATGCCCGGGAAGGGTTTCAGCTCGAAGATGGGCGGCAGTTGCACCGGCAACAGGGCGCTGGCGGTCTTGCCCGCCGTGTCGCGCACCTGCAGGGCGACCTGCGCCGCGGAGCTGGTGTCTGTGGACCCCGCCGCCCGCCGCACCTTGAGCAGATGGCTGGCCGGGTCCACCTCCACCTCCACCCCCGGTGGCGCGGCCGCCGTCCACGACAGTTCGCTCTCCCGGTCCTCCCCGTCGAAGGCATAGTCGTCGAGGTCGAGGCGGGCCTCGGCGTCGAGGTTCTCGAGGTTTACCGGGGCCGGCGGCACCAGTTTGGGTCCCTCGCCGCTGCGGGTGATCAGCAGCGGCACCGCCTGCTGGTCGGTGTTGCCCAGCGGGTCGGTGGCATTGAGCGTCAGCGCGACCGGCGCCGCCTCGGCACTGGCCCGCAGGTAGAGCCGCCGCTGCGGCTGGTCGAGGCTATCTTCGACCACCCCGGTCGGCGCCAACTGCCAGGACCAGGTGATCTGGTCGTCGGGGTCGTCGGGATCATCCACCAGGCCGTCCAGGGCCACCTCGCGCCACTCGCCCACCACCAGCCCGATCTTGCCAGGCCCCTGGATCTGCGGTCCCTGCGGCTGCCCCTCGGCGAGCACCTCCACCGGCAGGGTCACTTCGTCTTCGTTGCCCTGGGAATCGCGCACCTTCAGGGTCAGGGTGCCGGCCCCGGAGAAGCCGGCCTCCGCCCCCACCTGCAACTGGCCATCGACCACCTCGGCCCGCAGGGGCGGCTCGGCCGTGGCCTGCCATTGCAACTGTTCGGCCGGCCCGTCGTCCCAGGCCAGGCTGTCCAGGCCGATGCGGCCCAGGCCGCCGGCGGGGAAACGCACCGGGGGGATCTCTTCGATCTGGGGCGCCGGGGTCTGGCCCGGAGCGCTGACCAGGGCCACCTGCTGCCCCTCGCTGCGCGCCCCGCTGCTGTCCTCCACACTGAAGTGCACCAGCCCGCGCCCTTCGGCATCGCCGGTGATCAGCAGCGCGTCGCCGCTGAGTTCGGCGCTGACCCCGCCCTCGGTCTGCAGTTCAAACTGCAGGGTATTGAGTGCATCGTCCTGGTCGGCGACCAGTTCGCTCAGGGGGATACGCACCGGTTCGCCGCCTTGCTGCGGGTAGATCGGTCCCGGCCGCAGCGCCACGGGCGGATCATTGACCGGCGAAACTACCACCCGCACCATCGCGGTATCGGCGTTGCCCTCGCGGTCGTGCACCGCCAGGCGCATCACCTCCTCCCCGAACCAGTCAGGCGTCGCGCCCAGCAGCGCGATGTGGGTGGCCGGATTCACCTCTGCCTGCACCTGGGTCAAGCCGTCGGCAGTCCAGGTGAGGGAGTCGGCCACCGGCCGGTCGTCGAGATCCTCGACAAAGGCATCGAGGTCCAGGCGCTGGTGGGTGCCATCCTCGGGGAAGAGCAGGGTGTCGGGCAAATTCTCGATGCGGGGCCGCGAATAGACGGCGATGCCGATGGTATCCGTGGCGGTGAGCCCCTCCACACTCTCGAAGGCCGTGAAGATCATCCGGCGTTCCCCGACCAACCCCACCTGCGGCGTCATGGTGACCTGGCCGTTTTCCGGGTCGATCTGGGTGGGGATCTCGCTCAGGCGCGAGGCGGTCCACAGCACCTGGGTGCCGTCCTGTTCGGTGTAATCGTCCAGATCGAAGACCACCTTGGCCTCCCCGTCCAGCAGGCTCACGTCGGGCAGCGGGCGCACGCGGAAACCCGTGACCCGGATCGCCACCTCGCCCAGGGGCGGGGTGAAGCGCTGCTCGACACCGCGCTGGTCGGCGGCGGTGAAATGGGAGACATGGCGCGGGCCGCCGGCCACCAGGCGCACCAGGCTCTGCTCGCCGGCGGGCCGGCGCAGCACCTCGAAGCGGCAGCGCGCCGCCACCCCGGCGCCGGTGCGCGGCGACCGCTGCACCCCGATGGCGGTGGCGAAGGCCAGCAGGTTCTCGCCCTCCAGCTCCTCCACCTCGTTGCGCAGCACCAGGCCCTGCAGGTACTCGCCCGGCACAAAGGCCTCGGCCTGCCCGGCGGCATTCTGCCCGGCCGGCACCAGGCCCAACACCTGCGGATCATAGGAGAGGAAGAAGGTGTAGCCGGTCAACGCTTCGGCGCCGGCGTCGATGCGCACCTCCAGCTCGATGGCCTCGCCGAGGCGGGCGACGAACTCGGTTTGCCCGCCCGGTTGCTGCACGGCGATGGAAACAGCCTGCGCCCCCGAGGCCAGCAGCCCCAGCAGCAAGAATGCGACTATGATCGGAAGGCTCTTCATGGCTACCTGAGCAATACCATCCGCCGCACGCGCTCGAAACCGCCGCTGTGCAGCCGATAGAAGTAGACGCCACTGCCCAGGGCGCGGCCCCGCTCGTCGCGGCCGTCCCACTGCAGGGTGTGCCGGCCTTCGGTCACCGGGCCGTCGAGCAGCAGGGCCACCCGTTGCCCCAGGGCGTCGAAGACCTCCAGGCGCGCCGTGCCGCGCACCGGCAGGGTGAAGTCGATAGTGGTGGCGGGATTGAAGGGATTGGGATAGTTCTGCAACAGTCCGTACTGCAGGGGCACCACCCCGGCGCCGGCCACAGGCAGCGATTGTTGCTGCGGGTCGAGCACCGTGACCTCGGCCAAAGCCGGGGCAGCGGGTCCGTCGATGAGGGCCCGCAGCCGACCGGTCAGCAGCACCGGCCCCAGACCCGGCTGGCGGCCCAGGCGGCTGACCCCTACCAGGAGCTGATCCCCCTCGCGGCGATAGGCCACCAGGGCTTCTCCGCCCGGTGCGGGCAGCTCCACCCATTGCCACTGCCCCGCGGGCAACACCCATTCCAGTTGGGCGGCAGTGGCCCTCTCGAGGCCCGTGCCCTCCACAACAATCACCGTCTCCTGCCCGGCGCTCACGGGTGTATCACCCAGGCGCAGGTTGAGGCGCACGGCAGCCGGCGCCGAGTTTTCTTTGTACACCGGGCGCGGGCCGCGGGCGAGGAAGTTGGCGCCGATCAGGGACAGATCGCGGATATCGATCCGGCCATCCCCGGTGAGGTCGGCCCGTTGGGCAGCGTCGCCAGCGGTTTCGCTGCCGTACAGGCTGGCGGCGTAATCCCAATCCGCCAGGGTCACCTCGTTGTCAGGGGTGCTGGTCCCGTCGGTCTCCAGATAACCGGCCACGTCGCCAGCAAGGAGCAGGCTGTCCACCCCCGGCGTGGCGGGCCGGACCCCCTCGAGGGCCTGCACCGGATTCACCTCCAGGCCGGGCGCCCAGCCGTCGAGAAAGCCGTCGAAATGGCAATGAAGATCGTAGCGGCCCGGCGGCACCTGCTGCATTTCGAAGGCGCCTTCGGCGCCCAACAACAACTGTATGCCTTCCTGTTCCGGGTCGGTGTCATTGGCGGCGCTCAGCACCGCGTCGTCGAGCGGCGCGTACTGGCCCCAGGGACGCAGGCTGCAGGTCACCCTGGCGCCGGCGGCCTCGCGGCCCTCCAGGCGCAGTTGGCCCTGCAGGGAGGTGCGGGCAGCCACCACCGTGCCTTCGGCCAGTACCGCATCGGCCGGGTTGAGCACCGTCTTGCTGTCCTCCTCCAAACGCGAGACCCGGCCGGCCCCGCCGTCGGCCACCAGTTCGACCAGGGCCGGGCCTTCCTGCTCCAGGCTCTCCAGTTCAAAGCGCACCAGGGGCCGGCGGCCATCCAGGCCGGTGATGCCGCCCATGGGATCGAAATAGGCCAGGCTGAGCAAAAGGTTCTGGTCCGCCGACTCGCTGGGCTGCAGCTGGTTGGCGATCATCTGGGCCGGCACAAAATCGGCTGCCAGGGCAAAAGGCTGGATACCCTCCACCCCCTCGTCCTGATCCACCACCGCCACGGCCCCGCCGTCCACCCTGAGGGTGGCCAGCACCAAGTCGGTGGGCAAGCCGCCCGCGTCGATCCTCAGCTCAAAGGCCTGTCGCTGGCCGGTGCTCAGGCTGAAGACCTGCGGCAGCACCCGGAAGATCTCGGCCGGTGCCGCATTGCCGTTGTCCACCCGCACGGGTCCGGGGGCTCGCCAGGCCCGCGAGCCGGCCCCGAAGCTGTCGCCGTCCTCTGCGGCCAGGTACAGGTAATAGAGCCCATCGGGAATGGCAAAGTTGGCGGTGCTCAGGTCGTAGGTATTGTCCGGGCTGTCCTCGCCCAGGTCGAAGAGCCCGTTCACCGCCGCCGGCGGCTGGCCGTCGGCCGAGTTGGCCACCAGCGCCGCGCCCGAATACACCGCCGCATAGTCGCTCACCGGCCCCAGGTCGCCGGGGCTGAGCAGCACCCGGATCCGCGCGTTGTGATCGAGATCCATGTCCTCCCACGACACCCGACCCGTGCGGCCGGGACGCACCAGGGTCTCGGCCAGGGGCTGCAGGGGCCGCAGACAGGGAGCGTGCGCGAAACTCAGGCGCGATCCAGGGTCGTTGGGCCGCCCCCCGTTCATCTGCGCCAGGCGCCTGGAAACGCCGTCGGAGATGATGCCGTACACATAGTAGGTCTGCCCGGCCGCCGGCACCGGGAGTCCGCTGGCAGCCAGCGCCCACAGGTCCCAGGTGTACTGGTTGTCGAGGCGGGCATCGGGATCTTCGCTCAGACCAGTGACGATGGCCCGGGTATGGTGGCCCACGTCGGCCAATAGTTGTTCGGCCCCATCGGGCAGGGCGAATCCCGCGGTACTGGCGGTCTGGGCCGGGGTGGTGCTGTAGTAGAGATCGATGCGGGCGTCGTCGTCGCGGTCCTGGTCGCCGTCGCTGCCGCCCCGGCCCCAGGTGAAGGTCAGGTACCGCTGCGGGCGTGGCCCGCCGGTCTGCACCGTGGTGGCGCCGACGTCGTCCAGCGGGTCGAGCCGCAGATAAGGCGCGTGCCGTACCTCAATGGGTTCGCCGCTGCGGCCCAGGGTACGGGTGCCCCGGTCGCTGGCCACGGCATAAATATAATAGGACCCCGCGGGGACCAGCGAGGGCTCCAGCACATCCCAGCTCACGGTGCCTTCGCGCTGCGCCACACCCCCGGGGGCGGTTATTTCTGTTGCCCGGCTGAGGCCGCTCACGACTCCGTCGCTGAGCACCATATCCAGGGCGCCCAGGTCCGACGCCTGACTGTAGAAAAGCTGCACCGTCGGCACGTCGTCGTGGTCCACCACCGAGAAACCCAACTCCACCTGGTGCACCCCCTGGCCGACGAGGTGGCCTTCGCTGTCCTGCAGCAGCCCGGTGTCTAGCCGGGCCGGCCCGTTGACCAGCCCCACCTGTTCGATCCGCGGCGAGTGGCGCACCTGCACCGCCCGGCTGCGTCCCAGCGCCAGGCCGCCGATCACATCGGCGGTGACGTAGATGAAATAGCGCCCTTCCGGCAGGTCGCGGGTCAGCAGTTGCACCGCCTGCCCGCTGCCTTCGCGCTCGACGTACACACTTTCGTCCGCCCGCCGCAGCTCCTGGGCCACGGCCGGACTGATGCTTTCGAGATTGTCGCTGGCCGAGATGTAGAACCGGTAACCCACATCGTCGCGGTCGTCACCGTTGCCCTGGCCCAGCAGGAAGCTGCTGGTCGAAACCCCGCCGTCGAAAACCAGGTCCGGCAGATCCGCCATCAGCACCTCGGGGACGTCGGGGAAGTAGGTGCCCACCGCGCTGGTGCTGGTGTCGGGGCCGGCGGCAAGGGCCGGGGCCAGCGCCACCAGTTGCAGCGAGCCGAGGGCGGCGAAATCCTCCTCGAGGAAATAGCTCAGCTCCGGGCCCGATTCCAGATCCAGCTCGCGTTCGTCGGCAAAGGTGATGGGGCCGTACCCCACCGCCGGCACCTCGGGGATGGCGTTGACCATCAC
>JADZBP010000257.1 GCA_020852055.1 Candidatus Latescibacterota bacterium
CCAGTGCCCGGGGTCGACTGGTACGAATCCACCCACTTGCTGCTGTACTGCCAGGCCCCTGGACCTGTAAGGGACTGGTTCTGGAGCGCATAATCACTTCCCACGAAGAACTGCCCATTGTCTCCTTTGAAGGCTATCCATGTCTCTAGTGTGATCTCTGTCCCATTGATCTCCAGGGAACTACTTAGCGGCACTTTGACATAGCTTCCCACGTCAGATGAGAAATCGATCGCCTTGTTCGCTGTTACCGTTGATCCCTGGGCCTTTGTGCCAGCCGAGAAGTATCCTCCCGCCCCACAGGTCTCACAGGTCCCCCGTGCTTTGTTGGCAGTGATGACCAGCTTGGCAACCTGCTCGGTTTCACCTGGCGTTCCAGGGGTCGAAGACATGGGGTCTTTGTCGCTGCAACCACTCATCCAAGCCGAGGCGCTCAGCGCCGCCAGTATCAGAATCCTGTGTCTCAAATCACTTCCTCCTTCATTATGAGTTAGAACACCGCAGTGTGGGTTCAGGTGGGTTTGATGGTGTCCGCTATTTCTGCTCCTCGCCGACCGCCCAGGCCTTGATCTCCCCCCACGAGCTGCTCTCCACCGCCACGGCCTTTCTGCGGCGGCGGTTGGCGTCAGCCTGATCTACTGCCCTGGGCAACCTTGGCGTATTAGAGGTGGTAGAGGCAACACCTGGAACAAGCCGGCCGTCGGCAAAACGGTCTGCATAACGCCAGGTGGCAGACTGGCCCGTGAGGGTCTGGAAGGTATGGTATACCGTAGAACCTGCATCGAAATCGGGCACCGAGATCTGGAACCCGATGATCTTGTTGGGGACCAGGTCCGAGACCTTGCTGGAACCGGGGTTGTTCCAGATCAGGTCGTCAAAGGGGGTCACGAAAAACTCGATGATGGAGGTGTTGGGGGTGTTCACAGACGCAGCTCCGCCTCCGTCCCCATAGGGCAGGGCGTTGACCCAGTCAGCGCCAGAACCGGAATAACCAACGGTGTGGCCATCCGGGGAGGTTGCGATCGCCGCGTACTGCTGGGCCGTGCGGTTGTTGTTGAGTACCTGCTCATCGGCGGTCCAGTTAGGATCGGCAGAGCCGGTGTAGTCACCACCGCTATGATCGCCGTCCACCATGAACTCGATGGAGTCATATTGCCACAGGTCACCGAGGCTGCCGCCCGGATAACTGTTGATGTACACGTTGTCCAGCCGCTCCTGGGCCACGTACAGGCGATTGGTCCGGTCATTCCAGCCCAGCCAGATTCGGCAGTACCACTCAGTGCCCCCTCACCGACAGTTGGGTCGGTAGAGAAGTCCGTGACCGAAAGGGCGGGAGACCCGACAATTCTGCTCCACTCCGAGAGGGTGTTATCGTGGAAATTGAACCTGCCTAGATCCTCGTCGGCAATTTCGTAGATCGGGTAGATCCGATCGCCGATATGGGCCCAGGCGGCCTTTCCGCCAACACCAGGGGCAAGTGCCGAAAAAAGAGCCAGAGCGACGCGCATCGCTCGACTGCAGCTGGACAGCGCTGTTCGGGTCATGCTGTCATCCTTTCTGAAGGCCTGTGCAATAGGGTGAGGTTGGATGCCCTGAACAAACAGGGGCTGGGTGGGTTTGGTGTGGCGCTCGGTTCACAACCGATGTGCTTCCTGGGGGTGTAAGTGTGGCGCGTCAACCACCTGACGACGAACCCTATCGCATATTCTGTGCCAAAAACGGAAAGACCCTTTGGCGGTATCTCCAAAGGGTTGATATTCATGGCGTTGAGTGATTTTGCCGCTGTAGATTGTCGATGCCGGGAGTGAGCTCCAGCCGTCAATATCGTTGATGGCTCATCGCCTTCCCCCCTCCTTTTCTCCCGCAAATACAACTAGATAGGGAATAGCAACGATGTTTACACTACAATCGTAAACGTCGTTGCCGATTTGGCGACCCACTTTGTTCCGATGGCGACCGTCCGCCGCAGGACCGGTCAAAGGGAAGCGCCCTACTCTGGTGACAAAAAGAGCCGCTTCCCCTGTCGGGAAGCGGCTCTTTCTTTTTGCCTACTCGACCTCAAACCCGCTTCCAGATCTCCCGGACCAGGTCCTTGAGCTGCTGCGCCTCCTGCCAGCGGTCCGACAATTCCTTGCCGTCGGCGCCCTGCAGGGCGTAGGTGGGCGGTCCCAACTCCACTACAAAGGTCAGGGTGTCCTCCGGCTTGGCCCGCTCCTTGAACTTCTTGAAGCCGTATTCCCACCAATTGGCGTACAGGTCGAGCCAGACCTTGTTGTGGGGGAAATTGATGGGCACCTGCACCTGCTCGCGCGAGGCCACCCGGCCGTGGAAGGCGCCGCAGCGCTCCAGAATCTGTTTCATGAAGCGGTCATTGTCGGGCGAGAGCGGCGGGCCGGAGAATTCGCGGCCCACCAGGAAGTGGGACAGGTCGCCGCAGAGCACCAGGTCGGGCACGGCCTCGATCAGGTCGAGGGTGAAATACATATCGGTGGTCATGCGGTCGCGGTGGGTCTCGAAGTAGAGCGGGAAACCCGCCGCCGCCGCCAGATCCATACAGCGCACCAGATAGGGCACCCCCGCCGCCACCGTGCGCGGCATGGGCATGGGCTGCAGGTTGAGGTGGGTCGCTCCCCCGTCGCGGGCCGCCTGGATATCGGCCTTGAACTCCTCCGGGGTCCAGGGGAAGACGATGTTGCTGCGTTTGAGCCGGTGCTTCTCGACCAGAGGCAACATGGCCTTGAGATGGGCCGGGTCCTCCATGAGGAACTCCACCCCGTCGAAACCGGCCTCGGCGATCTTGGCCACCTTCTCCTCCAGGGACCATTCCTTTGCCCCTCCGAAGGGGAGCCCCACCATGCCCCACAGGGACTGGTAGACCTGAAATTTCATAACACTCCTTTCTGTTTGAACCCGCGATGGGTGCAGCAGGATAACAAAAAGGCCCCGCAGCGGCAACTTCCCTCGGAAACCTGAGCGGCGCCTCTCAAAAAGCTGAGGGTCTGCCGCTCCTGCCGCCCCGCAGACACCCGCTTGATAAATCCAACTCCTTGTGCCGCAGGCACCGCTTCCGTTTCCCCCGCTCTGGCACGGCGATTGCAGACACTGGGATCAGTCACACACCAACCCATCCCACAAGGAGGCACCTATGTACAAGTTCGGCATACTGACCGGCGCGCTGGCCGCCCTCTTCCTCGCCGGTTGCGGCGACAAGGACCCAGTCTCCTCGCAGGAGCAGACCGACAACCCCAGCCAGTTGCCCCAGTACCGGTGGAGCTACGAAGAGTGGACCAAGGGCAGCTACGCCCGCGACCTGAACTACGACGGCGCCGTGGATCAGGCCGATTTCTCCGCCTTCCTCGCCGAGGTGTCCCCCGATGACACCCCGCCCGACAGCACCACCTCGGGCAAGGTCGATCCGGGCACCGCCGCCGACGCGCTGCAGCAGCCGGCTCTGTACGTGGCCGGCAATCCAGAGCAGGCCGCCCGCTTCATCAACTGGCTGAACGACCCCGAGTTGGTCGCCCGCATCTGGGAAAACGACTACAGCACCACCTGGGTGGTGGCCGCCTTCCGCGGTCAGGTGCCCACCGGCGGCTACGGCATCACCATCGCCGATATCCAGAGCGACGGGCAGTCGGTGAAACTCTACGTGAACCTGAACGACCCGGCGCCCGAGGCGATGGTGGCCCAGGTGATCTCCTATCCGTACCAGGTGCTCTTCGTACCCAAGACCCAGGCCCCGGTGCCCGAAGGCGCCACCTGGAGCATGTTCACCAGCGAAGGCAAGTTGCTGGCCCAGGCCGGCAGTGGGATTGTAGGCCCCTTGCCCCCTGACCCCAACAACCCGGCTGGCGGGATTGAACTGGCCCTCCACTACCCCAAGGCCGACGTGCGCGGCAACCTCACCCGGCTCGAAACCCTGAGCGAGGAAGGCTACTACGGCCGGGTGCTGATCGAGGGACAGTTCGAGGAGGGGCTCACGGCGGACAAGGCCGTGCTCGCCATCTCCGCCAATACCCGCATCTACGTGGTGCAAGGGGATTCGGTGGTGGCCGCCGGCTACACGGCCCTGCAGGAGGGCCAGCAGGTGCAGGCGGTTTTTGCCGGCCCGGTGCTGGAGTCCTACCCGGTGCAGGGCGAAGCCGCCGAGATCGTAGTGTTGAAGTAAGCCCCGGGCAGGAGTACCTTGAAGGGGTCGCGGCGCCAGTGCCGCGGCCCCTTTCTCATTTTGTCCGAGGTGTGATCCCATGCCCGGTTTGCCGCGCCGCCCGCTCATCCCCTTGCTCCTGACCCTCGGCCTGGCGCTCTTCGCCGCCGGCTGCCGCCACGCCGCCCTCGCCCCGGAGGTTCCTCCCATGCCCACCAGCCCCTATGCGCCATGGACCCGCGGCCCCTCCACCGATCCGGACTACTTCCCCATCGGGGTGTGGTTGCAGGACCCCAGCAACGCCGCCCGCTTCAAGGAGGCGGGCATCAACGTGTACGTGGGGTTGTGGGAAGGGCCTACCGAGGAACAACTGGCCGGCCTGCAGGCGGCGGGTATGTCGGTGATCTGCGCCCAGAACGCGGTGGGGCTGAAACACCTCGCAGATCCCACCATCATCGCCTGGATGCACGGCGACGAACCGGACAACGCCCAGCCCGCTGCGGGCGGGGGCTGGGGGCCGGCCATCCCTCCGGCGACGATCATCGCCGACTACCAGCGCCTCGCCGCCAACGACCCCAGCCGCCCCATCTGGCTCAACCTGGGCCAGGCGGTGGCCAACGAGGAGTGGATCGGCCGGGGTGCCCCCTGGGAGGACTATCCCGGGTACTGCCAGGGCACCGACATCCTCTCCTTTGACGTGTACCCGGTGGCCGGCATCCAGAAAAGCGACGGCGAGAACTACCTGTGGTACGTGGCCAAGGGCGTGGACCGGCTGCACCAGTGGTCGGGCGGCAAAACGGTGTGGAATGTGATCGAGACCACCCGCATCCAGAGCAAGCGCAAGGCCACACCCTCCCAGGTGCGCTCGGAGGTGTGGATGTCCCTGATCCACGGCTCGCGGGGAATCCTCTACTTCGTACACGAGTGGGAGCCGGTCTTTGTCGAAGCCCGGTTACTGCAAGATCCCGAGATGCTGGCCGCCGTCACCGCCATCAACCAGCAGATCCGCGACCTCGCCCCGGTGCTCAACAGCGCCACCGTCGAAAGGGCGCAGGTGGTTTCCAGCGACCCGGCGGTGCCCGTCGATCTGATGGCCAAAGAACACGGGGGGGATCTCTATCTCTTCGCCGCCGCCATGCGCCCCGGCTCCACCCAAGGGGCCTTTCAGCTCAGCGCTATCAAGGGTGGCAAAAGCGCCGAAGTGCTGGGCGAGTCGAGACACATCGAGATCAAGGACGGCAGTTTCACCGACGCCTTCGCCGACTACGCGGTACACCTCTACCGCATCGAAGGGGCCGCCCGCTAGACCAGCCCCCAGTGCTGATCCACGGGCCGCTGGTACGCGTCGATGCGGCTCTCGCGCACGTCCTCGACCCGCACCGCCTGGCCGCAGTGGGCCGACTCGTACACCGCCGCGGCGATGGCCAGGCCCTCCAGGCCTTCCTCCGGCCCCACCTCGGGAGCGCGTCTCAGGCGGATGCAGTCGACAAACTCGTGGCATTCCTGCGCCACGCTGCGCCGCACCCCGTGCGGGAAAAGGCGTTCGCGCTCGGCCTCCCCCAGGCTCAGCAGGTATTCTAGTTCGAGATCGCGGCCTGTCTTCCGGGTGCCGTCGGGCAGGAAGACCGCTGCGTCGCTGGGGATGAAACCGCCGCCGAAGGTGTGGGTCCACCCCCCGGCCGTGCTGTCCAGCACGTATCCCCGTTCACAGTAAAAAGCCGCCCGGCAGAAATCGGCCCCCGGCAGGGCATAGGACCAGTTCCAGGTGCCCACCATGCCGTTTTTGAAGGCACAGGTCG
>JADZBP010000258.1 GCA_020852055.1 Candidatus Latescibacterota bacterium
GCCGCCGCCATATCCACAAGGTGATCGAGGCGGTGCGGGTGCTCGACAAGGTGATCACCGAGTTCCTGGCCTTTGCCCGGCCGGCCGCTCCCAGCCCGCAGTGGACCGGGGTCGAGCGTATGGTGGACGACGCGGCCTTCCTGCTCGCTCCCGAGATGGAGGCCGCCAGCATCGAGTACCGGCAGGAGGTCTCCGAGGGCCTGCAGGTCTACGCCGACCCTGAGCAGCTGCGGCGGGCCCTCTTCAACCTGCTCAAGAACGGGGTCCAGGCCATGCAGCAGGGGGGCCAGCTGCGGGTGCGGGGCCGCCAGGTGGCCGGCGAGGTGGTGGTCGAGGTGGCCGATACCGGGCCGGGCATGTCGCCCGAGGTGCAGGAACGGCTCTTCGAGCCCTTCTTCACCACCAAACAGAAAGGTTCGGGGCTGGGCCTGGCCATCGCCAGGCAGACCCTCGAGGAAAACCGGGGCCGGATCGAGGTTGAGACCGCTCCGGGCGCCGGCACCACCTTCCGGGTGGTCCTGCCGGGCAACAACAACGGGGCCCTCCGGCCCCAGAGAGTGGAGACATGAGCCGTATTCTGGTAGTGGATGACGACGAGATGCGCCACGCGGTGGCCGAGCGGGTGCGGCGGATGGGGTACGAGACCAGCGTGGCGGCCAGCGGGCAGGAGGCCCTGGAACTGTTGCGGGCCCAGACCTACGACCTGGTGATCACCGACTACCGCATGGACGGCATGAACGGGCTCGAGGTGGTTGCCGCGGTCAAGGCCGAGTTCCCCGACACCGACGTGATGGTGCTGACCGCCGTGGGCACCATCGGCCTGGCCGTCGAGGCCATGCGCAAAGGGGCCATCGACTTTGTCGAAAAGAGCAACCTGGCCGAAGTCCTGCCCATCAAGGTGGGCAAGGTGATGGAGCACCGCGCCGCCCGCCAGGATCGGGAGCGCCTGGAGGAGGAAAACCGGTACCTGCGCGAGGAGATCGGCGACCGGTACGGCGAGATCGTCGGCCGCTCGGTGCGTATCCGCGAGGTGCTGGCCATGGTCGAGAAGATCGCCGCCACCGACTCCTCGGTGCTCATCTACGGGGAGAGCGGCACTGGCAAGGAGCTGGTCGCCCGCGCCATCCACAGCCAGAGCGGGCGCCGCAACGGGCCTTTTGTGCGGGTGAACTGCGGGGCGCTGCCGCGCGAACTGGTCGAGAGCGAGCTCTTCGGCCACGAGAAAGGCGCCTTTACCGGAGCCATGCGCCAGCGGCGGGGCAAGTTCGAACTGGCCGAGCGGGGGACCATCTTCCTCGACGAGATCGGCGATGTGCCTCTCGACGTGCAGGTGAAGCTGTTGCGGGTGCTGCAGGAAAAGGAATACGACCGGGTGGGCAGCGAAAAGACCCTCGCCGCCGACGTGCGGGTGGTGGCGGCCACCAACCAGCCTTTGCGCGAGATGGTGAAGGAGGGGGCTTTCCGCGAGGACCTTTTCTATCGCCTCGAGGTGATCCCCGTGCGGCTGCCGCCCCTGCGCGACCGCAAGGAGGACATCCCCGAACTGGTCGAACATTTTGTGCGCAAGAAATGCCGGGAAATGAACCTCCCCCTCAAGCGTCTAACCCCAGAGGCCATGAAGGCCCTGGAGAACTACTGGTGGCCGGGCAATGTGCGCGAACTCGAAAATGTCATCGAACGCACCATCGTGCTGGCCGACCGCGAGGAGGTGGGGGTGCACGACCTGCCCCTCGATTCCGAGGATGCGCCCACCGGGCCAGCCGAGGCGGTCCATCCGGGAGGCACCTCGCTCAAAAAGGACCTCGAGGAACAGGAGCGCGACCGCATCGTCCAGGCCATGGATCAGGCCCGGGGGGTGAAGACGCGGGCGGCCGAATTGCTGGGTATCAAGACCAGCGCCCTTTATTATAAGCTGGACAAGTACGGATTGGGGAAAACGTGAAAAGGATCTGGATTGCCCTGGGGGCCCTGACACTTGCCCTGGCCCCGGCTTTCGGGGAGGTGGCGCAGATCAAAGCCCTGCAGAGCCAGCAGGAAGGGCTGGGGGCGGCGGCAACCGCACTGGTGGCGCAGCGCGCCCAATTGGTGCGGCGGGCGGACCAGCTCTCGGCGCAGATCGACAGCCTCAAGCTGGGCGCCGGCGATGGGGAAGAGCTGCAGCAGGCGCTGCGCTCCTCCCTGGCGCTGGTGCAGACCCTGGTCGAGATCGACCAGCGCCTCGATTCCCTGCGCACGGTGGACGAGGAGGTGCGGGAGCAGTTGCGCCTGGCCTACGACTGGGAGATCGGCCGCCTGATCGAGACCCTGGGCAAGGACGGGCCCGACCGGCAACTCGTCCTGCGCCTGATGCTCTACCAAGACGCCCGCGACGCCCTGGGCGACCAGGTCGATCACGCCCGCCTGCGCTACGCCGAGGATCTGTCCATCACCCCCGAGGACGGCCCCGAGGAGATCGCCCAGAAGATCGAGCTGATGGAGGACATGGCGGGGCGCCTGCGGGCCGAGGCCGAACAGACCAACACCGACCTGAACCGCCTGGAGGAGGAACGGCGCCTGCGCAACCAGGTGCGCATCTTCACCTCCCAGATCAGCCTCTTCGACGAACACCTGCCCGAGCGCCAGGTGGTGCAGGAGGGGGCCACGGCCCTCGAACTGGCGCCCGGCGCCAGCATCAAGGCCAGCGACACCCGCCAGCCGGTCGCCACCGAGGCGGGCGGACGGCACTCGGCCTCGGCCAGCCAGCGCCTGTCTCTCGAACGTTTCAGCGCCGACGACCTGCGCCTGGAGATCTATAAGCTAAAGGCCCACCAGCGGGAGATCCGGCAGATGGAAACCGTGCTTCGGGAGCGCATCCAGACCTTTCGCCTGCAGATGGGCCAGTCCCTGGAGGGGCGCGAATGAGGCCGCAGTGGGGGTGGTTGCTGCTGGCGGCCGGCCTGCTGGGGGTGGTCCCCGGCGCCGCCGGCGCGATGCAGGCCGTGGCCGGCCTGGAGTACGACGACAACCCCTTCGAGACCTACCCCGGACGGCGCGGCGGCTGGGTTAGCCGCCTTTTTGTGGATACCAGTGGCCAGTTGCTGGACCAGTCCTGGGGCGGGGTGCAGCTCAAACACCAGTGGGGGTTCAAGCGCTACTGGCGGGGCGAAGGGGAGCTGGCGCCACGCGGGGAGGTGATGGCCAGCGAGTTGGCCCTCGAGGGCCTGTTCCAGGCCCTGCCCCGGCTGCAGTTGAGCGGCAGCACCGCACTGAAGGTCAAAAACGTCAACCGCATCTCCAGCGAGGAAAGTTATCTGCACGGCGGGCTGCGCCTGCAGGCGGACGCGGCGCTGGGGCACGGCTGGGCCTGGGCGCTGCGTTATCATCGCAGCAGCGACGATCCGCGGGAGGCTGAGCTGGTCGACCTGGCGCTCCAGGAGGTGGGCCTCGATCTGGGTTACCACCGCAGCCGGCGGGCGCAGGCGCATCTGGGGATGGCCTGGCGATGGCTGGACTATGGCCGCCTGGCCCTGGCCCGGGGCAGCGCCGGGGCGGTGATTCTCGGCAATGAGGAGCAGCGCGATCTCGAACGGGAGCTGCGTCTGGGCCTGAGCGTGAACCGCCGCATGCTGGTGGACGCCGGGTACGCCCTGGTGGACAATCACTCCAATAGTCTGGGCTATGGCTTCCGCGCCCATCAGGTGGAGCTGCTGCTGTCCCGCCATCTGTACCTGGGCGTGGATGGGCAATTCTATCTCACGGCCCAGCGGCGGCGCTACGACGAGGAACTCAATCCCGAAGGCCCGAGGGTGGCCGACGAGGAATACGCCCAGGCCCTGTTGTTCGCCAAGCTGACCAGGCAGTTGAGCGCGCTCTACAGCGTGGGGGTGCAGTACAGCTATTCGCGCAACGGCAGCCGCAACGAGCAGGGGTTCTTCCGCAAACACATCTACGGTTTCTCCCTCAACTTTTCCCTCTAGATTTCCCGCGCCCTGCCCTCCAGGCAGGTTTGGCCCCGCTGCAGCTCGATTGCCCGGCCCTGCGCCGCGCCCAGAGCCTGTTTCAGCCGGGCGCAGGCCTGCCAGGGGTCCAGGTTGTGCCCGCAGGTGAACAGGTCCACGGCGGCGAAGGCCCGTTCGGGCCAGGTGTGGATGGCCAGGTGGCTCTCCTGAAGCAGCAGCACCCCGGTCACCCCGCAGGGCGAGAACCGATGGAAGGTGGCATTGAGCACCGTGGCGCCGGCGGCGAGGGCTGCCTCGTGCAGGGCCTGTTCCAGATGGGCGGGATCGTCGAGCAGCGCCGGGGCGCAGCCGTGGAAGTCGATCAGCAGGTGGCGGCCCAGGGCTTCCATCTCAACCCCGGCGCAGGGTGATCAGGGCGATCTCGGAAGGGGCGCCGACCCGGACGGGCGGGCCCCAGTACCCGGCGCCGCGGTTGACATACACCCAGGTGTCGCCGTGGCGGTGCAGGCCCTCGATATAGGGCTGCTGCAGGGGGATGAAGTATTTCCAGGGCACAAACTGCCCGCCGTGGGTGTGGCCCGAGAGCTGGAGGTGGTACCCGGCCTCGGCGGCGGCAAAGATGCTGCGGGGCTGGTGGGCCAGCAGCAGGCGCAGGGCGCCGGGAGGCGGGGCCTCGCCCAGGGCTGCTTTGGGGTCGGAGACATGGGCGGGAAGGTGGTCGCCGCCGCCGTAGTCGGTCACCCCGGCCAATAACAACTGGCCCTCGCAGAGGAGGCGGTGTTCGTTGAGCAGGACGGTGAAGCCCAGGCGGCTGGCCTCGGCAATCCACGCCTCCACCCCCGAATAGTACTCGTGGTTGCCGGTGACGAAGTAGCACCCCAGGGGAGCCCGCAGCCGGGCGAGGGGTTCGACCTCGAAGCGCAGGTCCTCGACGCTGCCATCCACCAGATCGCCGGTGAAGAGGATCAGGTCGGCCCCCAACTCCTCGATGGCGGCGACCATCGCCTCCACCTGGGGCCGTTTGATGGTGGGGCCGGCGTGCACATCGCTGAACTGCACCAGGCGCAGGCCCTCGAGGGCCGGGGGCAGGTCGGGGAAGCGGACCTCGATCCGGTCCACCCGCGGACGCCGCCGGGCGTGGTAGAAGCCGTAGCCGGCAACCCCCAGCGCCACCACCACCGTGCCGAGGTTGGCAGCCTGCAGCACCAGATTGCGGCGGGTGGGGTCGGGCGGGGCCAAGGTGCGGGCGTAGGCCTGCAGGTGGTCGAGGCCAGCCCACAAGAGCCAGGCCAGATCCCGCAGCAGCAGCAGGCTGCAGAGCAGCACAAAGAAACCCAGGCTCAGATAGGTGAGCCACGAGAGCAGGCTGGCCCAGATCCCGTCGAGGTGCTGGCGCAGGAAAAAGGAGACAAAGGGCAGGGTGGCCACCAGCACCAGGCCGAACCAGGCGGCCAGGTTCCAGGGCAAGGGCAACTGGACGGGGGGAATGAGGCGCCAGCCGGTATAGCCGTAGATCAGGGCGGCGATGCCCAGGATGATGGCGAGGAAGCTCATAGAGGGGACTAGTGTATGTTATCGGGGGGCAGCAGGCAAGGGAATGGCGGAAAACTGAGGTTTCCGCGGATTCCTGAGGCCCGCAGCCGGGTATCTCGGGTCCGTCGCCGGCAACGCGGCCAGGCACGGAGTTTGCATACGGAAAGGACAGGAGGTGATCCCATGGCGAGAAGCAATCGATGGATATGGACCACCGTGGTCGGGTTGGCGCTGGCAGGGGGCTTGGTGGTCCCCGCCCGGGCCGAAACCCCGCTGCGGCAGATCTCGGTGAGTGGCCAAGGACAGGTGAGTGTCAAACCAGACGTGGCCCGCACCAGCCTGGGGGTCAGGTCCAGCGCGCCCACCGTGGGCGAGGCCATGCAGAAGAACCGGGTTGCCATGCAGCAGGTGTTGGTGGCCCTGCGCGGGTTGGGTATCGCGGAGCGCGACATCCTCACCACCAACTTTTCCCTCAACTACGATCCGCCCCATCCCCTTGAGAAGGGCGGGGTGGAGGAGGGCAAGTACTGGGTGGACAATATGGTGCTGGTGACCATCCGCGACCTCGACCGGGTGGATGCGGTGATGGAACACGCCACCCAGGTCGGGGCCGACCAGATCTGGGGGCTGCATTTTGCCGTGGACCAGCCCGATTCGGCCGCCACCGAGGCGCGCAAATTGGCGGTGGCCGATGCCCGCAATAAGGCCGAACAACTGGCCCAGTTGCACGGGGCGCGCCTGGGCCCGGTGATCAGTATCAGCGAAATGGAGGATTACGGGGGCAAGCCCATGATGATGAAGGCGGCGATGCGGGACGAGGGCATGACCAGTGCCGGCGACCTGAGCTTCGGCATCCGCCTGCAGGTGGTCTACGGCATTAAATAAACAGGCGCTAAGGGAGAAGGAGCAAAGGATGAAAACGATCAAAACGCAGCTGATCGCCGCCGGGGCCTTGCTGGCGGGGTTTCTGAGCGGATGTGAAACGGGTGATACCATCATCGCGCCCGCCGACGGGGGGGACGACCGCATCTACGTCAGCGGCAGCGCCACGGTCAAAGCGAATCCGGATATCGCCCAGGCCCAGCTGGGGGTCCAGACCTTCGCCGATTCGGTGGCCGAGGCGGTGGCCCAGAACAACACCCGCAGCGCGGCCGTGCAGGCGGCCATGGTCGCCCAGGGCATCGCCGCCAGGGATATGCACACCACCGGTTTCAACGTGTACCCCCAGATGGACTACGAAAAGGATCGGGCCGGGGTGATTGTGGGGTACTGGGCTGCCAACACCCTCAATGTCAGAATGCGCAACCTGGCCAAGGTGGGCGAGGTGCTCCAGGCCGGCATCGAGGCGGGGGCCAACAATGTCTCGGGGCTCTATTTTGCGCTCGAGGACCCCGACTCCCTGCTCCAGGAGGCGCGGGTGCAGGCGGTGGCCGACGCCCGCAAAAGGGCCGAGGCCCTGGTCGGGGCGGCCGGCGGGAAATTGGGCAAGGTTCTGAGCATCCGCGAGACCTCGCCCTGGTATGGGCCGGTGATGGCGCGGGCGGATTTCGACAAGGCCGAAGGCGCAGCCTCGGTGCCGGTGCAGCCGGGTGAGCTGGAGGTCACCGGCCAGGTGGAGGTGGTGTTCCAGATCGAGTGACGAGGTGGCTCGCGCAAGGCGGTGGGGAGCGACCCGCTCCGGCCTTTCCCAAGGCGCGTCCCGCCGCACCCCAACGTATGGGGTGCGGCGCAAAAGGGCTGCCGTCCCCGAAGACCCTTGCCCCGCAACGCCCCATACGTTGGGGCGTTGCACCCTCGCTCGCTAAGGCTCCGCTACCCCGCCGCCCTTCCACGCGGACTTCCCTCCCAGACCGCCCCCCAGGGAAAGGCCTCCGGGGTCACTCCCCACCTTGTAATTGATCGAGGACCTGGATTGTTCCGGGTCCTCGTTTTTGGTATGGTACCCAGACAAGGGAGGAAGGCGCGATGCTGGAGTTGAATTATAAGCCGGTGCTGCCGGCCAGGATGGATTGCGGGATCGGGATCTGCGGGGCGGGTGGCATTGTCAACGACGCGCACCTGCCGGCGTACCGCAAGGCCGGCTTCAAAGTGCGGGGCATCTTCGATTTGGACGGCGACAAGGCCGAGCAGACGGCGGCCCGTTACGAGATCCCGAAGGTGTATTCCAGCCTGGAGGAACTGGCCGGGGACCCGGTGGTGCAGATCGTCGATGTGGCGGTGCCCGCCACCCAGACCCACGGCGTGGTCGAGGTGGTGGCTGGGGCCGGCAAAGCGCTGTTGTTGCAGAAACCGCTGGCCGAGGACCTGGAGACGGCCCGGCGCACCGTGGCCCTGCTCGAAAGCCACCGGGTGCTGGCGGCGGTCAACCAGCAGTTGCGCTGGGACCCGGGGGTGCGGGCCTGCAGCGATCTGATCGGCCGGGGGCTCTTGGGCGAGGTGTACAATCTGTCGCTGCTGATCTTTGTCGATACCCCCTGGCACCTGTGGGGCTGGCTCAAGGAAAAGGCCACCATCGACGTGCTCTACCACTCTATCCACTACCTCGACGCCATCCGCTTCCTCACCGGCGCCCAGCCCGAGCGCCTCTATGCCGACGGCAGCACCTGCCCCGGGTACGACGCCAGGGGCGAGACCCGGGTCTGCCTGCACCTGGGTTTCGCCGGCCAACTGCGGGCCACGGTGCTGACCAACCACCATGTGGCCTTTGGCCTGGAGGGGCAACAGAGCGAGTTGCGGGTGGAGGGGACCGAAGGGGCGGTGATCCGGCGTCTGGGCCTGCTGATGAACTACCCCAAGGGGGTGAGCGACGGCTTTCGCTATACCTGCCGCGGCCTGGCCAAAGGGCAGTGGCTCAGCACCGAGTTGGAGGGCTCGTGGTTCCCCGACGCCTTCGTCGGGCCCATGGCCTCGCTGATGCGGGCGCTGGCCGGGGAGATCGCCGCCCCGGAGACGGCGGTGCAGGACAATCTGAAAACCCTGGAACTGGTGTTCGCCGCCTACGAATCGATGCGTTCCGGCCAGGTGGTGCGGCTCTAGGTCGGGGGTCGGTCAGTCAGGACCACACACTCGGCCACCCCGTGGCCTTCGATGGCGCTCACCCGGAAACGCACCCCGGACCAGCGCACCTCGTCGCCCACCGCCGGAGGGCGGTCCAGCAGCGCCAGCACCAGGCCGCTGACCGTTTCCACCTCCTCGTGTTCGAGCACCAGGCCCAGGTGCTGGCCCAGTTCCTCCAGACGCAGGGTGCCGGCGGCGCGCAGGCGGCCGTCGCGCCCGCGGAACACCTCCTCGGCCACCGCCGTTCCCTCATTCATCTCGCCCACCATCTCGGCAGCCAGGTCCTCGAGGACCACCAGTCCGGCGGTGCCCCCGTGTTCGTCCATCACCACCACCATCTGGGTGCGGGTGCGGCGCATGGCCTCGATCACCGTGTCGAGGCCGGCGGTTTCGGGCACGAAGGCCACCTGGCGCACATCGGCCGCCGACAGGGGACGGCCGGCGATGAGCAGGCGCAGCAGGTCCTTGATGTGGACCACGCCGCAGAGGTGGTCGAGATCCTCCTCGTAGACCGGATAACGGGTGTGGCGGTCCTCGGCCAGCACCTGGCGCAATTGCTCGAGGCTGGCGCCGGCCGGCACCCCGGTCAGGTGGACCCGCGGGGTCATCACCTGGCCGGCGGTGAGGGCCTCGAAGTCGAATAACTCGCGCATCACCTGCCCTGACTCGGGCTGCAGTTTGCCGCCCTCCTGGCTTTCGCGCACGATGTACTCGAGTTCCTCGGGGGTGTAGAAGTTGCTGGTGCCCGGCTGGTGCGACAGGCCCATCAGGCGCAGGGTTGCCCGACCGGCCGCCTCCAGGGCCAGGACCAAGGGGTAGAGCAGGCCCAGGGTCCAGCGCATGGGCCGGGCGATGCCCAGCATCGCGGCCTCGGGGTGCATCAGGGCCAGGGATTTGGGCACCATCTCGCCAAAGACGATATGGGAGTAGGTCATCACCCCGAGGGAGAGGAGGGTGGCCAGGGCGTGGGCGGTCAGCCAGCGCGAGGTGCCCAGGCCTTCGAGGTGGGGCGCCAGGGTCCGGGCCAGGGTGTGTTCCCCGTACATGCCCAGACCGAGGCTGGCCAGGGTGATGCCCAGCTGAGCGGTGGCCACGTAGCGGACCTGGAGACGCGGTTCGCGCAGGGTGCGGTGGACCCAGACGGCCAGCCAGTGGCCCGCTGCGGCCCGCCTTTCGATGGCCTGCCGGGGCGCGGTGAGCAGGGCGAACTCGGCGGCCACAAAGAGGCCGTTGAGGCTGACCAGCACCCCCACCACCAGCAAAGGCCGCAGCAGTTCCATCTCAGTCCTCCGCCGGGGGGGGCAGGGGCGGCGGCAGGGGCCGCACTAGCACCGCGCCCAGGGTATGCCCGTCGAGGCTTTCCACCTCCACCTGCACCCCGTCGACCTCGAGTTTCTCCCCGACCTCCAGCAGGCGCCCCGCCGCCGCCCGCACGTGCCCGGCCACGGTATCGGCTTCGCCCAGCCACGCCGCCCCGGTCCAGGGTTCGGCCTTGTCCAGGGGCAGTTGGCCGGGCAGGCGGACGCGGCCGTCGGCCAGGCGTTCGGGCTGGGGGTCCAGCTCCTTGAATTCGTCGGCCATCTCACCCACCAGTTCGGACAACACGTCCTCGAGGGTGACGATGCCCTCCATGCCCCCGAACTCATCCACCACCACCGCCTGGCGGACCCGCTCGCGGCGCAGCACACTGAGCAGGCGGTCGGCGCTGAGGCTGGCCGGCACATGGGGGATGGGTTGCAGGACCTCGTGCACCGACGGGGGTTGGCCCCGCTCGACAAAAAGACCCGCCACCTCCTTGGTCTGCACCATGCCGATGATCTGTTCCACCGAATCCTGGAACACCGGCAGCCGGGTGTACGGGCTCTGGGCCACCAGGCGCAGCAACTCCTCGGGGGAGGTCTGCGCGTCGATGGCCACCACCGAGCGGCGCGGCACCATGAGCTGGCGGGCGGTGCGGCGGCCCAGGCGCAGCGCCTGGTGCAGGCGCTGTTGCTCCTCGGGTTCGAGCAGACCGCCGTCGCGGCTTTCGGCGATGAGCAGTTCGAGTTCCTCGGGGGAGTGGATATGCTGGTGCCGCGACCGGGGCAGTCCCAGGAGGCGGATCACCAGATTGCCGCTGCCGTTGAGCACGGCGATGAAGGGCATGAAGAGCCAGCACGAGGCGCGCATCGGCACATAGGTGTAGAGGGCCAGAGGCACCGGGTGCTGCAGGGCGATGGCTTTGGGCACCAGCTCCCCCAGCAGGACCTGCAGCGCGGTGAGCACGGTGAGCACCAGGGCCGTGGCCGCCGACTGGGCAGCCAGTTCCTGCAGACCGCCCCAGCGCACGAAGAGCGGCGCCAGGTCCTCGGTGAGGGTGGCCTGCCCAAAGGCGCCCAGGCCCAGGCTGCACAGGGTGATGCCGATCTGGGAGGCGGCGATGTAGCGGTCCAGGCGCTCGGGGTCTTCGAGGGTGGGCAGCAGGCCGCGGGCCAGCGGATTGCCCTCCTGGGCCAGTTGCCGGATGCGGCTGCGGCGCACCCCGACGACGGCGAACTCGGCGACCACATAGAAGATGTTGAGGGCCAGCAGCGTGGCCACCACCATCCAGGTCGACAGGTTCAACATGGCCGCTCCGCTCCCCGGAAAGGGCAGAGGACTGGGGGGTTCATCGGGGGGGGACTCAAATGGGTTCGGTGCGGATGGTGGCCTGCAGACAGTGCGCCGCTCCGGGGGCGAGGGTGCGCTGGTCGGGGGCGGCGTTGGCGGTTTCGACGCAGACCATGGTCTGGTACTCGAGATCGCCGAAATCCTCCATGCGGGCGGCTTTGGCGATCCAGGGGTTCCACACCACCGTGGAGCGGCTGCCCTCCTTGGCGATGCAGATCCGCCGGCCCAGGCCTGGGTCGATGATCCGGCATTCGGCGAGGGTGTCCTGGTAGACGCGGTCGGTCTCGGCGCTGATGCGGATGGGGCCTTCCTGCCGCTGCGGCGTTGCGCCCACCTTGTCGAAGTACGAGCTACCCTCTAGGCCCTCGATCTGTATACCGGCCGCGTCGCCAACCGCCAGGTAGCTGTGCAGGGCGCCGCTGAAGGTCATGGGCTGCTCGCCGCTGTTGGTCACCTGCAATTCGACCCGCAGCCGTTCCCCGAAGCAGGCGCGCAGGCGCAGCGAGAAGGGATGCGGCCACAGGGCCAGGGTCTCCGGGGTATGTTCGAGCCCCAGTTCGATGAGGGTGCCCGCCGGCGAGGTGCGGGTCGCCAGCACCTGCCAGGCCATGGTGCGGACAAAACCGTGGCCCGGTTTGCCCGGATCGGTGGCATGGCCGCCGAACCAGGGCCAGCAGAGGGGGATGCCGCCGCGGATGGGGCGGCCGGGGGCGTAGAAGCTGCGCTGGCTGGCCCAAAGTACGGGGGCCTGGCCGCGGGGCTGGAAGTGCAGCGCGTGGGCGCCCTGCAGCACGAGGCTGCCCTCGGCCTCGGGGTCGGTGACCAGGGCGGTCGCCAGGCCGCCGGGTCCGGCGGCAAAACGAAGCCGGCCGGGCAGGCCGTGGTCCTGGTTGAGCTGGTCTAGGTGCGCCGAATCCATGGAACCCCCTTCAATCTGAAGGCAAAGATAGCAGATCGGCGGAGGAGCCACAACTTTTCGCCGGCCCCGGCCGTCTATCGACAAGGGGGGATTGCTGGAATATATTGGCTTGGAGCACCGTCAAAAGGAGGAATGATGGACGGGAAAGAAGCGTTTCTTTTCGACCTTCAGGGGTTCCTGGTGGTCTGCCCGGCCCTGGAGGCCGGCCAGGTGGCGGCCCTCAACCAGATCCTCGACCAGCACCTCGCCCGGGACTGCGCCCCGGACCTGAGCCACCATCGTTTTGGCGGCCAGCTCGAATGGGGCAAGGCGTACCGTGACTTGCTCGACAACCCCCTGATCACCCCTTACCTCGAGGCGCTCCTGGGGCCCAACTTCCGCCTCGACCACGTGTACCTCGACGTGATCCGCAGCGGTAAAGGGCCCATCGGCACCTGGCTGCACGGCGGCAACACGCCCTTCGACCCGGCCCAGTATTATCACTTCCGCGACGGTCGGATGTATAACGGCTTGACGGTGGTGGCGTACAACCTGCGCGATGTGGGCCCCGAGGACGGCGGCTTTGGCTGTGTGCCCGGTTCCCATAAAAGCAACCTCCCCTTTCCGGCCGACTGGCGCGATATGAGCGAGGGCCTCCAGCCCTGTATGGCCCGCGTCACCGGCCCGGCCGGCTCGGCGGTGATCTTCACCGAGGCCCTGACCCACGGCACCCTGCCGTGGACGGGCAAAGGCGAGCGCCGCACCTTGTTTCTCAAATACAGCCCTCACCCGGTTTCCTGGGCGGCGGGCTATGTCGATGCCGATGCCTATCCAGACCTCACGGAGCGGCAACGGGCGATCCTCGAGGCGCCCAACGCGCGGTATCAAGGGAGAAAAAAGTGAAGACCTTACAGGTATTGTTCCTTGCGGGGCTCCTGGGCGGTTCGGCCCTGGCCGAGGAGTTTTCGGTGGCGGTGGTGCCCTCGGACGACCGGCAACTGGCCCAGCCGGCGGCCCGCGATGCCGAGTTGAGCGCCGATCAGGTGGCGGCGATGGTGCGCCGGGCGGTAGACCTGGTCGGGGGGATGAAAGGCGTTGTCGCCGACACCGCCAAACTGGTATTGATCAAACCGAATATCTCGGTGGCCGAGCCCTCGGGGTCGGGCATCGTCACCGACGCCCGGGTGGTGCGCGGGGTGGCGCTGCTGGTCCACGAGGCCGCGCCGGGAGCCCGCATCCTCATTGCCGAAGGCGGCGGCGGCTGGCGTTCACCGGCGCCCACCGACCTGCAGGGCCAGCCCCTGCAGGTAGACCCACCCCGGTGGGGCCGGCGGCGGTTGCGGGACGGTTTTGAGATCGGGGGATACCGCCAGGTCGTGACCGAGCTGCGCGCCCAGGGGGTGGACATCGACTGCTTCGACCTCAATTTCGACCAGGCCTATACCCTCGAGGTGCCTGGCGGCGGCATGGCCGACCCCAACTACGACATCGCCACCGCGATCATGGACGCCGATGCCTGGATCAACTGCCCGGTGACCAAGACCCACGGCAGCAAGATCACCTGCTCGTTGAAAAACCAGTTCGGTATCCTGCCGGGCACCATCTACGGCTGGAGCAAATCCAACGGCACCAACAAACACGCGGGTATGCCGCACCTGCCGGCCGTCATCGACGAGTTCATGGTGGACCTCTGGTTGACCACCTCCATGGACCTCAACGTGGTGGACGGCATCACCGGCCACGAGGCCGGCGCTCTCCAGGAAGGGGAGCCGCTGCGCAACAACCTGGTCCTGGCCGGCCGCGACCCCGTGGCCACGGATCTGGTGGTGGCCCGCCTACTCGGCTTCAACCCGGACGACATGGAGTTCGCCGACCTGGCTTTTCAACGCGGCAAGGGGCCGGGCCGGTACGAGAAGGTCAAGGTGAAAGGCGCCAAGGTAGAAACCCTGATCCGGCGTTTCAAGAAGGCCGGTTCGGCGTACCGCGGCGGCGACGACGGGGGGTGGGACGAGTGGAAGTACCAGGCCGAGTACGGCATGGGGCCGCGCCGGCTCATCCTGCTGCCCGCCCCGTCCCCGGAGCAACAGTTCAGCGAGTCCGAACGCGCCAAACTGGCCCCGGAACCGGGCAAAGAGGGCTGGTCAGAGCTCACCTGGTTCGGGCATGACCGCCTCGATTTGGCCAACAAACTGGCGGTCGAGCGGCCGGCGGCGGTCTACGCTTTCAGCTGTTTCGTTATGCCCAAGGCCGACTCCGTTCGTTTCTGGGCCGGCTCCGAGGAAGGCCTGCAGGTATGGATCGACGGCAGGGAGGTGTACAACTATCAGGGGGCGAGACCCCACCACCTGGGGCAGGACCAGCTTCCCGGATACCTCGAGGCCGGGGAGCATCGCCTGCTGGCGCGGGTGCAGGTGGGCGAAGGGGCAGGGGAGTTCTCGTTCAACATCTGCGAGCCCCTCGACGATCCCGACTTCGCCGGCAACCGCTATCCGGGCCTGCGCTACTACGTGGACAAGAAACCGTGATCTTGCCCCAGGAGGATTTTGACCGCCAGGGGTATTGCATTCTCAGGGGTTGGTTGGAACCCGACTGCCTGGCGCAGGTCCAGCGCGCATGCGAGAGCTTGGTGGAAGGATTGGCCCAGCAGCTTCTGGCCCAGGGCAAGATCGCCCAGTCCTACGCAGCGGCGCCCTTTGACCAGCGCCTGCTGCTGCTCTACCGGGATCTGCCCGACGAAACCCCCAGAATCTTCCGCCCCGAATTACATCTATCGGGATTTTTCGGGCTCTTTGCCCACCCCCGGTTGCTGGCAGCGGCCGAACAGGTGCTGGGGCCCGAGATCCGCCTGTATCCCAACTACTCGGTGCGGCCCAAGCTGCCGCGCGATCCGCGCACCGAGGTGCTCTGGCACCAGGACGCGGGCTACACGCCGGGGGAGGCCCAGGTGTTGCGCATGGTCAATGTGTGGACACCCCTGGTGCCGGCCAGGGTGGAGAATGGCTGCATGCAATTTGTGCCGGGCAGTCATCGGCAGGGTGTGGTGGCGCACGAGCGGGACCTGCATTATCTGCGCCTCGCCGATGCGGTCATCCAGCCCCTCGAAGCGCAGGCAGTGTCCATCGAGGTGGACCCCGGCGACGTGGTCTTCTTCAGCAACCTGCTTTTCCACCGCGGCCTGCCCAACCAGGCCGACCACGTGCGCTGGAGCCTGGATTTCCGCTATCAGGACGCCACCCAATCGACCCTGCGCGCCGCGCAGGGGCACCTGCTGCGTTCACCCAGCCGCCCGGACCTGGTGGTGCGCGATACCGAGCACTGGACCCAGCTGAAATTCCAGTGATTATTCGTATCTGAGCGCGTCGATGGGGTTGAGCATGGAGGCCTGGCGGGCCGGATAGAGCCCGAAGCCGATGCCCACGGCGGCGGCCACCCCGAAGGAGAGGGCGATGGTCCAGAGTTCGACGATGGTTTTCCAGTGGGCGTACAGGGTGATCACCTTGGTCATGGTGTAGCCCAGCACCACCCCGATCAAGCCGCCCAGCAGGCTGACCAGCACCGCCTCGATGAGGAACTGGCTGAGGATGTCGCGGCGGCGGGCGCCCAGGGCGCGGCGGATGCCGATCTCGCGGGTGCGCTCCAGCACCGAGGCCAGCATGATGTTCATGATGCCGATGCCGCCCACCACCAGCGAGATGCCGGCGATACAGCCCATGACGATGTTGAAGATCTGCTGGGTGCGCTGGCTCTGACGCATCAAGTCCTCGGGGATGGCGATCTTGAAGTCGTCGACCCCGCGGTGCCGGCGTTTGAGGATGTTGCGGATGATGTCCGAGGCCTCCTGCAACTGCTCCGGGTCGCCCACCTTGATGGTGATCTGGGTGAGTTCCGGTTCACCTGGGTCCCACTTGAAGCGCTGCAACACCGTGGTGAGGGGGATGTAGATATCCTCGTCGGTGTTGCGCACCTCCAGCACCCCGCCGATCTTGCCGCCCGCCGCCCCCTTGTCCTCCAACACCCCGATCACCGTGAACCACTGGTTCTGCATCTTGACCTGGGCGCCCAGCGGGTTGTCGAAGTAGAAGAGCGCCCGCTTGGCGTCGCTGCCCAGCACACAGACCCGGCGCGCCTGCTCCACATCCTCCTTGGTGAAAAAAACCCCGCTGTTGAGGCGGGCATCCAGCACCGAGAAATACTCGGGGATGGTGCCTACCGCCATACTCTGGAAGGCATGGCCGGTCGACTGCGCCTTGACCTTGACCTCGCGCTGGGGGGCGACCACCTCGGCCAGGGGGCAGATCCTCGAGATGGCCTGGGCGTCGCCGGTGTTGAGGCCGGAGGAAAGGTTCTGGTCGCCGGAGGATTCGGTGTTGCCGTCGGTCTGTTTGTTCCAGTGCTGCACGATGATGTTGTGGATACCCATCTGGCGGATCTGCTCCAGGGCCTCCTGCTTGGCCCCCTCGCCGATGGAGAGCATGGCGATCACCGCCGCCACCCCGAAGATGATACCCAGCATGGTGAGCAGGGTGCGCAGCTTGTGGGAGGACAGGCCGCCGACGCTCAGGGAAAAGGTCTCGCGCAGGTCCATTACTGGATCTTCACCCCCTGCTCCGAGGTCTTGTTCTCGCCCGCGCCTGCGCCCTCGCCGGCGCTGGGCTGCCCCGAGTCCTGGGTGGGGTCGTGCAGGGTGATGCGGTCCCCGGCGCTGAGCCCCTCCTCGATGATCACGTAGTCCTCGTTTTTCTTGCCCAGTTTCACCTCCCGCTCCTCTGCTTTGCCCTTGTTGACCCGGTAGACCAGGGCCCTGCCCTCCTTCTCGAAAACGGCGTCGAGGGGGATGTAAAGGGGCAGGCCGGCGGGGCTGGATTCAACGGCGACCTCGTTCTTGACTGCTCCGGGGGTCTCGGGCTGGGGCGGGGGAATGGTCTCGACCACCACATCGCAGGTGGCGCTCATACCGGGTTTGAGACGGCTGTCCTCCTCGTCGATGGCGAGGACCACATCGAAGACCTTGACGCTTTTCTCCCCCTCCTTTTCGCGGCCGAGGGTGGCGATGCTGGTGATGGCGCCGTGAAAGGTCAACTCGGGCAGCGCGTCCAGCTTGATCAGCGACCGTTGCCCCACCTTGAGCTTGTCGACATCCACTTCGTTGACCGCAGTCTTGACCTGCATGCGCGAAAGGTCGGGCAGGGTGATCAGGCCGGCCCCGCCCCAGATATCGTCCCCGACGCGGATCTTCTCGGGCCGGTCGCCTTTCCACACCTTCTGGTACACCACGATACCCGGTTTTTCGGCGTGGACGTCGAGGCTGGACAGGTCTTTCTGGGCCTTATCCAGCTCGCGCTGTTTCTGCTCCACGTCGAGCTCGTTTTTGCGCAGGTCCGCGGCGTTGACCACCTTCTGGGTTTCGAGTTTCTTGCGGGCCTGGTCCAGGGCCAGTTGGGTGCGCCTGGCGTTGAGTTTGGACTCCTCCTTCTGGATCGAGGCCTCGAATTTCATCTTCTCGACCTGCAGTTCGGAAAGGCGCAGTTGGGCGATCTGGTTCTCGATGTCCGCCTCCTGGCGCGAGATCTCGACCTGCTGATTGGCCTTGGTGGTTTCGAGGGTGGCCTTGGACGCCTCGAGGGCCTGTTCGGCGTCGGTGACCCGCTTCTGGAACTCGGTGGGATCGAACTGGATCACCAGCGCCCCGACGTCGACCTTCTCGCCCTCAGGCCAGAGTTTGGTGATCTTGAGCTGGCCGCGCACCTGGGGGGCGGTGATCTGCTCGGCCTTGATCGCCTCCAGTTCGCCGCCCTTCAGGGTGAGGGAGATGACGAACTCCCCCTGCATCACCTCGATGGAGGCCAGCGCCTTGCCCTCGACCGCGGGGAAAAGGCGCGTGTAGGCAAAGTAGGCGCCGGCGGCCAGGGCCAGCACCCCCAGCAGCACCAACACCTTCTTCAGCTTGCTGGGCCTGGGTTCGCTCTTAGGGAGGGGCAGGGTTTCGGCTTGGGTCATGGGGTACCTCTCTCAGGGCACGGGCTTGAGAGCGACAACCGCGCCCTCTTCGAGGCCAGAATCGATGATGGCGGCCACGGCATTGCGCTCGCCCACCTTGACTTCCACGGGTTTGGGCGTTTTGCCGCGCAGGCGATAGACCAGGGTGCGGCCCTCCTCCACCTGCAGGGCTTCGAGCGGCACGGCCAGGGCATCCGGCACGGTCTTGACGACGATCTCCACCGATGCCGACATACCCGGCTTGAGCCGTTCGTCCTGGCCCTCGATGTCGACGAGCATTTCGAAGACCTGCACGTTGGGCGCGTCG
Source organism: Candidatus Latescibacterota bacterium (assembly GCA_020852055.1). Taxonomy (GTDB): domain Bacteria; phylum Latescibacterota; class UBA2968; order UBA8231; family UBA8231; genus SICG01. The sequence goes on from JADZBP010000258.1 coordinate 18,380, forward strand.
AGTTGGGGGTTGGCCATCGGCGCGATGCGCGCCACCTTGCCGTGGAAAACCGGGCCGGGGAAGGCGTCTAGGCGGACCAGCACCGGCTGCCCGGGCGCCACCTGCTGCACATCCATCTCGCCCACCTGCGAAACCACCTGCATGGCGCTGAGGTCGGGCAGGATCAGCAGGGGCTGACCGCCCCAGACCTGGTCGCCCACCTTCACCTTTTCCACCTTGCCGCCGGACTTCTCGATCTTCTCGTAGACCACGATGCCCGGCCGGGCGGCAAAAACGGTCAACTGGTCGTAGTCCTTTTTCCGCCGGTCGTAGTTCTTGCGGGTCTGGGAGATGCGCACCTCGATCTTGGCCATCTCCACCTTGTTCACCAGCTTGCGCACCTCGTAGTCCTTGTTGGCCTGCTCGAGGGCCCGGCGGGTCTGGTCCAGGTTGATCTGGGCGATCTCTTTCTCGTTGGGGGTGTTGTACTTGCTCTGCCGCAATTTCAGTTGGGCCAACTCCAGGCTCGCCTCCTGTTGGGCGATGTTGGTCTTGAGGTCATCCAATTGCTGCGCCTGGGTGGCATCCGTCCGGGAGAGGTCTGCCTGGTCCTTGGCCATCTCGCCCTCGGCGTCGCGCAATTCCTTCTCGAACTCGCTTTTCTCGAACTGCAGGATCAGGTCGCCGGTCTCGACATGGGCGCCCTCCGGCCAGAGATCGACGATCTTGAGCTGGCCGCGCACCCGGGGGGTGACGACCTTTTCGCCCCGCGCCGCCTGCACCTCGCCGTTCTCGAAGAGCACGACATTGAAGGGCCCTTTGGTGACCTGATAGGTGGGGATGCCGGCGATATCGGGTCCGCCCAGGGTGTTCATGGCGATGGCGACCCCGATCAGCAGCAACACCCCCACCCCGGCCCACAGGCGCTTGTCGCGATAGGGGATCACTTTTTGGGCCTCCGGATCTCGTCGCTCTCCACCTGCCCGTCGCGGAAACGCACGATGCGGTGGCTGTGGGCGGCGATGTCTTCCTCGTGGGTGACCAGGACGATGGTATTGCCCTCCTCGTGCAGGCGGGCGAAGAGTTCCATGATCTCTTCGCCGGTGCGGCTGTCCAGGGCGCCGGTGGGCTCGTCGGCAAGCAGGATGGAGGGCTGGTTGACCAGGGCCCGAGCAATGGCCACGCGCTGCCGCTGGCCACCCGAAAGTTCGTTGGGGCGGTGGTGCATGCGCTCCTGCAGGCCCACGGCCTCGAGGGCGCGTTCGGCGCGGGCCCGGCGCTCGGTGGCGGGGATATCGCCGTAGACCAGGGGCAGTGACACATTGCCCAGCGCGTCGGTGCGGGCCAGCAGGTTGAAGGTCTGGAAGACGAAACCGATCTCCTTGTTGCGGATGCGGGCCAGTTCGTCGTCGTCCATCTTGGCCACCTGCTGGCCGTTGATTTCGTAGGAGCCAGCCGATGGCACGTCGAGGCAGCCGAGGATGTTCATCAGCGTGGA
>JADZBP010000259.1 GCA_020852055.1 Candidatus Latescibacterota bacterium
GGCGGAAGTTCTCTTCGATCAGCAGGTAGTTGGACCAACCCAATTCCCTACGCAGTGTGTAGGGAATTGGATTGCCTTGGACATGAACTCTTTTCAGTCTCCAAAATACTGCTTGCGCCTCCCTCAATCCATGCCGTAACTTAGCCACAAGTTAGTCAGATAGCAAGAAAGATAGATAGTCTTACTAATTTCCCCCATAGAGGACTCGCTTCATGGCTGCCAAGATCATCGTTTTCTGCAATGTGAAGGGTGGGCCAGGCAAGACTACCCTGGCGGTCAATGTCGCGGCCACCCTCGCACAGAAGCACAAAGTTGCGGTCATCGACGCCGACCCGCAGCAGTCGGCAGTCAAATACGACTCCGACGCCCCGGACGGGCAAGGCCTCCCCATGCCCGTCGTCGGGTATCCGGAGGAGAAGATCAACCACACCCTGCGCAAGCTCATCAACGACTACGACTATATTGTGGTCGATACTCCCCCGTCGAGCCTGGCCATCTCCAATATCACCAAGAGCGCCCTCATCCCGGCTGATCTGGCCATTGTGCCTGTGGTCCCTTCACCGCTGGGCATCCGGGAGACCCTGCCCATGAGCGCCCTGTTTGCGGAGATCAACGAGCTGCGGGAGTCCGCGGATGCGGCCCCCCTGGAATCTCGGCTGGTGATCAACCGCTATGATCCCCGCAAATCCCTCAGCCAGCAACTGCCGGCAGCGCTCAAGAACATCCCCGTCAAGCTGCTGCGGACAAAGATCCGGGACCGGGAGGCATACAACCACGCAGCCCTGGACGGGTGCAGTGTCCACGAGACCCGCGCTTCTGGGTGGGATGATGCTTCAGAGGATATTCAGAAGCTGACCGAAGAGATTCGCAAGATAGTAGGTTAGCAAGTTATTAAGATAGTCTTACTAAGACAATATTCCACACCTTACCACAGTCGAGGAGCAGACCCCTCATGGCCAAACAGAGCCTCTCAGCCACCACTGCCAAGAAAGACTCCAAACTCGCCCTGCTGGCACTCTCTGACAGCCAACTGGCACCCGCCAAGCAATCGGGCTCCTCCAGCCCACTTAGCCGGAGCACCGAGCGGTTGACCATCTCGCTGCTGGACGGCGAAAAGCGCGCCCTGGAGGAAAGGGCCTTCCATCTGCGCCAGGGTGGGCATGCAGAGCTGAAGACCAGCCGGCTGGCCCGGATCGCCTTTCAGATGCTCATCGAAGCCCCTGACGACGAGATTCTCAAAGTGGCAGAGAAGGTCGAGAACCTGGAAGTCCGCAGGGGGAACCGCTATTAGGCTGATAGTAAGACAGCAAGATAGTCTTACTATCAGCCTGCTTTTGTTTTCCGCTATAGGTGCGGACCACAGCCCCCGCACACCAGGCACATTTCCGGGGAGGTAAGGCCTGATGAACTCCAAGAACCTGAATCGGCTCATCGACGGCGCCCTGGCTGTTGAGGCCCAGCAGGCCAAAGAAGCGAATGCGCTAGGGTACATGGCCAGGGTGCTGGTGCAGGCCACCATGCCCCACAAGCAGATTGAGGGGGATGTCTTCACGCGCAAGAACGGCGCCTTCAGTCTAGCCATGATCGCCCATCCTGGCGTCGGCCTGCCCTACGGCACCTACCCCCGCCTTCTGCTAGTATGGCTGACCACCGAGGCCGTCAGGACCAAGAGCCATGTGCTGCTCTTGGGACCGACCCTTGGCGGCTTCATGGGTCAGTTGGGGCTGATTCCAACGGGCGGGAGATGGGGCACCATCCACCCCCTCCGCGACCGGATGAAGCGCCTCTTCTCCTGCTCCATCTCCTGCACCTATGAGGACGAAAGCCAGCAGGCCACGGCAGGCTTCAGGATCGCCAGAGAGGCCCGGCTCTGGTGGGACCCCAAGAACCCCGAGCAGGCCGCCCTGTGGAATTCCACCGTCACCCTGAGCTTGGACTTTTTCAACGAGGTCATCGAGCGGCCAGTTCCCATCGACATGCGCGCCCTCCAGGCCCTCAAACGCTCGCCCATGGCCCTGGACATCTACTGCTGGCTCACCCACCGCTTCAGCTACCTGAACAAGAAGACAGAAATACCCTGGCCGGCGCTCCAGCTCCAGTTCGGCGCCGGATATCCTGAGACCCTCCGAGGGCAATTGGACTTCAAGCGGAACTTCCTGAAACACCTGCGCTCCGTTCTAGTGGTCTACCCCGAGGCGAAGGTCAGCCAAGGCGCGTACGGACTGCTCCTTCAACCCAGTAAGTCCCATATCCCGCAGCTTCCATTCGGGAAACACCCCATTTTGTGATCTTATCCACAAAAGTGTATGGAAATAACAAGTTATCCACGCATAATCACTCTCACTATTCACGCATAATCACTCTCATTTCAACCTATTTTCCACGCATAATCACTCTCACGCTACAATATAGTACCTATAGTTAAAGAACCTATATGTAGTTCCTGTAGTTAAAAACCACTGTTACTGTGGATATCTTTTTGAAGACCTTTTTCGTTGGAACAGAAAGGCGATAGGAACCCGAACACGGGGAAGTAGTGGGGAGGTAAAGAGAAGGCCGGCACCCTTTGGGTGGCCGGCCTTTTTTGCTCCGTCCCCAAGCCCAACACGGCCCGCCGTTCCTTTCGCTCGCCCTCCCGGCCTAGCCTCCATCTCCGAGGGCCATCGTCGCGGAATGGGAAAATCCTTGACAAAGGCAATCAGTCGGTTTACCCTGGAGGGAAAATCCAAGCTTTTCAAGCATCCCATTTGGGTCCGGATCGATGCAAAACCCCAAGTTGCTGACCGCCGGGGAAGTGGCCGCCTACTGCCGGGTGTCCTACGAAGCGGTCAAGGAGTGGGTCAATAAGGGCAAGCTCAAGGCCAGATTCACGCCGGGCGGGCATCGCCGGATTGCTGCGGATGACTTCCGCGAGTTCCTGCGCCAGTACGATTGGCCCCCACTCCCCGAGGATGAAGGGGCCAAACACCGCGTACTGATTGTCGATGACGACCCGGAGGTCGTGAAGCTGCTGACCAAGTTCTTCCGCAAGGCCGGCGACTACGAGCTGGCCACCGCGGCGGACGGGTACGCTGCTGGCTTTCAGGTGGCCACCTTCTGCCCGGAGGTGGTGTTGCTGGATCTGATGATGCCGAAGTTGGACGGGTTCGAGGTGTGCCGGCAGATCAAGGCCGCGCCCAGGACCCGGCACACCCAGGTGCTGGTGATGACCGGCACGCCCACCGAAGAGCACCGCCAACAGGCCCTGGAGTGTGGGGCGGACGGGTTCCTGGCCAAGCCATTCAAACTAGCGGAACTGAGGAAGCGCATTGAAACCGTGTTCCAGCAGGCCGGCAGGGTTGCGGCCCGGAGCGCTTCCTGAGGCCGTGCGTATGCCCACCCTCGCCCGCCTGTCCTTCTTCCTGCCTCCCGCCCAGCTAGACGACTTCGCCGCCCTCTACGACCAGCACCTGGCCCTCCTCCTCCAACCTCACGGCCTGGACTCCGGCTTCTCCGATGACCGGCCCTCCGTGGCCGGGGTCTTAAGCCGGCTCTTCGCCGTGGACAGTCCTACGGCGCTGATCCGCATTCAGCAGGTGCTGCGGCATGATCTGGCCTGGCGCCAGACCCTCAAGGACCTGGGGGAACGGTTGGGGGTGTCGGTGCGCTACCACCTGGGGATCTATGCCACCCCGGCAGGGGAGGGCAAGGTGGTGGACGCCGGCCCCGGGCGGTACCTGGGGCAGTGGCACAGCTTCGGGGTGGCCGATGGTCTGGCCTCGCCTTTGATCTCGGTGCTCTTGTGGGGCCGGGAGGGCCGGCTGTGGATCGGCACCTGGGATGGGTTGAGCTGCTTCGACGGGGCGCAGTTCACACACTACACTATGGCCGATGGGCTGCCGGGTGCGCGGGTGCGCTCCCTATGCCAGGACCGGGAGGGTACGCTCTGGATCGGCACCGGGGGTTTTGTAGACGGGGTCGGCTGGGGCGTGTGCCGTTTCGACGGGAAGGAATTCGTCACCTACACCACGGCGGACGGGTTGGCCGGCAACTGGGTGGGTGCGCTGACCGAGGACCGGCAGGGCGCCCTGTGGCTGGGCACCCAGGGTGGGCTGAGCCGCTTCGACGGGGAGCGATTCCAGAGCTTTACCAAGCAGGACGGGCTGGCGGCGGATTGGGTCTGGGCCATCGAGGAGTCAGCCCACGGCGGGTTGTGGATCGGCACCGAGGAAGGCTTGTGCCGCATGGAAGAAGGGGGTATCCGCTCCCGGAAGGGCGGCATTGAACGGCGGGTGTACTCCATCCTGGAGCAACCGGACCGGCTATGGGTGGGCGGGTACGGGGTGGGGTATTACGAGGGGGAGGAGTTCACTAGCTTGCTGGAGCGTACCGAGGCGATGAGTCTGTGCGCCGATCAACAGGGCGAGATCTGGTGGGCGGACTACGGCATGGGGGTGCGCTGTTATCGGTACGGGCAGTTGCCCTTGTATGAATTGGCGCAGGGACTGGCCAACAACCAGACCATCGCGGTCGTCTTCGATGAGGCCGGCCAGCTCTGGGAAGGCTCCCAGGGAGGTGGGATCGGTCGGAGCGAGGAGGGGCGCTTCTTTCCGATCACCACTCAGGAGGGGCTGGCGGACAACGCCATGTACAGTCTACTGGCGGACTGCCAAGGCTGGCTGTGGGTGGGCACCCAAAGCGGGGTCAACTGGTACGACGGACAGCAGATCCAGAAACTGAAGGTGGACGAGCACCCGGCGCACAACCTGGTCCTGGTCTTCAGCCAAGACCGCCAGGGCCGGCTGTGGATGGTCACCTTATGGGGGGTGGTCAAATACTACGACGGCAAAGAGGTGGTCACCATCCGCGAAATGCGGGGCAGCCGGGCGCACACGGCCCGGGCCATCGTCGAAGACCCGCAGGGGCGGATGTGGTTCGCCACGGGTGAGCCGGGGGTGCATTGCTGGAGGGACCACACCTGGCGCACCTACACCACCGCGGATGGGCTCCTGGAAGACGACGTGCGCACTCTTGGTTTAGACTCCCAGGGCCGGCTGTGGCTGGTGACGGGCACTGGCACCGTGAGCCGGCTGGAGGGGGAGGGCTTCGTGACGGTGGACACCGGCGAGGGCCTGGGCCACTCGCCGGGGCGAGTAATTGTGGAGGACAGCAAGGGCAACCTGTGGTTTGCCACGGATGGAGGCGGGGCGAGTTGCTGGGACGGGGAACGCTTCACCCGCTACACCCAGGCTGAAGGATTGGTCTTCGACCGGGTCTTCTCCCTGTGGGAGGATGAGCGGGGGCATCTGTGGTTTGGCACCCAGGGCGGGGGCGTCAGCCGCTTCGACGGCCAGGTCTTCCAGACCCTCTCCACCCAGGACGGGCTGCTCAACGACGTAGTTCAGGAGATCCGCCCTGCAGACGGGGGGGAGGTGTGGCTGGCCACCGAGGGTGGGCTGGTGCGGTACCGGCCAGGGCGCACTCCACCCAAGGTCCGTATCAAAGCCGTGGTCGCAGATCGCGCCTACACACCTGAGGAGCAAATCATCGTGTCCACGGGCCAGGCGCGGCTGAGCTTCTCCTTCCAGGGCAGCAGCTTCACCAGCCGGCCCGACCGACTGGTGTACCGCTACCGGCTGGAAGGGCACGACATGGAGTGGCGGACCACCCGCAAGAGCCGGGCCGAGTACCTCTACGTGCCAGTGGGGGAATACACCTTCCAGGTGCAGGCCGTCGATGTGGATCTCAACTACTCCGAGCCGGCCACGGTGAAGCTGGAGGTGGTGCCTGACCCCAGGGTGGAGGCGCTCACCGAGGCCAACAACAGCCTGGGGGCCAAAGGCCGCTTCGTCGGCTCCAGCCCGGCGCTGCTGCGCGTGGCCACTCAGTTGCGCCAGGTGGCAGCCACGGACCTGACGGTGCTGATCCAGGCCGAAAGCGGCGCGGGCAAGGGCCTGGCCGCCCACTTCCTGCACGACTGCAGCCCGCGCCGGGACACCATCTTCGTGGTGGTCGACTGCGGGGGCATTCCCGACGCGCTGATCGAGAGCGAACTCTTCGGCCACGAGAAGGGGGCTTTCACCGGCGCGGTGCATCAGAAGATGGGCAAGATCGAGATGGCCCAGGGCGGCACCCTCTTCCTCGACGAGATCGGCGATCTGCCCCTGCCGGCCCAGACCAGGCTGCTGCGGCTCTTGCAGGACCACACCTTCGAGCGGGTGGGTGGCACCCAGGTGCTGCGCTCCACCGCCCGGATCGTCGCCGCCACCAACCGCGACCTGGCCGCCATGGTGAAAGAAGGCACCTTCCGCCAGGACCTGTATTACCGCCTGAAGGTCTTCCCGGTGCAATTGCCGCCCCTGCGCCAGCGGCGCGAGGATGTGCCGGCCCTGGCCCGGCACTTTCTCGCTGCCGCCGCCGCCCACCAGGGCAAGCCGGCTCTGGAGCTTTCCGCCGAGGCCCTGCGCGCTCTGGTGGCGTATGACTGGCCCGGCAACGTGCGCGAGCTGGAGCATCTCATGGCCCGCATGGTGACCCTGTGGCAGGAAGGCGAGATCCTGGCTGAGGATCTGGGTATCGTGGCCGAGGCAGAGCCGGCCCTGCCCAGCCACAACGGACACCTTGGGCACAACGGGAACGGTCACGGCTCCGTGCTGCTGCTGGAGGAGATGGAGCGCCGGCATATCCAGGGGGTGCTGGAACAGGCCGGCTGGGTGCTGGAGGGGGAACAGGGGGCGGCGGCGTTGCTCGGGTTGGCGCCCTCGACGCTGCGGAACATGGGTCGCCCTACGGTTATATTGGGCAGTCTTTAGGGGTTATCTTTCCCCAGGAAAGGAGTCTGTCTGATGACTAAGAAATCCACGCCTGCCGAGGGTGGGCGATTCTCGGCGAGACGTAAAACGGA
>JADZBP010000260.1 GCA_020852055.1 Candidatus Latescibacterota bacterium
CAGGTTCAGGAGGGTGGATTTGCCGCAGCCAGAAGGTCCCATGATGGCCACAAACTCTCCCTCCTTGACCTCCAGGTTGACATTGTCCAGCGCGGTGGTCTCCACCTCTTCGGTGGTGTAGAGTTTCTTCAACCCCTGAATCCTGATCATGGCGCGCTCCTCTATTTCAACACCAAGACGTCCATCTCGCCGAAATTGTCGTAGCTGGAGGTAATCACCCGCTCACCGGGTTCCAAGCCTTCGAGCACCTCGAAGACCTGGGGATTCTGCCGGCCCAGGCGGATGGGACGCCGGGTCGCTTCACTGCCTCCGGCATCCAGCACATAGACCCAGTTGCCTCCGGTCTTCTGGTAAAACCCCCCTCTGGGCAGGAGCACCGCTTCCTCCAGATCTCCCAGCTCCAGGCGGACCTGCAGGGTCTGACCGCGCTTGATTCCCTCGGGTGGAGCCTCGGCAAAGAGCAGGTCCACCTCGAAGCGGCCCTCCCTCACCTCGGGGAAGATCTTCTTGATCACCAACCCGTGTGCCACGTTTTCCTGGTCGAAGGTCCCGCGCTGGCCGGTCTGGATGCGGTTGATGTAGTGCTCGTCGATCTCGGCCCGCACCTTGAAACCCTCCAGGCGGTCGATCTGTCCAAGGCGCTCTCCCTGGCCCTTGGATTCGCCCACCTCGGCGTTGAGAGCGGTCAACTGGCCGGCCACCGGGGCTTTGAGCACCAGGTGGTCCAGCCGCTGGCGGAGCAGGTCGATGGTGCGCTGCTGGCGGGCCACCCCCTCCTCCAACTGCTGAACCTGCGCCTCGCCCAGCAGGGAGTCCTGTTTCTGGGTCTCCCGGGTCAGTTCCTGGCGCCGGCGCTGGAATTCGAATTCATCCCGCAGCTTCTCGAAGTCCTGGCGCGAGATCAGGCCCCGCACCTGATCGGCCGGCAGGGAGGCGAAGCGCTCGTAGCTGTGGCGCTTCATCTGGAGCTGGTAATCCTCGTCCAGGGCTTGCTGGCGGGCCTGGAGGAGTTTCTGCTGGAAGGTCAGCCGGGCCGTGCGCACCTGGTCGCCCCGTTCGTCCAGTTGGGCCTCCTGGTTGAGCAGTTGGGCCTGCAACTCGGCACTGGCCAGTTTGAGGATCGGCTCGCCCTCGGCCACCACACTGCCTTCTTCCACAAAGACCTGTTCCACCCGCCCCCCTTCCATGGCGTCCAGATACACCGTCTGGAGAGGCAGGACCATGCCCCGCACCGGGATGAACTCCTGAAAGACCCCGCGCTCCACCAGGGAGAGGGTGAGTTTGTCGGGGTCCACCTTCAGTTTTGAGGTGCCGCGTTCATGGAGAAAGCCGTAGAGCGACAGGCCTAAAAAGAGCGCGATGGTGCCCAGGCCGGCGATCCTTTTCAGGGTCCAGCGCTTCTTTTGCAGTGGGCGGTCCATGCCTCGGTGAGCCACCTCCAGGCGGGGCTGGCGGTCTTGATCAGCGGGGGTGGGGTTGGACTCTCTCTGGGGTTTCACGGGCCGGCACAGTCCTTGCAGGTTTGTGGGTGCTCATCCGGACTGCAACAGTTGTGCCAGCAGGGGTTCTCACTTGTTTTCTTGCAGGTTATAGCTGAAATCCCCAAAGTGAATAATCAGCAAAACTGTTCGCTGGTGATACACTTGGTGTTCGCCAGTGGACAGGTGTCCTATTATACTTGAGCTTTGCTCCAGTACCTCTACGATTTCTGAGGGGTAAGACATGAACGCCGCTGCCGGCCAGATCCTGGTGCTGGACGACGACCCGGACGTGCTCCTGGCCGCCCGCCTGTTGCTCAAGCAGCACGGGTACCGGGTGCGCACCGAGACCGATCCCCGCCTGCTGCCGGCACTGCTCAAGGCGGAAGCCTTTGACGTGGTCCTCCTGGATATGAACTTCACCCAGGACGCCAGCAGTGGCCGGGAGGGCTTCTACTGGCTGCGCGAGGTCCGCAGCCTGGAACCTGGGGCCGTAGTGGTGCTGATCACGGCGTACGGCGATGTGGAGATGGCGGTGCGGGCCATCAAGGAGGGGGCCACAGATTTTGTGCTCAAGCCCTGGCAAAATGAGAAGCTCCTGGCCACCCTCTCCGCCGCGCTCCACCTGCGGCGCTCGCGCCAGGAAGCCCTGCACCTGCGTTCCAGACAACAGCAACTCAGCGCGGACCTGGCCAGGCCCTTCGACCAGTTTGTCGGCCAGGCCCCAGCCATGCAACAGGTCTTTGGCACCCTCCAGAAGGTGGCGCCCACCGACGCCAATGTGTTGATCCTGGGCGAAAACGGCACCGGCAAGGAGCTGGTCGCCCGGGAACTCCATCGCCAATCGCCCCGAGCCGGGGAGGTCTTTCTCAGTGTGGACATGGGCTCGCTGAGCGAGAGCCTCTTCGAAAGCGAACTCTTCGGGCACGTGAAGGGGGCCTTCACCGACGCCCGCGCCGACCGGGCCGGCCGTTTTGAGATCGCCTCGGGCGGCACCCTCTTCCTCGACGAGATCGGCAACCTGCCCCTCTCCTTGCAGGCCAAGCTGCTCAGCGCCCTGCAGAGCCGCACCGTCACCCCACTGGGGTCCAACCGCTCCGTCCCCGTGGACGTGCGACTGATCTGCGCCACCAACCGGCCCATCCACGAACTGGTAGGTCGGGAATTGTTCCGCCAGGATCTGCTCTACCGCATCAACACCGTGGAGATCCACCTGCCCCCTCTGCGCGAGCGACGGGAGGACATCCCCCTGCTGGTGGACCACTATCTGGAGGTGTATGCGAAGAAGTACGGCAAGGCGCCCAGGCGACTCAGCGCCCAGGCCCTGCGCAAGCTGGAGAGCTACAGTTGGCCGGGGAACATCCGCGAACTCCAGCACGCCGTCGAGCGCGCCCTGATCCTCAGCGAGGGGGAGGCCCTGGAGCCCGGCGATTTCCTGCTGACCCCCCCGGAGGGGCAGGCCGGCCCCTCGCTGGTGCTGGAGAGTTATGCGCTGGAGGCAGTGGAAAAGGAGGCGATCCGCAAGGTGCTGCACAAACACCAGGGCAATGTCAGCCAGGCGGCCCGGGAACTGGGCCTGACCCGCACGGCGCTCTACCGGCGCATCGCCAAATATGAGCTCTAGGAATTTCCAACTGCAGTGCAGTGTGCGCGTCCTGCTCCTGGGGGCCAGCCTGGCGCTGTTTTTCTATCTGCTGCTGCACACCGCCTATCGCGCCACCCCCCTGGTGGTGGGCCTGGCCATCGCCTACCAGCTCTATGCCTTGATCCACTATGTGGGGCAGACCAACCGCGAGCTGAGCCGCTTTCTGCTCTCCATCCAGCACGGGGATTTCTCCCAGACCTTTCCCGCCACCGGGGCGGGCGCCGCCTTCGACGAACTGCGGCTGGCCTTCAACCAGGTTATGGACGCTTTCCGCCTGGCCCGCGCCGAAAAGGAGGAACACCTGCGCTACCTGCAGACGATAGTGCAGCACGTGGGCGTCGGTCTGATCGCCTTCAGGGGGGACGGGAGCGTCGAGTTAGCCAACACCGCCGCCAAGCGCCTCCTGAAGCGCAGCGTGCTGAGAAACCTCCGCGACCTGGAGCCGCCGGCCCTGGGGCAGTCGCTGCTGGGGCTCAAGCCCGGGCAGAAAGCCCTGCTCAAACCCGATGCCGAGGGGGAACGGGTGCAATTGGCCGTCTCCGCCACCGCCTTCCGCCTCCACGAACAGGAATACATCCTGGTCTCCCTCCAGAACATCCACAGCGAGTTGGAGGAGCAGGAATTGGAAGCCTGGCAGCGGCTGATCCGGGTGCTCACCCACGAGATCATGAACTCCATCACCCCCATCACCTCCCTGGCGGCCACTGCCGACGGCCTGCTGCGCCAGGCGCCCCTCAGCGGGGAGGGCCTGGCCGACGCGCAGGAGGCCGTGGGGACCATCCGCCGGCGCAGCGCCGGACTCCTCCATTTTGTCGAAGACTACCGCCAGCTCACCCGGCTGCCTGCCCCTCATTTCCAGATCCTCTCGGTGCGGGAGATCGGGGGGCGCATCGAGCAGCTCATGCGCCCGCAATTGGCCCAGGCCGGCATCGCTTTCTGCCTGGATATCGCCCCTGAGAGCCTGGAAGTGACCGCCGATCTGGAGCAGCTCGAACAGGTCTTGATCAACCTTTTCACCAATGCCCTCCAGGCCCTGCAAGGCCGGCAGGGAGGGCGGATTGCGTTGCGGGCGCGGATGGACGAGCGGGGGCGAGTGTTGCTGGAGGTGGCGGACAATGGGCCGGGGATCGTGCCCGAAGCCCTGGAGAAGGTCTTCATCCCCTTCTTCACCACCAAGCCCGATGGATCGGGGATCGGCCTGAGCCTGTGCCAGCAGATCATGCGCCTGCACCGGGGAACGATCAGCGCCCGTTCCAGGCCGGGGGAGGAGACGGTGTTTACGTTGAGGTTCTAGGGGTGGTGTGCCGGCTAAGAGCGCGAGTGTATATTTGTGGGTGAAAGATATCCTCTGCACTCGCACCGTGGCAGAGGTGGAGAACGAAGGACCAGACGATGAACAGCGATATCCGCTGGCAACAGCGTTTCGACAATCTCGACCGCGCCGTGGTCCTCTTGGGCGAGGTCTGCGCGCGCGGCATCGACTCGCTGTCGCAACTGGAAAAGGAAGGGGCCATCCAGCGTTTCGAGGTCGCTTTCGAGTTGGCCTGGAAGACCCTGCGGGATTATCTGGAGGAAGCGGGGGTGATCGTGAACCCCGTCACCCCGCGCAACGTGATCAAGGAGGCCCACGCGGCCAGGTTGCTCGGGGATGCGCAAGTCTGGATCGACATGATGCTCCATCGCAACCTGCTCTCCCACACCTACGACCTGAAGGTGTTCGAGACCGTGTTGCAGGCGGTCGCCCAGCGGTACTACCCGGCACTATCCCTGCTGCATGGGCGGCTGAACCAGGAGCGAAGGTGATGGAGACCGGCCTTGCCCCAGCGGAGGTGGAGCTGATGCGCGAGGTGTTCCGCCGCGTCCCGGCGATCCGCGAGGTCGTGCTCTACGGCTCCCGCGCCAAGGGGACCCACCGGCCTGAGTCGGACATCGACCTGGCCCTGGTCGGGGTGGAGGATGAGCTGGAGGCCGAGGCGGTGGCCGAAGAATTGGACGGGTTGCCCCTGCCCTACCGGTTCGACGTGAAGGCCCGCAGCGCCATCCGCTACCCGCCGCTCGAGGAACACATCGCCCGCGTCGGTATCACCCTCTATCAGCGCACCGACGGATGACCCCGTGCCGGTTGCGCCTCCTGGCGGCCGGGTTCCTGCTCGGGTGCGCCCAGGTTGCTCACGCCGACATCCAGTCTGAACAAACCCTGCTCGACCAGGTGCAGGCGCTCCACGGCGCCGGCGCCGTGCTGGAGAACCCGCGGCGCTGCGGCACCCCGTTGATCGTCGAAGCCCGCCACACCGTCCGCGACCCCGCGCTCCGGGCCAAACTCGCCCAATCCCTCGCCCGGCCCCAACTCCCGTACTCCTACCGCACCCCCTCCGGGTATTTCCGCGTCCACTACGATCTGATGGGCCGCGACGCCGTGGACCCCGCCGACACGGATGGGGATCGCGTCCCCGACTATGTCGAGGAAGCCGCAACCGCGCTCGATGAGGCCTGGAAGTTGGAGGTGGAGGTGCTGGGGTACCGCGCGCCGCCGGGGGATGGGGGAGTGGATGGGGAGGAGTACGATGTTTTCCTGACAGAGCAGGCTGGTGGGGCGTACGGATGGACCTATCCGGATTCCTACGGTACGACCACGTCGAGCTACATCGAACTGGACAACAACTATGCCGAAACCCGGTACTGGACCCAGGGTCTGGATGGGCTCCGCGTCACCGCTGCTCACGAGTTTTTCCACGCGGTGCAGTTCGGATACTATCAGGGGGCTGATGGAATCTGGTGGCAGGAGGCCAGCGCCACCTGGATGGAGGAGGTGGCTCACTCGGAGGCGGATGATTATCTGAACTACCTCTCTGCGTTTCTCAGCGACCCGGAACGGGCGCTGGATAGTCCCAGCTTCGGGTATAGTGACGTCCATATCTACGGCGCCGCGCTCTTCGCCCACTTCCTCGACCAGCGCCACGAGCGCAGCCTGATCCGCGCCACCTGGGAGGAGTGGGGCCGGCAGGGCAATGCCGGCCTGGAGCATTTCGACCGGGTGTTGCGCCGGCAGACCGCGCAGGGGCTGGGGGAGGCGGTGAGTGAGTTTTCGGTGTGGAACTACTTCACCGGGCCGCGGTACCGGCCGGGGCATTTCTACGCCGAGAGCGAAAAGTACCCGGCGGTGCGCAGCCGCAGTCTGGCCACCCCGGCCAAGGTGACGGTGCAGCACAGCGATTTCCTCGACCATCTGGCCAGCACCTATGTGCGCCTGGAGCCCCAGGGGCGGTCCGGCGGGCTCCGCCTGCGTTTTGCCCCGGAGCGCGGGCAGTGGCGCGCCCAGTTGCTGCTGGTTGGACCCGAAAGCCTCCACCTCCAATCCCTCGGGGCCGACCCCGTGGAGGTGCCCGGTTGGGATCAGTATGCCGAGGTGGTGCTGGTGCTGACCACCACCGACCAGGAGGGCCTGGGATACGGGTACGGCCTGGACCTGGAATACGATCCGGAGCTCATCGACCAGCCTGCACCCCTGGCCCTGCGCCTGGCCGCCGTCGCGCCCAACCCCTTCCGTCCGGCCCGCCAGGCCCAGACGGTTTTCGCCTTTGAACTGGACCAGGCCAGCGCCGCCACCTGGCTGTCGATCTTTGCTGCCGACGGCCTGCTGGTGCGGCGCTACGACCTGGGGCAGCGGGCGGCCCGCGCCTATACCCAGGCCTGGGACGGGCGCAACGAGGCTGGCGAGCTGGTGGGGTCGGGGATCTATTATGGGGTCCTCCAGACTCCGCAGGGCAGCGCCCGCCGGACCCTCGCCCTCCTCCGCGACTAACTCTCTATAGTACAGAACCCCTCTCTGTCCGCCGATGCTTAGAAGAGGGATGGAACAGGCTTTGCTAACCTCCTGACGGGCAACCCCGAAGTGGCGTGTAGACCGCCCTCAGGGGGAACAAGGGGTGGGGAGGGGTCTGGAAACAGGAAAAAAGTGCCCTCTCCAGGGCGCGGTTCAAACGAGGCTCGATGTCCAAACGGGTATTACTGCTCATCGCGGTTTTGGCCGCCTTTGCCGAGGCCCATGCCCAGAGTGCCGAGGTGCAGCCGCCCCAGTTGCGGCGTATCCCGGTGGCCGGGGTGGGCGAGGGACGGTACTGGCAACAGGTGGTGATCACGCTCGACCAGGACGATGCGGCGAGTGATTCGGCGCTGACGGTGCACCTGCCGCCGGCGCTGAAGGTACTCGATCTCAACGGCGACGGGCGGGTGATGGACGAGGTGCGGGTGGTGTACGCCGCTGCCGGCGCGGAGGCCCCGGCCTTCGGGATTTCCGCCGAGTTCACCACCGACCAGGTGGTGGTGCTCAGCAGCAGCGCCGCCGCCGCTGCGGGCGGCCGG
>JADZBP010000261.1 GCA_020852055.1 Candidatus Latescibacterota bacterium
ACAGGGGACCGGTTGAAGCTGCGCTTCCGCACCGGGACCGACTGCCAGGTCTACGCCTGGCTTTACAGTTCGACGGGGCAGCAGCAGGACCTCTTTGCCAGCCAGCAGGTGTACAAGGGCCGGCTCCAGGAGACGGACTGGCTGACCCTGAACGAGGCCAACCAGGTGCAGACCTTGTACCTCGTCGCTGCGCCCCGCCTCGACGAGGACAAGAGCCCGCTTTTCGAAGCCCTGGCCGAGCTGATGCGCGAAGGGCAGATCCAGAGGTTCACGGGCCTCGACAGGATCGACCAGCTGGTCGGCCAGTACCTGGCCCGGTACACGCCGGGCCGCGAACCGGTGCCGGTGCCGCGCCAGATCCCGCCCCTGGGCCCGGAAGAGAAGATCATCCTGGCGGAGGGCACCGTGCTCAAGAGCCGGCCCTGGTTGCTGAGTGGCGCCGGGGTGCTGGTGCAGGCCCTCAGCTTCGAGGTGCAATGAGGCCGGGCGATATCTACCTCGATCACAATGCCACCACCCCGCTCCGCCCGGAGGTGCTGGCCCTCATGCAGCGCTGCCTGGCCGAGCAGTTCGGCAATGCCTCGAGCCTGCACTCGGCAGGCCAGGCGGCGCGGGCGATGGTGGAGCGCGCCCGCCAGCAGGTGGCCCGCGGTCTGGCCTGCCCGGCAGAGGCGGTGTTCTTCACCAGCGGCGGCACCGAGGCCGACAACTGGGCCCTGACCGGTGTGCTCGGCCACCGCCCTGGCCGGCTGGTGACCTCGGCCATCGAACACCACGCGGTCCTGCACTGCGCCCGCCATCTGCAGGGCCAGGGGCACGAGCTTGTCCTGGTGCCGCCCGACCGGACCGGACAGGTGGATCCCGGAGCCGTGGCCGCGCTGCTCGACGAGCACACGGCACTGGTCTCGGTGATGTTGGCCAACAACGAGACCGGGGTGCTGCAGCCGGTGGCGCCGATCGGGCAACTGGCACGTGAGCGGGGCGTCCTCTTCCATGTGGATGCCGTGCAGGGCTTCGGCAAGGTCCCCGTCCAGGTAGATGAGCTGGGTGCGGACCTGGTCTCGATCTCGGCCCACAAACTCAATGGACCCAAAGGAGTGGGGGCGCTCTATGTGCGGCCCGGGACACCCCTGATGCCCTGGACCCACGGGGGTGGGCACGAGGGGGGCCGGAGGGCCGGCACCGAAAACACCGCCGGGATCGCCGGTTTCGGGCAGGCGGCGGAGACGGCCCTGGCGGTCCGGGAGCAGGAGGCCAAGCGCCTGGCGGTGCTGCGGGACCGGCTGGAGCAGGGGTTGCTGGCGGCGGTGACGGGCATCCAGGTCAACGGGGCGGGGGCGCCGCGCCTGCCCAACACCCTCAACGTTTCGATTGCGGGGGTGCAGGCCGAGGCCCTGCTCCTGGGCCTGGATCTGGAGGGGGTGATGGTTTCGAGTGGCTCGGCCTGCAGCGCTGGCGGCGAGGAACCCTCACACGTGTTGCTGGCCATGGGGGTGGAACGGCGGCTGGCCGGCGGCTCGCTGCGTTTCAGCCTGGGCTGGGGCAACACCGCCGAGCAGATCGAGCGGGTGATCGAGGTTTTGCCCGGCCTGGTGCACCGGCTGCGCGCCCTCGCCGGCAACTGAAGCGGGGCGCGCAGCGGCGCCTCAGGAAAGCACGGCGGCGATGGCCGTGCAGAGCGGTTCCATATTCTGGCGCGTCATGCCGGCCACATTGATGCGTCCCCCCCCGACGATGTACACCCCGTGTTGCTGTCGCAGCGCCTCGACCTGTTCCTTGCCGAGCCCGGAGAAGGAGAACATGCCCTGCTGGCGCTCGATGAAGGAGAACTCGCGTTTCACCCCCTTGGCCTTGAGGGTTGCGACAAAAAGCGCGCGCATCTGGGCGATGCGTTCGCGCATGGCTTTGACCTCCTCTTCCCATTCCTGCCGCAGTTGCGGGTCGCTGAGTACGGTGGTGATCACCGCGGCGCCGTGGGCCGGCGGGTTCGAGTAGTTGGCCCGGATCGAGATCTTCACGTGGCTGAGCACCTGCTGGGCTGCCTCGGCAGTGGGTGCCACAATGGTGAGGGCGCCGACCCGCTCGTTGTACAAGCCGAAATTCTTCGAAAAAGAACTGGCCACCAGCAGTTCGGGCAGGGCCTCGGCCAGGATCAGCAGGCCCGCGGCGTCCTCGCGCAGGCCGCGGCCCAGGCCTTGGTAGGCGAAGTCGACCAGGGGCAGTAATTGGCGGGCGGCCAGTACCGAGGCTATGCGCCGCCATTCCTCCGCAGTGGGATCGACCCCGGTGGGGTTGTGGCAGCAGCCGTGTAACAGGACCACGTCGCCGGGCGGCACGTGGTCGAGGGCGTGGCACAGGGCGTCGATGGCCAGGCTGTTGGTCTGGGCGTCGAAGTAGGGGTAGGTCTGCACCTGGATGCCGGCGAGGCGGAAGATCTGGCCGTGGTTGGCCCAGGTGGGTTCGGAGATCCAGACGCGCGAACCGGTAAAATGCTGGTGCAGGAAGTCGGCGGCCACCCGCAGCGCGCCGGTGCCGCCCGGAGCCTGCGCGGTCACCACCCGGCCGCTGCTCAGCAGGGCATGGTCGGCGCCGAAGAGCAGCTCCTGCACGGCGTGGCTGTACTCGGGCGAGCCATCGATGGCCAGGTAGTTTTTGGTGGTCTCGGCGGCCAGCACCCGCTGCCGGGCCTTGGCCACGGAGGCGAGGATCGGGGTATGGCCCTTTTCATCCTTGTACACCCCCACGCCCAGGTTGATCTTGTTGGGATTGGGGTCCTTCCTGAAGGCATCGGTCAGGCCCAGGATCGGGTCACTGGGGGCCAGGCTCAGTTGTTCCAGCATCGTCGTGCGCTCCCGCGAAAAGGTTCACCGGGGAAAAATAGGGGCTCAGGGGATTTGCGCCAGGCGCGGCAGGGACCGCCGCAGATCCTCCAGCCACAGGCCGGCAGGGCAGGGCAGAGGCAGGTCGGAGGCCGGGTTGGGGCGGATGGCCGCGGCGGCGGCCTCGACCTGGGGGTCGCTCAGGCTGCAGGGCAGCAGGGGCAGGCGGGCGTCGGCGGGCAACTGCTGCTGCCAGTAGCTGTGGTTCTCGACCCAGGCCAGCACCTCGGCGAGCAGGGCCCGGTCCGCCGGATGGGCCAGCAGCCGGGCGAATTCCGCCAGGATGCCGGTCGGGTCGAGTCCGGGGTCCTGGCACAACCTGGCAAAGGCAAAGGTGTTGGGCAGTTGCAGCAGGGGCAGGTACAGGTTGCCGACCACCTGGCTGATGCCGGTGGCCGCGAGGGTCTGGATCAGGGCGCGCAGGTAACGCACCTCGGTGTGCACCACGCCCCAGGCCAGGGGGCGATAGGCATCGTCGTCCATGACAAAGTGCGGCCAGGCCAACACCTGCCGGCCGGCCTGCAACACCGGCTGCAGGTCGGCGGTGGTGGGGAAAACGGGGGGCTGGGCGCGGGAGCCGTATTCGCTGAAGGCCAGGGCGCGGTAGAGGTGATGGCAGGGCAGGGCCAGGTGGGTGTTGGCCGGCAGGCTGGGCAGGGCGGCGATCAGCTCGCGGGTGCCGCTGATCTCGCGCTCGAAGACCCCTTTCCAGCCCTCGGCCAGCGGGTCCTTGCCCCAGTAGGAGATACACCAGGTGTTGGCGTAGAGGCGGGCCTGGGGGTTGAGCGCTTCGAGGTTCGCGGAAAGCGCCTCGACGTAGCGCCGGAATTCGGGAACGCCGCATTGCCCGCAGGTGCAGCCGCCCCAGTCGGCGGCGAACTCCTCGAAGAAATCGGCCTCGCGATAGGTTTCCTGGTAGAAAAGGGGAATCTCGAGGGTGCGCTCGAAGTTGCCCGGCTGGCGCGGGCACAACACCTGGGCCCGGTCCCCAAGCTGGTCGCCAGGTTCCTCGCCGGCGGGCACGGTGCTGAGCACGGTATTGGAGAGCAGGTACCCGAACTGCATGTCCATGGCGTGGGCCAGGTCCAGCAGGCGCAGGCGGTCGGCGATCTTGCGGTGTTCGAGCGGGGTGCTGGGCCGGCGGTTGAACTCGAGCATGGTGGCGAACTCGACGGCGTTCAGCCCGCAGGCCCGGAGCCAGCGCAGTTGGGCGGTCCACTGGGCCAGATCCCAGGTCAGAGGGGCGTGTCGGGGCGGATCGACCAGAAAGCCGTCGTGGAAATAGATCCCGCGCAGGGCAAAAGCCGGGGCGCTCATGCCGGCTGTCGCCGGCGGTAGGTGGCGAAACGCAGCGCCCCTTCTTCGCGGCTGGCGGTCTGCGCCCATTCCGCTTCGGACCAGGGCGGGAAGAAGGTGTCGCCTTCCACCTGGTCGGGCACCCAGGTGAGCACCAGTTCATCGGCCAGGGGCAGAGTCAGGGCATAGAGCTGGGCGCCGCCCACCACGAAGAGTTTGCCGGTGGCCAGTTGCCGGCCGCAGGCCAGGGCTTGCTCGAGGGTGTGGCGCAGATAGACCCCGGCGGGCACCACATAGGCCGGGTCGCGGCTGAGCACGATGTTGGGGCGGCCGGGCAGCGGTCGTTGTTGAAAGGACTCGTAGGTGCGGCGGCCGGCGAGGATGGGGTGACCCAGGGTGGTGCGCTTGAAATGCTGCAGGTCGGCCCGGTAATGCCAGGGCAGGGTTCCCTCGCGGCCGATGAGGCGTTGGGCATTGAGGGCGGCGATCAGGATCAGTTCCATGTCTTGGCACCGGCGTTGAAGAAGCGGGAGACCACGGGCAGGTCGCAGCGTCGCGCCTGGGCCAGGCTGCCGGCAAAGACCACCTGGCCGCCGTCCAACATTATTAATCGGCCCGCCAGGCGTTCGATGCTGAGCAGGTGATGGGTGACCACCAGCAGGGTGGTGCCCAGGGTGCGGTTGAGGTGCAGCAGCAACCGGTCGATCTCGGCGCCGGCCACCGGGTCCAGACCGGCGGAGGGTTCGTCGCAGCAAAGCAGCTGCGGCCCGAGGGCCAGGGCGCGGGCCAGGGCCACCCGCTGCCGCATGCCGCCCGAGAGCTGGGCCGGCAGCAGACCAGCGGCCCGGCCCATGCCGACCATCGCCAGCAGGCCGGCGGCGGTTTCCGCGATGCTCTCCGCGTCGAGGTCGGTGTGCATCTGCAAGGGCAAGGCCACATTTTCTGCGGCGGTGAGGGAACTGAAGAGCGCGCCTTGCTGGAACACCACCCCGAGGCGCCGCCGCAGATCCTGGGCCTCCTCCTCGGGCAGGGCGCTGGGGTCCTGGCCGAAGATGCGGACCTGGCCCTGTTGGGGGACCTCCAGGCCCAAGATGGCCTTCAGCAGGGTGCTCTTGCCGCAACCGCTGCCGCCCAGGACGATGGCCACCTCACCCTCCTCCACCTGCAGGTCCACCCCGGTGAGGATGGGCCGCTCGCTGTAGGCCAGGTGCAGGCCGCTGACCTCGATCAGGGCGCTCATCGCTTGAGGTAGAAGACCACGCCCCAGAAGGTGTCCAGGGCGATGATGGCCAGCAGGGAGTTGACCACTGCGGCGGTGGTGGTGCGGCCCAGTTCGTCGGCGCCACCGCGGAAGCTGAGGCCGCGGTACACCCCCAGGATGGTGATGGCCCAGGCGAAGGAGAGGCTCTTGACGATGCCGGTGAGCAGGTGTTTGACCTTGAGCACGTCCAGCAGCCGTTCGGTGAAGGTGGTGAAGGAGAGGTCGAAGACCAGCACACTCACCAGGGTGCCGCCCAGCAAGCCGCAGAAATCGGCGGTCACCGTCAGCAGGGGCAGGCAGAGCAGCAGGGCCCAGAATTTGGGCACGGCCACATAGCGCAGAGGGTCGAGGCCCAGGGTGCGCAGGCCGTCGAGTTCCTCGGTGTACTTCATCGCCGCCACCTCGGAGGCAATGGCCGAACCAGTGCGGCCCGAAACCACGATGGCCGTCATCAGCGGGCCCAACTCGCTGCAGATGCCGATGGCCAGCAGATTGGCGACATAGATGTTGCTGCCAAACTTCTGCAGTTGCACCGAGGCCTGTAGGGCCGAGGCCGCGCCGATCAAGAAGAGGATCAGGGCGACGATGGGCAGTCCCTGGGAGCCGGTGGCGATGGCCTGCTCGACGAAGCTGCCCCGGCGGATGCCGCGCCGGTCCACCAAGCCGATGGTGGCCGCCCAGGCCAGGTCCGAGGTCATGAAGAGCAGGCGCTTCCCCTGTGCGGCCCACTCATACGCGGCGCCACCCAGGCCTTCAAGAAATCCGGGCGGGGGCGGAGGCGGGGGGGCTGGCGGCGCCGGAGACTGGAGGGCAGCCCCCAGTTCGGCGAAGCGGGCCGGCAGGCCGTGCAGCGACAGTTCCTTCCCCTGGCCAGCCGCCTGGTCGGGCAGGGCCTGCAGGAAGATGACGCCCGCCAGGTCCAGGGCCGTGAGACCGCTCAGCGAGAGGCGGAGCTGGGCGCCGGGTTCCCGAGCGAGCAGCTGCCGCAGTTCGCGCCGGGTGGCGGCCAGGGTGTCGAGGGTGAGTTCGCCGACCAGGTGCAGGCCCTGCTCGTCGCTGCGGACCATGGGTCAGAGGATGTAGGAGAGGCGCAGCAGCACCTGCTGCCGCAGTTCCAGACCCTTGAGCCCGCCAAGGGAGGTCTCGATGCCATCGGTGGATCGCTTGCGCTGCGAGGGTTCGGGCCGGTTGAGGTCCATGACCACGTCGATGTTGACGAAGCTGGTGAGGATGATACGCCAGCGGTTTTCCCAGCTGAAGACCCACGAGTCCACGGCGCTCTCGGGCAGCAGGATATCGAATTCCGAATCCAGGCTGATGTACCGGCCCAGGCGGGCATCGGTGATCAGCAGGGCCTCGAAGCCCGTGCTTTTGGTCTTGACCAACTCGATGGCGGTGTTGGCAGTGCGCGGGTCGCCCTGCACCTGGTACGCGTCCGAGACGTAGGTCTGGCGGGCGCCCCAGCCGAAGCGCAGGTCCATGTTGAGGGGAAAGCTGCGGAAGAGCTGGGAGTTGATGCCCACTCCCTCGCGCAGTTGCAGGGGGTAGAAGGGCGGGTCGAGGGACACCTCGCGCACGTCTGTCAGGGTATCCACCACTCCCGAGGCCTTCACCTTGTAGAAGTCCTTGGGATCGTCGAAACGCAGGTCGGTGGTGAAAAACTTGGTGTTGAGCACCCCGCGCAGGTACGGGCCAAGCCGGCGGGAGAGCCGGCGGATATAGGTGGCGCGCAGCTCAAACTTGTCCACCGATTTGCGGAAGGAGTCGTTGCCCTCGCGGGTAGCCCCTTCTTCGGTGACGAGGCGCAGGGTGGCATAGTGCCGTTTGCTGTTATAGGTGGTGCGGTTGTAGGCCTGCACCGCCAGCGACACGCTGGTCTGGTCCTGCGAGGTGTTCTTGGCGCTGGTGAACTGGGGCGAGCCGCTGAGGATCCACTGGGTCTTGAGCTTCCGGGTTTCCTGGGCGCCGCCCAACAGGATATTGGGCTGGTAAAAGCCGACGAAGGCGTTGTCCTTGACCACCAGGTTGCGCTGCGACAATTCCCCGGGGGAGAGATGGACGCTGAACTTGCGGGTGGTGGCGACGTTGTCGCCCACCTTGACCAGGGTATAATGGCCGGGCCGCAGCAGCCAGGTCTTGACCGCCTCCCCGCGTTCTTCCTCGATGCCGAAACCGACCCCGAAGTTCTCCTGGTGCCGGTCTTCGAAGAGTTCGTAGGATTCCTTCACCGCGGTGCGGCTCTCGTCGATGACATTGACCACCAGTCCGGCCCAGTCCACCTCGAGCAGGGAGGTGCGGCCTTCGGCGATGGTGACCGTTTTTTTGGTCATCTGGGTCACGGTGCCCGAGCCGATCAGCACCTGGTAGGTGCCCGGCGGCAGGACCACCGGAGTACCGGGGGCCGCCGAGGCGATCTTGCGGTCCTCGTAGAAGACCTGATAGAGCGGCTCGTTGCGCGAGGCGGTCATCATCGGCACAAAAAGCATGCCTTTGCCCGGGGGAATCCGGGTGGGGTCCTGTTGCCACTGCACCCGTCCGGGAGGGGCCACCCAGGTGTTTTCCTGGGCCTGGCCCGGGCCGGGCAGCAAGGCCAGGATGGCGGCGAGGTAAAGGAGGGTTTTCATCTTTTGTCCGGGGAGGCCAGTTTGGCCTGGTCGTAGAGCAATTCGTACTGGGCGGCGGCCTCGTCCTGCGCCTCCACCGGGGCGAGATTGTGGCCGTTCTCCACCTCGGCGGGGGTCAGTGCCGCCTCTCCCCGTTGCTGGCGGACCAGGTTGAGCAGTCGGAAGTCGAGCTCGCGGACCATGCGCTCGCTTTCGTCGCGCAACAGGCCGCTGAGGGTCTGTACGGCCATGCCCATATCGCGGCTGTACACGGGCTCCTCGCGGTCGAACTTGCCCGACCAGAAGACCTTGTTGTCCTTTTGGTCCACCAGTCGCCACGAAAGCGCCAGGTGGGCCGCGCTGCGCTCCTCGCTGGCGAAGCACTCGATGGCGCTCACCGTGGTCTCGAAGACGTAATCAGGGCGCTGGTCGAGGAAGTCGCGGTCGAAGTGGGCAAAGAGCCCCGCGTCGGCGAGGTAGCGCTCGATGGTGGTGGTGAGCATGTCGCTGGGCCGGGCGGCCCAGACGTTCCAGCGGTCTTCCCGCACCTCGTACGCCGAGAGTCGGGCGACGAGTTGGTCGCGGTCGTAGAGGCGGGAAACCTCCACCTTGCGCAACTGCACCTTGAAGGGGTAGGGGCGTTCGGACACCCCGCCGGGCAGGCGCAGGGACTGGGAGATGAGGGTGAATTTGCGCTGCTGGCGGATGGTTTTGGTGCCCAGAATGGTGCTGCAGCCCTCCAGGACAACCAGGATCACGAGCAGTGCGAGTCTGGCGCGCATCTCAGTTCTCTCCCCGTCCGCGGATCAGCACCGAGGGGTCTTCCTTGATCAGGTCGGTGGCCTGGCGCACGTTCTGCAGCGTCTCCTGCAGGTCCTGGATGGAACGCAGGATATTGTCCCGGCTCTGCACCACGGTCTGGTCGAGGTGGGTGAAGGTGCGGTCGACCGAGGTGGTCATCTGATTGAGGTTGGCGACAAAGTCGGGGATCGGCTTTTCGAGCTGCAGGCGGAGCTGGTTCGACGCGGCGTGCAGGTTGTCGAGGGTGCCCTGCACCTCCTTGCCGGCGAGGGTGCGGCGCAGTTCGGCGGTTGCCGCCTGCAGGTTGGCCGCCGAAATCGCCATGGCCTGGGTGGCCTGTTCCAGGTGGGCAAAGGTCGCCTGCAGGGGGGCGCGGTTTTCGCCGGCGATGGCGCTGGCCGTCTGCATCAGCTCGCTGGCCCCGCGCAGGGTGCCGGTGAGGTGCGCGGTGTTCTGTTCGCTGGTGAGCACGATCAGGTTGTTGAGCACCTGTTCCACCTTGGCGGTGAGCACCTCGGCGCGTTCGTCGATGGTGGAGAGGAAGCTCGTGTTGGGCTGGATGCGGGAGCCGGGCGGCAGCACCGGCGCATCCTGGCTGCCGGCCACCAGTTCGATGTATTTGAGCCCGGTGATACCCTGATTGGCCATGCTGGCACGGGTGTCGGTGCGCACGGCGTTGGGCAGCAACTGCGGATCGAGGGTGATCTCCACCAGCACGGTGGTGACGTCGTCGCGCGAGATCCGCACCTCCTCGACCTTGCCCACCCTCAGGCCCATGTATTTGACCTGAGAGCCAATATTGAGCCCGCCCACCGAGGTGTCCTTGAACTCGACGAAGTAGGTGTCGCGCCGCTCGAGGAACTGCAGCCCGGCCAGCAGGAAAACGAGACCCACCAGCAGGGCGCTGGAGCCGAGCAGGAAAAGGGCGAGGCGGATCTTCTGGGCGCGACTAGCCATAGCCGGGCGGGGTCCGGTGTGGGGTGTTTCCCCAGGTGGCGGGCGACCTGGCGGGTGATGCCCACAATATGGGGCAGACAGGCGGGTGCGGCAAGGGAGTCCTCAGGCGCCGGGGGCGCACACTACTTGGATGGCGGCCGGCAGGGTTTCGATCAGCACCGGGGTATGGGCCAGAGGCTCGCCGTCGGCGTGCAGGAGGTGGGGGATTTCGGTGTGGAGGCGAAGCCACGAAGTGCGTCGGACCTGCACTGCGGGGTGGTGGACGTGTCCGCCCCAGAAGAGCCGGGGCAAGACCCCCACAATGGTCCGTCGGGGAACCTGGCGCACGATACACACCTCGAGTTTGCCGTCGCGGGGGTCCGCCGCCGGGGCGATCTGCATCCCGCCGCCGTAGGACCGGGTATTGGCGGTGGCCACCAGCAGCACCTGGCCCTCGAACACCCCGAATTCCCCCTCCAAACGAACCTGGGGGGCCTGGAAGCGGAAGAGATGCCCCAGGGTGGCGTAAAGGTACCCGGCGGTGCCCGAGAGGGGCACCTGCCCCTGACGCATGGCCTCGCTCACCTGGGCGTCGAAGCCAAAGGCGGCCACGGTGGCGAAGAGGGCCTCGCCCGCCCGCCCCAGGTCGATGGCCGAAGGCCGGCCCCTGAGCAGGAGCTGCACCGCCTGGTCGAGTTTGCGCGGCACCCCCAGGGCCCGCGCCAGGTCGTTGGCCGTGCCGAAGGGCAGCAGGCCCAGGGGAATGGCGGTGTGGGCCAGGGCGGGCAGGACATCGCGGATGGTGCCGTCGCCGCCGCAGACCACCAGCCGTTCGCAGCCCTCCGCCACTGCCTGGCGGGCCAACTGGGTGGCGTGACCGGGGGCTTCGGTGAGGCGCAGGTTGCAGGCCACACCGGCCTGGCGCAGCGCGGTCTGCGCCGCCTCGCCGAGGCGGCGTCCCCGACCACCCCCGGCCGCTGGATTGGCGATGAGGACCCAGGACATCAGCCGTCCTGTTTGACCCGGAGATACCCCACCGGCGGGCAGCGGAAATAGGTGACGCTGGCGGCCGGGTTGTTTAGGTGTTTGCGGGCCGCGTCTACCGCATCCATCACCGTGTCGGCGCATTCCCACCCCAGCAACCGGGCGCCGCGCCGGTCGCTGCCGCAACCCACGGCGTACACCTTGCCGGCCTGGTCCATGCCGTGGGCGGCCCAGGTGTACATGTAGAAGGCGTGCACCCCGG
>JADZBP010000262.1 GCA_020852055.1 Candidatus Latescibacterota bacterium
CCCGGCTGGTGCAAGTGGGCGAACTGGGAGCGGCACAGGGGGTGGACTGGCTCAGCAGCGACTTCAACTGCACAGTCACCGAACCGGACTACGTCGAGGCCATCCTCGACCGGCTCCTGCGCGAACACCCGCGCCTCTTCGGCATGTTGCTCTACGTGGAGCAACCCTTCCCGTACGACCTGGAAGCCCACCGGCTCGACGTCCACTCGGTGGCCTGGCGCAAACCCCTCTTCATGGACGAGAGCGCCCACGACTGGAAACTGGTGCGTCTGGGCCGCGAACTGGGCTGGAACGGGGTAGCCCTCAAGACCTGCAAAACCCAGACCGGCGCCCTGCTCAGCCTGTGCTGGGCCAAAGCCCAGGGCATGGGGCTGATGGTCCAGGACCTGACCAACCCCATGCTGGCCCAGCTCCCCCACCTGCAGCTGGCCGCCCATGCCGGCACCCTGATGGGGGTGGAGACCAACAGCATGCAGTTCTACCCCGAGGCCTCGCGGCCCGAGGCGGCCCTGCATCCGGGCGCGTACCAGCGCCGCCAGGGCGCGGTGGATTTGCGCACCCTCACCGGGCCGGGCTTCGGCTACGGGGCAGCCATCGGGGTGCGGGAACTACCTACGCCAGCGGCGGTGCGGGAATAGGCCGCAGCCTCAGGCCAGAACCCGGTGGGAACCCCTGCATCCCTTCGGGAGTCATCATGGTGCCAAGTAGTGCCATGACTCCCCCAAGAGGCTGCTATGGAAACCATCCCCGAGACGGGCACCCTAATGCGGATCTGCGGCGACGAGTACCGCATGACCAGCGAGCTCGATACTGCCGACCTGCGGCGGGTCGCCGCCTATGTAGACCTGAAGATGCGCGAAACCGCCAGCCGCTCGGGCAACTCGAACAAAACCCAACTGGCGGTGCTGGCAGCCATGGATATCGCCACCGAACTGCTGAAATCCCAGCAGGAGAAAGGCCTGATGCTGCAGAAGGCCTGCGAAAGCATCGACCTGCTGCGCCACCTGGTGGAGGAGCGCAGTTCGCTGCTCTCACTCACCTCGGATTGGAGCCAAAACCAGCCCGAACTGACGCCCAAGAAGCGCTTGCCGCTCCTGCAGCAGATCAAACGCTTCTGAGCCGCCGGACCCGGTGATCAGCACTTGGCGGCCGTGTCGCCCACCCGTACCGTGCCGGCCTGGACCACCCGTGTATTGATACCGCGCAGGCAAAGGGCCTTGCCCTCGGGCGAGTTGACGAAGAGCATGGCGTCCATGCCGAAGTGTCCGACAAACTGCTTGCAGCCGGTATGCGGCTCGGCGGTGACCTCGACCACTGCCGAACCGATGGCCAGGCGGGTCCCGGCCGGCAGGTTGGCCAAGCCCAGGTCCATATCGAGATACAGCTGATCCCCTGCCAGGGGCCAACGCTCGCGGCTGCCGGCGATCAGCTGGGCGGCGCGCGTATTCATGATCGTCAGCTGGGTTTCTGGATTGGGGACGCGTTTGGGCGTGGCTGACGCGCCCCTGGCCGCCCAGTTATCGCCGACCAGGCCGGCGATCAGGTCGAGCTGCCCCTCGTTGAGGACCTCGCGCTCGCCCTTGGCGGGCCGGCGCACGATCAACTGCAACTCTCCCCTGTCGGCCGGAGCCTGGCGGATCTGCGCCAACCCCGCTTCCAGTTCGGCCATCGCCAAGTGCCTCACCTCCATCGAACAACTCCTTTCCGGGTAATCCGTTCACTGCATCCAGACGCCGTCCTCCGGCGCCAGGCCTATTTGCTGCTCCAGTACGCCTCGAAGATCTCGCGGGTGCGGCGGGTGATATCCCCGGCGAATCGGGGCCCCCGCTCCGTTTCCTCCACCTTCTCGGAGACATGGCTGTTCACCCGCAGGGGCTGGCGGTACAACTCCAGCCCGGTCTTCATCTCGTACAACACCACCTGCCCGGTGAGGAACTGCCGCAGGGTGCCCGCCTCGGTGCGCGGATATTCCAGTTCCTCCAGTTCCAGCACCAGACGCCAATCGGGCTCTAGCCCGGCCTTGGGCTGGCCGATGGCCCAGCGCGCCCGGGGCGAATGCGCCAATTCCTCGGTCACCAGCGGCGATAGGTACCCGGCCACCGTGGTTTCGTCCCTCAGACGGCGCTCCCCCCGCGCCAGCAGGGACCAGATGGCGTGGTCGTCCTTCAGGCGGCTTTGCACCTCCACCAGCAACCCCACCTTCTCGGGCAGCGCCCCGCCCTCCTGCTCGCTCAACAGACGCAGCAGCAGGTCGCGGCCCTGGTAGGTGAGCACTTGCGCCTTCTTCGCCGCCTCGTCGACCAGGTCCTCCAGCGGCCGCTCCGACTGTTTTTCGAGGGCCTGCCGCGCCTGGGCGGCAAACTGCCGCAGGAACTTCTCGGCTTCCTTGGCCGAGGTCTGCACCCCGCCGCTCTTGACCAGCTTCTCCCACTCGCTGCGCCGCTGCTTGCGCCAAACCTCCATACTGTCGAGCCAGGCCGCCAGACGCACCTGCACCTGTTCCCTGGGCAGTCTGGTCTCCCGCGACAACTCGTCCACCAGTTCGCCCACCTTCAGTTCCTCGGCCTGCTGCAGGTGCGAGCGCAGGATCTGGCGGGTCTGCTCCTCGAAGGTGGGCGCCGGCTTTTCCTGGGCCAGCACCGGCAGGGCCAAGAGGGCAAACCACCAACCGTAGCTGCTCATCACTCGCCCTCCTTTCTTTTTTTCGACGCCGCAATATACCGCCGGTTTGCGCTGGTCCGCAACCTGCATCAGCCTTGCCGCAACCACGAGCGATGGCTATCATTTCTTTCGTTTCCCCGCCGAGGCCCTATGCATAGCGCACCCCGACTCGCCCTCCACCAGACCCACTTCTTCCTGCGCAACGTGCGCACCCGCATGCCCTTCAGGTACGGGGTGGCCACCCTCACCTCGGTGCCTATCCTGCACCTGGTCGCCGAACTGGAGGTCGAGGGCAGCGGCCAAGCCACCGGGGTGGCCGCCGACATCCTGCCGCCCAAATGGTTCGACAAGGACCCGGCCAAGAGGTACCAGGACAATGTGGACGATCTGCTCTGGGCTGCCAACCGGGCCGCCGTACTCTTCGCCGCACTCTCCCGACAGCCGCGCTCCCTCTTTGCGCTCTGGCGCGAAGCCAGCGCCGCCCTGCTGGCCGAGGGCGACCAGCGCGGCCTCAACCACCTGACCAGCAACCACGGCGTCTCGCTGTTGGAGCGGGCCCTCATCGACGGCCTGGGCAAGGCTCTCAAGCAGAGCTACCACACCCTGCTCAAGCACAACGCCCTGGGGGTGGACCTGGGCCAACTGCATCCCGAGCTGCGCGGCATCGAACCCTCGCAGTGTATCGCTCCGCAACCCCTGGGCGCCCTGTACATCCGCCACACCGTGGGCCTGGCCGATCCCATCCGCAGCGCCGAAATCCCCGCTGCCGAGCGCCTGGATGACGGCCTGCCCCAGTCTCTCGAAGAATATCTGCAGACCCAGCAGCTCTCCTACTTCAAGATCAAGGTCAGCGGCGTGCTGGAGGCCGACCTGGAGCGGCTGCGCGCCATCGCCACCCTGCTCGATTCGGCCGGCACCGAGTACCACCTCTCCCTCGACGGCAACGAGCAGTACAAGGAGATGGAGGGTTTCCTCGAACTGGTGCACCGCATCGAGACCGACCCGGCATTGGCCAGGTTCTGGGCCAGCACCCTCTATATCGAACAGCCGCTGGAGCGCAGCCTGGCCCTGGAGCCCGCGTTGGCCGCCGGCATCCGCGCCACCAGCACCCGCAAACCCCTGCTCATCGACGAGTCGGATGGCGACCTGGACTCCTTCCGCCGCGCCATCGATCTGGGCTATCTGGGGGTCTCGGCCAAGAACTGCAAGGGCCTGATCAAAGCCGTGGCCAACCAAGGGCTAGGCCGCCACTTCAGCGCCTCCCTGGGCCGGCCCTTCTTCCTCACCGGCGAGGATCTGATGAACCTGCCGGTGGTGCCCTTACAGCAAGACCTGGCCCAGCTCGCCGCCCTCGGTGTCACCCACGCCGAACGCAACGGCCACCACTACGTGCGCGGCCTCGACCATCTCTCCTCCGCCGAACGCCAGGCCTGCACCCGGGTGCACCCTGCACTCTACGCCCCCCTCGGCCATTCCCTGGCCCTCGACATCCGCCAGGGCCGCATCGACCTGAGCTCCCTCCAGTGCCCCGGCCTGGGCGTGGGTATGGAGGTGGACACCGCTTCGATGATTCCGCTGGAGGATTGGCGGTTCGAGTCACTGGCCTAAACCAGGAGAATCCCGTGAACCCAGATTTTGCCGCCGCCGGCGCCGAAGCCGTCACCCGCCTGCAGCAGATGTTGCGCTTCGACACCACCAACCCGCCCGGCAACGAGTTGCCCCTGGCCCAGCACCTCGCCACCCAGGTGGCCCGGGACGGCCTCGAAGCCCGGATCCTCGAAGCCGCCCCCGGTCGGGCCAACCTGGTGGTGCGCCTGCGCGGCGACGGCTCGCAGCGGCCCCTGCTCTTGATCTCGCACCTCGACGTCGTGCCTGCCGAACCCGCCCGCTGGACCCATCCCCCCTTTGCCGGCAAGGTGGCCGAGGGCCAGGTCTGGGGCCGGGGCGCGGTCGATTCGAAACTCACCACCACCGCGCAGCTCCAAGTGCTGCTCCTGTGCAAACGCCTCGGCCTGCCCCTCAAGCGCGACCTGGTGCTGGTGGCCACCGCCGACGAGGAGTTGGGCAGCAACCTCGGGGTCAAGTGGCTGGCCCAGCACCACCCCGAGGTCTTCGACGCCGAATACGGCATCAACGAGGGCGGCGGTTTCGCCCTGCTGGTCGACGGCCGGCCCCTCTACACCTGCCAGGTGGGCGAGAAGGGCAGCGCCAACCTCGATCTAGTGATACACGGCCGGCCCGGCCACAGCTCAGTGCCACACGCCGACAACCCGCTCCTGCATCTGTCCACAATACTGGAGCGGCTCAGCGGCCGGCTGCCCCACCGGGTGACCGCCAGCGCCCGCGCCTTCTTCGAGGGCGCGGCAGCGGCCCAGGCCCGGCCCGAGGTCGCCGCCCTGCTGCGCGCCCTGCTCGACCCAGCGCGCCAGGCATCAGCTCTGGCCCAACTGCCCGTGGACGAGCCCACCCGCCTGATGTTCGACGCCATGCTGCGCAACACCTGCGCCCCCACCATGCTCGAGGCCGGGGTCAAACGCAACGTCATCCCCTCCGAGGCCACGGTGAAACTGAGCGGCCGAACCCTGCCCAACATGGACCAGGACACCTTCCTGGCCGAGGTGCGCAGCCTGGTGGGCGAGGGCCCCGAGTTCCGCCTCGACAACTACTGGGCCGGCGCCGAGTTCGCCAGCGACACCCCGCTGCTGGCAGCCATCCAGTCCGCCATGCAGCACTGCGAACCCGGCAGCGCCGTGGTGCCCTATATGGTGACCGGCGGCACCGACGCCCGTTTCCTCCAGGGCCGCGACCTCACCGTCTATGGCTTCCTGCCCATGCGCCACGAACCGGGCATGGACTTCTTCTCCCTGTGCCACGGCCACGACGAGCGGGTCTCCACGGCCAACGTCGCCTTTGCGGTACGGGTGCTCTACGAAGTTGTGCGCCAACTGAACGAATAAGGGGCGCAACGCCCCAACGTATGGGGCGTTGCGGGGGCTGGGTTGTCGGGCGGTCTCGCCGCACATCACAGGAGAAACCCATGAAAGTACTAGTAGTTGGCAAGGGTGGCCGCGAACACACCCTGGTCTGGAAACTGGCCCAGAGCCCGCGGGTCGACAAACTCTACGCGGCGCCCGGCAATCCGGGCATCGCCCGGTTCGCCGAGTGTGTGGACATCCGCGTCGATGCCCCCATCACCCAACCAGAAAAACTGCGCGCCGAGATCCTGCGCCTGCGCGACTTTGCCCTGGCCCAGCAGGTGGACCTGACCGTGGTCGGCGCCGACGACCCCCTGGCCGCCGGCATCGTCGACACCTTCCGCGACGCAGGCCTGAAGATCTTTGGCCCCACCGCTGCCGCCGCCCGCCTCGAAAGCAGCAAGGCCTTCGCCAAGGAGCTGATGGCCGCCATCGGCGTGCCCACCGCTACCCATCGCACCTTTGCCGACAGCGCCGCCGCCGCCGCGTATGTGCGAGCGCAGGGCGCGCCCATCGTGGTCAAGGCCAGCGGCCTGGCGGCCGGCAAGGGCGCCGTGGTCGCCCGCAGCCTCGAGGAGGCGCTGGAGGCCGTCGCCCAGATCATGGATCAGCGCATCTTTGGCACCTCCGGCGCCGAGGTGGTGGTCGAGGAGTTCATGGAGGGGGAGGAAGCCTCGCTCTTCGCCCTGTGCGACGGCGAGCACTACCAGCTGCTGGCCCCGGCCCAGGACCACAAGGCCATCGGCGAGGGCGACACCGGCCCCAACACCGGCGGCATGGGCGCCTATGCCCCGGCCCCGGTAATGACCCCGGCGCTCATCGCCCAGGCCGAGGAAGGGATCATCCGCCCGGTCCTGGCCGAGATGCAGCGGCGCGGCTGCCCCTTCGAAGGGGTGCTCTATTGCGGGCTGATGCTCACCGCCCGGGGGCCCAAGGTGGTGGAGTTCAACGCCCGCTTTGGCGACCCCGAGACCCAGGTGGTCATCCCCCTGCTCCAGACCGATCTGGCCGAGGTCTTCCTCGCCGCCTGCGAACACCGCCTCGACCAGATGCCGCTGCAGATGAGCAACCAGACCGCCGTCTGTGTGGTGCTGGCCTCGGGCGGGTACCCAGGCAAGGTGACCAACGGTTTCGCAATCGAGGGGTTGGATGCCCTGGCCGGGCAGACCGACCTGCTGGCCTTCCACGCCGGCACCGCCCTCAAAGACGGAAAGCTGGTCACGGCCGGGGGCCGGGTCCTGGGCCTCACCGCCCTGGCCGGCGACCTGCGCGGCGCGGTGGCCCGAGCCTACGAGGGGGTGGATATGGTCCACTTCGAGGGCGCCTACTGCCGGCGCGACATCGCCTACCGGGAACTGGCCCGCGGGGCAAAAAAATAGCGCCACCCCAGAGGGGCGGCGCCGAAAATTCGCTCCGGGTAGAGGAGGGGCTCAGGCGATGGTATCGACCACGCCACCTCGGCCCTGCTGCTGGCGCACCTGCTGAGTCTGGGCCTGCTGGGTGGCCTTGTCCTGGTCGCGGCGCACCTGGATCTGCTGGGTCTCCCGCTTCTCCTACTGCGCCTGCCCGGCGCGCACCTCGCCCCGCTCTTCGCCCTGAGCGGCGCGCTGCTGGCGGACCTCCACCTTGCGCTCGGTGCTCTGGGTCTGCTGACGGCGGGCCTGTTGCGCCGACGGTGCCTGCTGCTTGGGGCTGCCGGCATTGTCCAGGACCTGCGGGCTACCGGTGCGGACTGCGCTACTGGCCGGGATCATCCTGGTATCCTCCTGATAAACTCGTTGCTGCGGTCGTTAAGCAATATCTACCTTGGCCCTCCCGGTGTCAAGGCGTTTGACAGGAGGCCGCCGGCCGGGTAAAATATCCTCCCCATGAGCTTGGATATCCTGCGCCTGCGCAATATGCGCTTCTTCGCCTACCACGGGCTTTTCCCTCAGGAAGGGGAGCTGGGCCAGCGCTTCGAGGTGGACCTCGAGTTGCACCGGGATTTCTCCGCCGCCGGGCACAGCGACCAGGTGGAGGACACCCTCGACTACCAGCGCGTATATCAAATCGTCGAGGAGGTGGTCACCCGCCGGCGCTTCAAGCTGGTGGAGGCCCTCGCCGAACACATCGCCCTGGCAGTGGGCCAGGCCTTCGCCCCGATCCGGCTGACGGTCCGGGTGCGCAAACCCCATCCCCCGGTGGCCGCCCAGTTCGACGGCGTCGAGGTGGAGTTGCAGCGCAGCTATGGATGAACTGGCCTTCGTCGCCCTGGGCTCCAACCTGGGCGACCGCCACGCGTATCTCGAATCCGGCCTGGCCGGCCTGGCCGCTCTCGACGGGGTCGAGGTGCAGGGCGCCTCGGCGGTGTACGAGACCGCTCCGGTCGGCTACACCAACCAGCCCCACTTCCTCAACGCCGTCGCGGCGCTCAGAACCCGCCTCGCTCCCGAGGAGTTGCTGCGGGGCCTGCAACAGATCGAGGCCAGCCACCAGCGCCAGCGCCAGATCCACTGGGGGCCGCGCACCCTCGACCTGGATCTGCTCCTGCACGGCCAGCGCACCGCCACCACCCCCATCCTGCAATTGCCCCACCCCCGCATGCTCGACCGCTGCTTCGTGCTGGCCCCGCTCTGCGATCTGGCCCCGGACCTGTGCCATCCCCACACCGGCCGGCCCCTGAGCGCCCACTACGAAGAACTGGCCTGCCAGGACCAACTGCGCCGCACCGGCCAACTGCGCCTGCCGGGCTGAAAATCCCTCCTCCCACCCATTAAAGTTGGCCATTTCGCCTGCCGATAGGTGTAATAACGGCTTATATCTATTTTTGGGCGAAACCGCCATGATCGACACCCTGAGTACTCCCTTTCCTCCCCCCCGACCCGTGCTGGGCGCCAGCCTGAGCCAGCAGGGCGGCGCGGAGGTGAACCCCGCAGCGACGGCCAAGGTCGCCCCGGCTGCCGCAGTGACGCCAGCGGCGGTGGCCCCGGCAGCCAGTGCGGCGCCGGCGATAGCGGAGACCGGGCCGTCCGAAGGGGAAATGCCGAAGATCGCCGCTTTCCCCCAGGTGCTGGAGTCGTTTTTCTATCGCTACCAGCTCGACATGGAGGTTTCCTTTGCCGCCTCGGCAGGGGACAGCGACACCACCTTGCCCGGGCCCCAGTTGCCGCCTCCCGAAGCGCCCTCGCCCCCGCCGACGCCGATCCAGCGCTCCGACGCCCCCGAGCCAGGCAGCCGGCGGGCAGTGATCGCCAGCGCCTTCAAGGAGGTGCGCAGCTTCCAGGTGCGCAGCTTCACCCAGCAGACCACCCAGCTGGCCGGGCAGCTCAGCCCCGCCACCGGCGACAAGCTGCGCCAGACCAGCCGCAGCGTGGGCCGCGCCTTTTCGATGGATTTCTCGCTGAAGGTCTCTTTCCTGCACCAGTTCTCGCGCCAGAGCCAAACCCTGGCCGGCCACAGCGAGACGGCGCTGAGCAACTACCTCGACGTGTCCAAAACCCTCAGCGTGCGTTCCGCCGGGGACGCGCAGGGGTTCTTCGACCAGGTGGACCAGATGCTCACCCAGACCGAGGAGACCCTGCACGGCAACGTCGATGCTTTCCTGCAGGAGATGAAGGGGCAATTGGCATTGGGCGAGGAGGATCTGGCGGCGGCAGGCCAACTGCTGCACCAGGGTATTGCGGACTTCTTCTCCACCGCCGCCGACTTCCTGGACCAGGCCGAGGCCCAGTTCGCCTCCTACTCCGGCGACCAGGCCCCGGACCTGCCTCCCCCCGAGGAATTGCAGGCGGCCCTCGCCGCCTGATCCCCTAGCTTAACCCAGCCGCCGCGCCAGCACCGGTAGCACCTCGCCCAACTCCTGCTGCAGCAGCACCTGTTTGGCCGCCAGCATCTCGCTCAGGTGGGGAAAGGTGTGGTCGCTGCCGTAGTAGAAGTCCAGCCGCACGTCCGCCTGCGCCACCGGCAGCGCCGCCGCGACGTTTTCCTGTTCGTCCTGCAGCACCGCCCGCCACTCGGCCAGCAGGCCCTCACCCAGGGCCCGGTTGGGCCAGGGCCCCGGCCCCATGCCCAGCAACTGATCGCGCAGCCGGCAGGAGGCGTAGAAATTGGCGGTGGTGCGGATGGTGTGATAGAACCAGCGGATCGAGGAGGCCTCGGCGGCAAAGAAGACCCGCTGTGGCTCCGGCACCAGCGGCTCGGCGGCGGCCACCTCGGCGTTGGCCTGGCCCAGCAACCCCTCCATGCGGCGGTACAGGCGCTCGAAGACCGGGCGGTCGCCGCGCGCCTGGGTGAAGAAGGTGGGGCGGGGTTTGAGCCCCTCGGCGTCCTGGGCCTCGGCCATGAACAGGTACAGGCCGTGGAAGACCGGCGGCAGGGGCGCCTCCGGATCGGCGCACATGGGATGGGCCGGCCCGGTATAGGTGGGGCCGGTGTAGTAGGGCGGCAGTTCGGGGGAACAGGGGATGGCCGCCGAGACCAGGCTCCAGGCTCGCCGCAGATGGGGACCGCCCTGCGGGCCGGCAATACGCGCTGCCAGGGCCTGCAGCACGGTTTCGCGGCCGGGCACCG
The DNA here is from genome assembly GCA_020852055.1 of Candidatus Latescibacterota bacterium. Taxonomy (GTDB): domain Bacteria; phylum Latescibacterota; class UBA2968; order UBA8231; family UBA8231; genus SICG01. The sequence goes on from JADZBP010000262.1 coordinate 10,185, forward strand.
GGTCCCACCAGAAGTGTTTGTTCACCTCCGCGGCGCTGCAGCCGTACAGGGGCCGGAAGGCAGGGAAAACCCAAGCCCCGTCCGCGCCACACGCCACCAGCGCTTCGGCCCGGTCCGCCCAGCGGTCCAGGCAGGGCACGTGCGGCAACCGCGCGGCCTCGAAGCCCAGTTCGGGTTCGCTCTTCATGAAGATGGGCACCCCGGCGGCCCGGCAGGCCGCCACCTGCTCGGCGGCCCGCACTCCGGGACCGATCAGGTCGATGCTGTAATCCCACAGATGTTTGCGGACCCCATCCTCCTTCTCGATCCACTCGTCCTTCTCGATCTCGGTGAAGATCGCCCCGCCCGGCCCCAGCTTTTCGATAAACCCGCTCTGGGCCCGGTCAGCCGACCAGACGTGTTCGGCCGAATAGGGCCAGGCCACCGCCAGCGCCTTGGGGTTCACCCGGCGGGCCGCGGCGCTCAGCAGGTTGACGAGATTGGCCACCACCGTATCGGCGCCCAGCGCCTCGCAGCGCGGGCAGTTGGTGTGCCCCTTCGCCACCCCGAAGGGGCGCATGAAGCAGTGGTAGAAACCCTCGCCGCCGATGATCAGCACCACCCCATCCAGTTCCGGGTCGGCGCGGAACAAACCCTCCACGCTCTCGGACAGATAACGCTTCACCAGCGGGTGCTCGGTGCAGATGGTGTACTCCCCGTCGGCGCTCCAGGTGAGGGCGCCGCGCATATCGGGATGGTCGACGAAGACCTGGTGCTCCTTGGGGAACTTCTGCCGCGTGTTGAGGAAGGCGAAGGTCTTGAGCCCGTACTGGCGCGCCTCGGTGGCCGGCTGGATGGGCGCCGGTGAGCGGCGGCTGACCAGGGCGGGGATGGCCTCCGAACGGGAGAAGGCGTACAGATCCCCCCCCGAGGCGAAGATGGCGTTGTACCCCAGGAAGACCAGGTCGCGGTACGAACCCAGATGCGGCACCGCCCCCAGGCGCACCGGCAGGCGCGGCCGGTAGGTGGTGCTGCCTGCCGCCAGGAAGGGCGCCTGGCGCAGGCCGATCAGATCCACCAGGCGCACGATGCCGTCGCGCAGGCCGCACGCATCGGCGCCGCGCACCTGCACCCGACCCGGCGCCACCTCGATGGTGAAACTCTCCGGCACCCCCGCCGCTCCTCCCCCCGTCTCGGTCAACGCGATGAGGCCGCCGCCAGCAGCCCCCGGGGCCAGCAGCCGGGTCTCGAGTTTCAGCCCCATGCGCTCGGCCAGAAAACCGGAAAGGTGGCCGGCCATACGATGGGCCAGTTCCGAAGCGCCGGCCTCCAGGCCGATGGCCCAGCCTGGCATGATCTCCACCTCACCGGCGGCGGGACGCACCTCGGGATCGCGCCGGTAACGCGCCAGATAGTCGCGGGAAAGAATGCTGAAGGGGCTGGTGCGGTAGGCCTCCTCGGTCTCCCGCCCCAGCCTGGCGCCGATTTCCTGCAGGGTTTCGCCCATGATGGTTATCTCAGAAGTCGATGCGTTTGAAGGTGGGCAGATAGGCCTGGTTCTTGCGCAGCATCTCCTTGACCATCTGCCGGATCTCCGCCAGCGAGAGCACCGCGGCGGTCAGCGGATCGTGGGCGATGGCCTGGTAGATCAGCCGCGGATCGCCGCTGAGACAGCCCTCCACCGCCATCATCTCGATCTGGGCGCTCAGCGAGGTGAGCATGGCGCACTGGGCCGGCAGGGCGCCCACCCGGATCGGCTCGAGCTGGTTGCGGGTGGCCAGGACCGGGACCTCGACGCAGGCCCCCTGCGGCAGGTTGTCGATCAGGCGGTCGTTGGGCACGTTGCCGTTGAACTTGTACGGCTCGCCGCCCACCCAGGCGTTGGCGATGTACGCGGCGTACTCGTGGCCGCGCTTCAGCGAGATGGCCTCGTCGGTGGCCAGCCACTTCTTCACCTGCTGCTGCCAGGTCTTCTCCCGCTTCTGGTACTCCTTGAGGATGTAGGCGTACAGGCCGGGGTTCCAGCCGGTGCCCTTGGTGCAGTACTTGCGGATCAGGTCGGGACGCTTGCGGAACCACCAGTTGTATTCGGAGTTGTGGCCCGAGGACTCGGTGACGTAGTAGTCGAGGGCCAAGAACATCTCGTTGCGCACCTGCTCGTGGTTGTAGATCTCGGGGTCGCTGGCCACCCGCTTGCGCAGCTTCGGGTAGAGGTCCTTGCCCTTGTGCTCGAACTTGGTGAACCAGGCCATGTGGTTGATGCCGGCGCAGACGTAATCCACGGCTTCGGGCTTGACCCCGGCCCAGCCGGCCAGCATCGCCGAGGTGCCCTGCACGCTGTGGCACAGACCCGTGCTGGCCACCTTGGTCTCCCGCTGCATGGCGTGGCAGAGCATGGCCATCGGGTTGGTGTAGTTGAGCATGATCGCCTTGGGGCACAACTCGTCCATATCCTTGGCGATGGCCAACATCTCGGGGATGGTGCGCAGGGCGCGGAAGATGCCGCTGGGCCCGCGGGTGTCGCCCACGTTGGTGTCGATGCCGTACTTCTTGGGGATGAGGATGTCGTGCTGCCAGACGCTGGTGCTGCCGCGCAGGATGGTGACCATCACCGCATCGGCGCCGGCCAGCACCTCGCGGCGGTTGCTGGTGCAGACCAGCTTGGCCGGATACTGCCCCTGGTCGATGATCTTCTGGCAGGCGCGGCGGGCAAAATCGAGGCGCTGCTTGTTGATGTCGACCAGCGCGATCTCGGCATCCTCCAGCAGCGGGAAGGTGAGCAGGTCGCGGACCAGGCCGCGGGTGAAACCAAAACTACCGGCACCGATGAACACCACCTTGGCCATGCTAGTTCCTTTCTCGTATGGTAGAACTGCACAGGGGCTGGATACAGGGAGTACGAAGCGAACTTTCCACCCGGCTGTCAAACAAGGGGCGCCAGGCTGCGGCCCCGCTCAAAGAGCCTTGCCCAGCAGCGCCCCGGCCACCTTGCGCACCGCTCTAGCCGCGGCCCTGGCCTCGGCCGGGGTGTTGTGCTGGGTCATGCTGACCACGGCCAGCCGCTCGGCCGAGGACTGGGCGTTGGGCGCCACGTCGAGCGGATAAAAACCTTTCTTGAGCCGGCCCGGCCTATAGGAGCGGAAGGCGTTGGGGCTGCGGTCGAGGGTGCGGAAGACCTCCCAGCCGGGCACGTAGCGCTGCGGTCCCGCCATGCAGGGGATGCCCTCCTGCTTGAGCATCTCGCAGAAACGACCCGCATTCACGCCCAGCACCTGGGGATCGACGACGAAAAGCGCCCACCAGAAACTGGGCAGCGCCCCCTTGGGCTGCGGCTGCGGCTTGATGCCGGGTACCCCGGCGATGCCCTCGAAGAATTTCAGCCCGAAGGCCTGGCGCTGCGCGGTCCATTTGGGCAGGCGGCGCAGTTGCACCCGCGCCAGGGCGGCGTTGACATCGCTGAGGCGCACGTTGAGCGCCGGGAAGGCCGGGGTGGGCGGCGCCTCCGGGAAACGCGGATAACATTTGTCGGAGAAGAGATCGGCGAGTTCAGCCATCTTGCGGTCGTTGGTCAACAGGAAACCGCCCTCGCCCGACTTCATGTGTTTGCTCTCGTTGGTGCTCCACGCCGCCAACTGTCCGAAGGTGCCCAGGTACTTGCCCTTGAGCGAGGCCAGGTGCGATTGGGCGCAGTCCTCCAGGACCATCAGCCCATGTTGACGCGCCAGCCTCATCAGGGCCGGCATGTCCACGGCGTAGCCGCCGTTGTGCACCGGCATGATCAGGCGGGTGTGCGGGGTGATCTTCGCGGCCACGGATTTGACGTCCATCAGCAGGCCGTCTGGCTGCACGTCGGCGAAGACCGGACTGGCGTTGAGCTGGAAGATGCCCATGATGCTGCCGTAGTCGGTCAGCGGGCTGACGATCACCTCGTCCCCGGCCCCCACCCCGGCGGCAAAGAGCCCCACGTGGATGGCGGTGCTGCCCGAGCTGGTGGGCACGGCGTATTTCATGCCGTAGAGCTCCTGCAATTCCTGCCGGTAGGCCATCACCGCCCGGCCCCGCGCCAGGGGAAGGGCCGGCCCGGAGAGCAGTTCCTCGAGCGCCGCCAATTCCTCGGCAAAATGGAAGTTGCCCGTGCGCCACGGGTGGGGGTGTACCGGTTTGCCGCCATTGATCGCCAACGCGGATAGTTTTGGGGCCTTTGCCATATCTGGTCTCCTTTCTGTCCCTGCGTACAAAGGAACTCCGGCGGCCTCCTGTCAAGGCGCCGGAGTCGGTGGACCCGGATTGCGCAACGAGGGAAGCGCGCGATTCAGCCGCGGGGCTTCTTCGCCAGCCCCATCACCGCTTTCCATTCGGCCGGCGTGACCGGCGAGACACTCAGGCGCGACTGGCGCACCACCACCATCTGCGCCAGCACCGGGTGCGCTTTGAGCTCGGCCAGAGGCACCGGGCGGACGAGCGGCTCGCCGGCCTGCACATCGACGTTCACCCAGCGCGGATCATCGGCTTTGGGGTCCGGGTACGCGGCCTTCACCACCCGGGCGGTGCCGACTACACCGGGGTTGGCCTGCGAGTGGTAGACCAGGCACCGATCCCCCACCTGCATGGCGGCCAGGTTGTTGCGGGCCTGAAAATTCCGCACCCCGTCCCAGGCGGTGCAGCCCTCGCGACACAGATCCTCGAAGGCATAGGTCTCCGGGTCGGACTTGATCAGCCAGTAGTTCATCGCCCCCTCCTCATCCCTGCACACTGCCCGCTGCCGAGCGGGTGGCGCGGTGGTTCCAGCCGCTGAGGGTCAGGCGCACGTTGGTGTGGGTATTGCCCTCCTCCACCTCGTCGTCGCCGGCGTAGAGCTGGGCCAGCACCGTCTTGCGCATCCGCGTCGAGGTGTTGGGCATGGAGCCGTGCAGGGTGAAATAGTGGAAGAAGAAGACGTCGCCCGGTTCGGCTTCCATCACCTGGGCGCCGTCGAGGGGATACTGCGCGGCGATCTGGGCGTTCTGGCCGCCCCCCATGGTGCCCTGCAGCCGGCCCAGGTGGTGGGAGCCGGGATAAACCCGCACACAACCCATCTGGTCGGTGGCCGCCGAGACGTGGATGATGCCGGCGATCATCGAATCCTTCACCGTGGGGAAGTACTGCCAGTCCTGGTGCATGGGAAAGGCCGCGCCCTTTTCGGGCGGCTTCTGGAAAAGTTTGGTGTGGTGCAGGATCACGTCGGGGCCGAGGATGGCCTGGGCCACCGCCAGAAAACGCTCCTGCTGCAGCGCCCGCAGCCACACCGCCGAGAAACTCTGCACGTTGTGGGTGTGCAGGATCACCGAATCGTCGGCCTCGATGCCCTTGGTCAGCGGGCTGCCCCAGCGGGCGTTGACCCGCTCGCCGCTGCCGAGCAGTTGCCCGACAATGCGGTCGAAGTCGGCCTCCAGTTCGGCGACCTCCGCCGGGTCGTAGACCTGTTTGGCGAGGTAGTAGCCATTATCCGAAAAAAAATCGCGGATCTCGCTCATTGTCACTCCTCTTCAGGTGCAGATTTCCAGACAACTGGGGGCCGGGCCTTCGGGGTAGCGGTCGAGGTAGCGCTGCACCAGCTGCCGCGCCCGGCCGGGGAAGCGTTCCAGGTGGCCGGGGGTCAAGAAGCCCTCGCGCTGCCCGTGTTCGTGCTGCATCACCGGGTATTCGGCGCGCCAGAAGGCGCAGTGCAGGCTCCAGCGCAGCGCCCCTTCCGGGTTCCAGCCGCGGTGCCAGAGATTGGCGTTGTACAGGACGATATCCCCAGGCTCGACCTCGACCACCAGGGCGTCGGGCATCCGGGCCTGCTCGCCGGCGGCAGCCGCCGCGATCTCGGCGGCAGTGGAGGCCCGCAGGTGGCTGGCCGGCACGAGATTGAGGAAGTGGTCGCCCGGCTGCAGCGGCGCGTTGAACTGCACCGAACGGCCGTGGAAACGCCGCAGGAAACCGGCTTCGTCCGGATCGCCCGGTTTGCCCAGGTCACGGTGCCAGGCCTGGCGATAGGCCTTGCCCCCGCCGCCGGCCAGCATGCCGAAGAGGCTGTGGCGCACCGGGCCGACCAGGCCTTCTAGATGCGGGGCCAGATCCTCGTCGAGCCACTCGGCGTACGCCGGAGCGAATTTGTCGGGATGCAGCAGATGGCTGATGCGCTCGGGAATACCGCGCTCGCGGTCGATCCAGGGGATCTCCACCTGGCCCTCCTGCGCCCGCGCCACCAAACCTTCCACGGCCCCGCGCAACGCCGCGACCCGCTGCGGGCTGAAGACCTGGCGGAGGATCAGATACCCCTGCTCGTCGAAGGCAGATCGCTCACCAGGGGTGAGGGTATGGGCCATGTACACGCTCCTTTTTTTGGGCGCAGTAATAACGCTACCTCGTCGGGCTGGTGTCAACTGATACGCTGGCAGAGAACAGATGAACTGCTACCTCCCCGATCCGTGGGTCCCGCCAGGGAACCATTATCGAGGCGGCGAGGGGCAGGCTCCGGAGACTTTCCCCTCGGGAGTGGAAGGGGTGGGAAGTCCGCGTGGTTGGGAGGTTGGGTAGCGGAGCTATGCGAGCGAGGGGGAAAGGACGCGCCTTGGGGAAAGTCGGAGTGGGCCTCCCCTCGCCGCCATCACCAGGTTGACTCCTATCCCCAGCCACCCCATTATCAGGACAGCACCCCACCAAGGAGGACGCAATGAAACTACTTTCCGCCGAACGGTACCGCACCCACGTGAATGGCCGGCCCGTGGTCAATGGCTTTCTCAGCTACATCCACCCCACCCGTCCCGAGCTGATGTTGTGCACCGGGTTTGAGGACTACTCCGACGGGTACGACGATTTCGAGCTGAGTCTCAGCCGCGACAAGGGCCAGACCTGGACCCCGCCCCGGCCCTGGCTGAAGAGCCGGGTGGTCCCCGGAGGCCGCCTGCGCTACGCCGAACCCGCCGCCCTCTTCGACCCGGACACCGGCAAACTCGTCGTGCTGGTGGACGAGAACCTCTACCCCGACGACCAACTCGACACCGACAGCACCATCAAGCTGATCCAGACCACCTACGATCCGGCCAGCGGCGAGTGGACACCCCGCCAGCACCTCGACCTGACCCCCGGCCGGTACCTGGCCATGAGTTTCTCCTTCCCCATCAAGACCAGCAAGGGCGCGCTGCTCTTCCCCGCGATGCGGCCCCTGCTCGACGAGACGGGCAAGCCGGTCCACTACCAGGGCTGCTGGGCCACGGCCGATGAATCGCTGACAGTAATCGGGGAATACGGTGCAGACGGGGAACTGCGCTGGCAGGTGGGCGCGCCGGTGCCGGTGGACCTAGAAAAAAGCTCGCGCGGCCTCAACGAGAACACCCTCGCCGAGTTGCGCGATGGCCGCATCGCCATGATCTGCCGAGGGGATAACAGCATGTACCCCGAGCGGCCCGGGTACAAATGGCTCAGCTTCTCCGAAGACAACGCCCGCACCTGGTCCGTGCCCGTGCCCCTGCCCTGCGACAAAGGCGACCCCCTCGAATCCAGCGCCACCGGCTCGGCCCTCTTCCGCTCGCCCCAGAATGGCAAGCTCTACTGGCTGGGCAACCTGTGTATCCAGGGCGAAAGGCCCAAGGGCAACTACCCGCGCGTGCCCCTGGTGGTGGCCGAGGTGCAGGAGGAACCCTTCGCCCTCAGGCGGGACACGATCGCGGTGGTGGGCCAGCGCCAGTTCGGCGAGCCGGCCCAGGTGCAGATGTCCAATTTCCGCTTCTACGTGGACCGCGAAACCGGCGACCTGGTGGTCTTCGTCACCCGCTACGCCGAGCGCAACGCCAAGGATTGGATGATCGCCGACTACTACCGCTACCGGGTGGAATTGGCCTGAGGCAGACTGCCCCCGGCTACTGCCTGAGCAGGACCATCACCGACTGAGGGGCGCTGTTGGCCTGGGCCAGCATCGCGGTGGCTGCCTGGGTCAGGATCTGGGTGCGGGTGAAGGCCGATACCTCGGCGGCCATGTCCGCATCGCGCACCGTCGCCTCCGAGATGGTATTGCCCTCGATGGCGCTTTCGGTGAAGCTGATGGTGAACTGCAGCCGGTTCATCACACTGCCCAGCGATCCCCGCTGTCTGGCGACCTCGTCGATGGCCGCATTGATGCTGTCCAGGGCGGTGCGGGCATTTTCCTGGCTGGCCAGCGAGAGGGTGTTGAGATTGAGCACCGAGCCGCTGGCGCTCATGTCGTCGATGCCGATCTCGATGCGGTCCTCCACCCGATTTTCCGCCCCCACCTGGAAGGACCCCCCGGTCCCCCCGCTGACCATGATCGTCCGCTGGTCCAGGTCGCCGTCCACATAACTGCCCGTGGCGCCAGCCCCCTGATGCCCGGCCAGGGTCACCTGGACCCCGAGCCGATCGAAATTGGCCACGGCCGTGGTCCCGGTGGCGACGCCCTGCCCATCGAGGAAGAGACTGGCGGTGTTGAGGGTCTGGGTGACCACCCCGTTCCCCAGGGTCAACGCGCCGTCGCCTGCCGCATCCACAAAGGTGTAGGCCCCCTTGCCGGCCCCCGAGATCGCCGCCCGCACCACCCCGGTGGTGGCGCTGGCACTGAGCGCCGTGGACTGCGCCTCATCCACCCTGGCCCCGAACCCGGTCAGCATACGCTGGCCGTTGTACCCGGTGGAGCGGGCGATGCGGTCGATCTCCTGGCGGAGCTGGATCATTTCGTTTTCGAGCGACTCGCGGTTGTCGTCGTTGAGGGTGCTGGTGGCCGACTCCATGGCCAGTTCGCGGATGCGGATCAGCACCGAACTGACCTCGTTGAGGGAGCCTTCCGCCACCTGCAGCAGATTGCTGCCCATCTCGGCATTGCGCAACCCCACGGCAAGGCCGGAAAGGGGCCCCCGGAATCCCTCGGAGATGGCCAGGCCCGCCGGGTCGTCCTTGGCGCTGTTGACCCGCATACCCGAGGACAACCGCTCCAGCCGGGTGCCCATATCCCTGCTATTGAGGCTCAGATGCCGCCGGACGTTGAGGGCGGCGATATTGTTGTTGACGTCGATGGTGAGCGGCACGACCAAACCTCCCTGTTAATCAGTACCCACCGGTATATCAGCAGGCGCGGTGCCATCCCTGGCAGCAATCGGGGCAGTAGCTTTTTACCAATTGCTAATACGTGTTATCACACTACTAGTATCGACGGATCGCCGCGACCTGCCACTTTTATCTTGCAGGGTCGGCCGGTGCGGCTTTTCTGGAGGCGGTCTAGCGAGGTTGCCTAACTTGGCAGGATGGGATGACAAAACGAGGAGCGCACGTGTGCAACACCCTAGTGCATCACCAGCCCGCCCGAAACACTGACCGCCAGCCCGGTGAGAAAGTCGGACTCAGCGGAGGCCAGGAAGGCCGCGGTGCGGGCGATGTCCTCGGTGGTGGCCACCCGGCCCAGGGGAATCAGCGCCGCCTTCTGGCGCACCATCTCGCGGTGGTACTCCTCCCGCGTCATGCCCTCGGGGGCCAGCATGCCGGCGATATAGGCGGTGCGCTCGGTGTCCACCGTGTCCGGGCAGATGGCGTTGACGTTGATGTGGTGCGGGGCCAGTTCGATGGCCAGGCACTGGGTCAGGCCGATGACCCCGAACTTCGAAAAACAATACGCGCCGAAACGGGCGTAGCCCTGCTTGCCGGCGCTCGAGGAGAGGGTGATGATCTTGCCGCCCTGCCCCTGCGCGATCAGCTGGCGGGCCACCGCCCGGCAGCTGAGGAACACCCCCTTGCCATTGACCCGCTGCACCAGATCCCAGTCCTCCTCCGCCAGGTCCACCACCGGCACCCGGTCGCCGCCGGGCCGCGACCCGGCAATGGCCACCAGGATATCGATACGGCCGAAACGGGCCACCGCCTGCTGCACCATCTGCTCGACCTGCGCGGCCACACTGACGTCGGCCACCACACTAAAGGCCTGCCGTCCCAATCCCTCAATCTGTGCCACCAGCGAGGGCAGGCCCTGCCAGCCGCTGGGGTTGCCCGGATAGGGATTCTCCACCACGTCGTTGATCACCAGGTCTGCGCCTTCGGCAGCCAGCCGCGCGGCAATGGCCCGGCCGATGCCGTTCTCGCCCCCGGCGCCGGTCACCAGCGCCACCTTGCCCTCTAGATCGTACACGGCCTCCACTCCTACTTGATCAGACTCAACCGCCGGCTCAGGCGCGCCTGGCCGGCCTGCAGGACCACGGTATAGGTGCCGCTGCCCACCGGCGCGCCCTGCTCGTCGCGCCCGTCCCAGGTCAGCTGGTGCGTTCCAGACGCCAGCGGTCCCGCCTGCAGGACCCGCAGGCACTGGCCCAGGCTGTTGTACACCGCCACCTGCACCTCGGCCGCCTCGGGCAACGCCATGGGGATCTGCGCCGCGCTGTTGAAGGGGTTCGGGTAGGCCGCGCCCAGTTGCAGGGCGGCGGGTACGGTTGCCCGGCCTTCGACCAGGGTGGGGATGAAGTGGTCGGCCGAAATCAGGTACGAGCGCCCCTGAGCCGCGGTGCGGCCCACCATCACGGTCAGGCTGTCCACGCCCTCGGCGGCGAGCACGCCCCGCCCCTCCGCATCCAGCCCCACCTCCTGCACCGCACCCCGGCCACCCTGCCAGGCACAGACCCAGGCCTGGAACTGGCCGCCGGTGCTCAGCTCGATCTCGAGGTTGCCCGCCACCGGCAGGGAGACATACTGCGCGCCCCAGCGCCCCGACACCTGGCCCTCGATCTCCTCGATGGGCAGGTCGCGCAGGGCGGTGGCGCGGGCCCGCCGGCCCTTGAGCGCCTTGTACCCGTAGTCGGCATCCGCCATGTAGTTGCCCACCACCCAGCCGCCCCAGGCGTCGGTGAAACTGCCCTCCACGCCCTGGCTGGTGAAGGCCTCGTCCACCCCGAAGGTGCCGTTGCGCGGCTGGGCCACCAGCTGGCGGATGAAGGCCCTGCCCTGGCGCTGGGCCAGGTAGGACATGAAGAGGTAGGTGCCGCCGTAGTTGTAGCCCTGGGCATCGAGGGTGGAACCGGGCCAGAGCAGGCCCACCCCGGGGTTGCGCAGGAAGTCGGGCGCCGCGTCTGGGTCGGCCTCCGGGTAACCGGCCACCTCTTCGGCGTACCCGGACAGGCCCTCGTCCACCCAGGTGTCCTCATCCGGGTCCTTGCCCCAGTGGATGAGGTGCTGGAACTCGTGGGCCAGGGTGCCGCGTGTCAGATAGGGCTGCCCGGTCAGGTACAGGGCGTCAATGAAGAGCATGTCGTGCCGGAACTCGGGCAATTCGTCGAGGGTGGCGACCCCGGAGTCGAAATAGCCGACATAGCTCTCGTCCGGGATATCCAGCACCAGGATAAAGACCCGCGGGTCGCCGTCCACGTCGGGCGGCTCGCCAAAGGCCTCGGTCTCCAGCGCGTAGATGCCCCGCCGCGGATCGGCCGGGCTGTGGTCCTCGAAGAGCACCCCCAGCGAGTCCACATCGCGCTGGGCCACGGTGCCGCCCGCCGCCGCCCACTGCCCGTCCTCCACAAAGATGTAGGAATGATCCCCCAGGTACCGGCAGGTGGCCGGGATCAGCTGGAAATCGAAACTCGAATAGAAGGTCATCGCGGTGCCCACCCCGATCTGGTCGGGGACCTGGGCGGGTTTGGCGGCGGGGGGAAGGGGGCGCGGCAGCGGCAGGGTTTTGAGATAGGCGGTGGCGCAGTGCGAGGGCGGCTGGGCCCAGGCCGGCAGCGCCAGCAGCAGGCAGGCCAGCAGGGCTACCATAAGGCCCGCAGCAAGGCGACGCGGCCCCGCAGCGGGTCCACCTCCAGCTCGAAGGGCAGCACCCCCACCCTGGCCTGCCGGGCCAGGCGCGAGGCGTGTACTGCGGCAATCACCCGGTTGGCCACCACCAGACCGGTGGTGTAGAGGGCCTGGCGGCCGGCGCTGGCGCTGCTGTTGCGCAGCTGCCGGTACCGCTGGCGCGACGCCTCGTTGTCCCACTCCCAGCCGTATTCGGGGCCCGCCGGGTAGAGTTGGGCGCTGGGTCCTTCGTCGCGAAGGGCATACTGGTCGTGCTGCAACCGGCTCTGGTAAAAGCCCAGGTCGTCGAAGTACTCGCTGTCCTTGCCGGCCGGCCGGGCGCCGGCGTGTGCGGCGGCATAACTCTCGTACTGGGTCTGGCGCACCTGCTCCAGGCCGCGCAGGCCCAGGTACCCGGCCCACAGGCCGGCCTCCACCACGGCAAAACGCAGGCCACTGCCCCCGGCGTAGTGCTGCCCCCAGCCGGGCAGAATCAGCGAGCGCCAGAAGGCCTGGCGCGGCGACTGCGCCCAGAGGGCGGCCGGCAGCAGGCAGAGCAGGAGGCCGAAAATCAGGGAACGGCGCATGGCATCAATAGAAAGGTTTGTAGGCCATCAACATGGTCGGGCGCTGGCGTTCCGGTGGCAGCACCAGGCTCAGGCGCACCCGCTCCTCCACTGCTTCGGCATGGTCCCCGTTGCGCATCCGCGCAGCGCGGGCCGCGTCGATGGCGCTCAGCGCGTGATTGACCAGGATCAACCCCAGCACATTGCTCGCCCGCTTGAGGTTCTTGTTGCTGTCATCGCGCTGGATCTCGTAGGCGAAACGCTTCTGAGAGGAGAAACTCTCCACCGAATCGATGTCGGTGGGCTGGACCGGGCTGTTGCTGTCGGTGCGCACCACGTCCTCCCAGCCGGCGATGAACTGGTTGTACTTGCCGATCAGCTCGTAGTACTGCTGGGTCTCGCGGCCGCTGCAATCCTTGAGGCTGCCCGGCAGCGCGCCGCCTTCGGCCACAAAAGAACTGCAGGGCAGCGCGTGGGTGATGGAGGAGAAGCGCGAGGCCCGGGTCGAGGTGCGCCACTCGAGATAGGCCACCGGGTCCCAGTCGGCATTGGCCACGGCGCGGAACTCCTGCTCGATGTCGTCGCCCTTGCCCTTCCAGGTGAAATACGCACCCAGCGCCAGCACCTCGACAGCGGCAAAACCGATGGCCCGCTTGGGGGCCCCGGCGTAGAACTCCCCGGCACCGGGAAAGATCGCCGAGAGCAGAAAGGCCCGGCGCGGGGATTTGCCCTCAGCCTGGGGAGCGGGGGTGCTCATCTTGGTGGGTTTGGGCGCGGTCTTGGCTGCGCTCAGCGCCGGCCAGGTCTGCAGCGCCGGGTTGGCCGCCGGCAGCAGGCCTTCCTCGGCCCGGGCCTGGCTGACGAACACTGCGGCGACCAGCGCCGCCATCGCTGTCCTGTACATGGCTGCTCTCCTTCTCACAGGTAACCGAACAACACGGTCAGGTAGAATTTCCACGGGGACTTCACTGCCACCTCGTCGATGCCGTAGGCCAGGTCGGCCTGGACGCGGGTGGGCATACTGTAATATGAGAACAGATCCATCCGCAACTGCCCGCCCACATCGCGCAGCGGGCCCTTGCGGCCGAACTCGGGGTCCCATTCGTCCCAGTTCCGGTCCCAGGCCTTGCCCAGGTCTCCGTACACCGCTCCGTAGAGTTTGTCGAAGTACAGGTGCAGGAAACGCCGGCGCAGGTCGGGCAGGATGGGGAAACGCAGGGTGGCGGTGCCCAGCGCCGCCTTGCGGCCCTCGATGCTGTAATAGGTGTAGCCTTTCATGTACTGGATGCCGCCCAGGTGGTAGTCGAAGAAGTTGTTGACATCCTCGTCGTCCACCCGGTCGCTGGCGATCATGCCGCCAAAGAAGCGCAGGCTCAGGGCGCTGCCCAGGGGCAGAGGCAGATGTTCCTGCCAGTCGAGGGTGAACTGGTTATAGAAGAGGTGCAGGTAATCCTCGTCGATGAAGGTCACGCCTTCCTTGAAGCCCTTGATGTAGAAGTTGTACAGCCGGTCGTAGCGGAAGGAGAGCTGCCGGCCGCGCGGACTGATCTCCTGGTCGCGGCGGCGGGCCAGCGCCTCAAATCGATAGCTCAGCCCCAGATTGAAACCCTGGAGGTAGGTGTAGCCGAAGGGCTTCTGCTTCACCCACTCCACCTGCTGGGGGTCGAAGTAGCGGCTGTTGATGCTGGCGTCGTAGCGGTCGTAGGTCAGCGAGAGGGCCAGCTCGCCGTGGCGTCCGGCATTGCCCTTGAGCCCCAGGTTGAGCTGGTTGAGGTTGAAGACCGTGCCCGTGGTGATCAGCGCCTGGTCGTCGGTGGTGTCGGCGCGGGGCGACTCGCGGCGCTGGTGGTTGAACTCGAGAAAGGCGGTGGGCCGCCAGCCGCGGTATTCGTAGATGGCAAAGAGGTCGCGGTCGTTGTTGGCCGGCGCGTAGGCCGCCCCGGCGAAGATGCTCTGCCGGCTGAGCACATCCCCGGAACTGATATAGAGCCCACCCTTGAAACGCCCCTCATCCACCAGCAGGCGCGGGATCAGCGAGGTCTTGAGGAAATCGATGCCATAGGGGTGGGAGGGTAGCAGCGCGGTTGGGGCTGCCAGCGCGGCCGGGACCGGACCTGCGGGCGGGACCAACGCGGCGCCGGGAGCCTGGCCGATCTGGCGAATCTGGTACCCTCTGGCCCCGTACGCGGCAAAGGCCACCTCCCCGCTGGGGCTGCAGCTAGGGGTGAGGGCACCACCTTTGACGTTGGTCAGGGGGCGGATGGCCTGGGTGGACAGATTATAGCTGTAGAGGTTGAAGATGCCGCTGAAATCCGAGGCGAAGATCAGCTCCTGCCCGCCGGCGCTCCAGACCGGATCGCGGTCGGTGCCGGCGGTGGCCACCAAGGTCTCGATGGCGGCCTCGGGCTGATCCACCCGCACCCGGGCGATATCGCGCGCCCCTTCGCGGGCGATGGAGAAGACCAGCCACTGGCCGTCGGGCGACCACTGGGGGGTATAGAGTTGGGTGCCGTCGATGAAGCGGGTGAGGTAGCGGATCTGGGTGCCGTCGGCGCGCATCAAGCCCAGGTTATTGTGGGTGCCGCCGTTGTGTACGAAGGCGATCCACTGACCATCGGGCGAATAGGCCGGGTACAGGGCGCGCAGGCCGCGGCTGAGCCGCTTCATCCGGGGCGAAGACCGCTCGTAGTCGCTGACCAGGCCGGGCAGGCCCCAGAAGAGGTTGCCGGCCAGGCCGCGTTCCTTTTTCGCCAGGTCGAACTCGAAGAGGTCGGCCTGGCGCGAGCCGTACTTGTCGGCCTGGTCGTGGCGCACCACCACCAGCTTTTGCCCGTCCGGCGACCAACTGCAGGACGAGGACACGCCGACAGCGATCACCTCCTCCTTGCGGGTCGCCAGATCGCGCACCACCAGGGCGTGGGGGCCGTACTGCCGCTTGCGGGTGGACAGGTAGGCCAGGCGTTTGCCGTCGGGAGAGAAGACCGGCCGCTGGTTCGAGAACCCCTCGTCGGCCACCACCTCGCCCTCGCGCAATTCACCCAGCCCCTGCACCTGGGCCAGGTACTGGGTCTTCATCTGCTGGTGCCAGTCGCGGTGCAACTGCTCGGCGCTGATCCCCAGGACCTGGCGGACGGCGATGCCCAGTTCGATGGCCCGCCAGCCCGAGGCGGCCCGGCAGAGCTGGGCCAGCTTGTCGTCGCCGTAGGTCTGGGCGATGTAGCGCACCAGGCCGTAGCCGTGGTCGTACACGTACTCATTGCCAAAGCCGCATTTGCCAAAGACCCCCATCTCGTCGAAGGAGAGCAGGGAGTCGCTCAGCACGGCGCTGCGCAGGATCATGTCGCGGTGGGAATCCCAGCGGTCGCGATGCACCCCCAGGGCCTGGTACTGGGCCACCCCCTCGGCGAACCACATGGGAATGCTCACCGTGGTCACCGGATACGAGGCCAGCACGTCGGGGTAGCCCACCAGCACATCGGGCCGGTTGCGCTCGCGCTGGTACCCGAAGTACTGCAGATAGAGGGCCGGCACGCGCTGCGGGGCCTTGAGGGCCGCTCCCAGCGAGATGATGTGGGTGAATTCGTGGGTGATGACGTTGCGCAGCCAGTCGGTGGTGCCGCGCAATTCGAAGTCGTGGTCCAGGGCCGTGGCCCAGATCTCGATGGTGTCGTGGTAATAATAGGCGGCGCCGTTGGCGTAGTCGTCGTAATCCTTGATCAGGATACGCACCTTGCCGGCGGGCTGGTACCCGTAGAGCCCGGTGATGGGCCCGTACGCCTCCTCGGCGATGAGCGCCGCCCGCTGCGCCGCCTCCTCGAGCCCCTGGTGGTACAACACCCG
>JADZBP010000263.1 GCA_020852055.1 Candidatus Latescibacterota bacterium
CCCTGCAACCGGGTAACCTCCCGCTGCAATCGGGCGACCTCTTTCACCGCCGGGTCGGCGGCCGTCTTACCGCGCGGTAAGGTGCCCAACTCCCCGCGCTCCCGCTGTTGCCGCCAGCAACTCAGGTGGGAGGAGTATAGCCCTTCCCGGCGCAACAGCATCCCCACTTCGCCAGCTTGGCGGCACTGATCGGCTTCCTGGAGGATGCGCCGCTTGTACTCGGCGCTGAAACGACGCCGCTGGGCACGGGGTAACACTTCTGCATCGACCACGGTGCCAGGCACCAGGGCCGAAGAAGAGGCCGGGGCCCTCCGCAGGATAGACTGATCAGTGACGGTTGGGTCCATTTTGGCTGCTGCTTGTGACATGATCTTGAGGCTCCTTCGCCCGTTGGGTTAGACACTAATTTAGTCAGGCGAATTGTCTCATCCAATGTAGGCACACAGGGTTCCGCGACGAGCCCGGTTTCCTGCGCCCGATCCGCCATTTCGCCGCCACCTGCGGTCTGCTCTCCTTTGCCGCCATGGCCCTGGCCTTCTGGACACCGCTGCGCGCCTACCTGCTGGGCCACCTGCTGGGCCTGGAGCCCGGGTTGGCCGCCCGGTGCCAGTGGCCGCTTTTCCTCTTCTCCTTTTTCCCCTTGGCTGTGGCGATGCGCGCCTACTATCACGGGGTAGCCCTGGTTGAACACCGCACCCAGGCCCTGGCCCCCAGCGCCCCGGCGCGTATCGGCATCATCTGGTTGGCCATGGTCCTGCTGCCGGCCACCCTTCCGGGCGCCACGCGCGGGATCGGCGCCCTGCTCAGTGGTTTCGTGCTGGAGGCCGGCGTGGTCTGGTGGGGGGTGAGGGGGGCAGACCTCAGGCGGCGCTGGCGGGTTGCAGCAGCCCCACCCCGCGAGGAGCAGTAAAAGGCTGGCTTGCGTAAATCTGGGTGCCATGTAGATTAGCTGCTGTATCTGTAGGGGTGCTTTTCCGTTGCGCAGGCAGCGGAGGCTGAGATCACACCCTATGAACCTGATCTGGATAATGCCAGCGCAGGGAACGGATCGGGAGCAGGCCGCGTGCCTTGCTCCGCAGCGAAGGTAATTCACCGTGGATTGCCGCCGTTCTCCCAGCGCTGGGGGACGGTTTTTTTTTGCGCAAAGGAGAAGGCGATGCGCGCAATCCTGATGGTGCTTTTGGTGGTGGCAGCAGCGGCGGCAGAGCAGGCCGCCCCATTCCTGGAAGGGGTGGTAGTGGACGGGCAGACCGGCGAGGCCCTGGCCGGGGTGAACCTGCGCCTCGAGGGCACCGGGGCGGAGACCGCCAGCGACCGGCAGGGGCATTTCGCCTTTGGCCCGGTGGCGGCGCCGACGGCGGTGTTGAGTGCCAGCCATGTGGGGTACCAGGTTTTCAGGCAGCGGGTCGAGCCGGGCCGCACCGCCGCCTTGAGGGTGGAGATGCGACCCCGCCTCTTGCCCGGCAAGGAGGTCGTGATCACTGCCGACCGGGCGCGGGAGCGGCAGACCCCCGCGGCCTTCTCGGACCTGGGCCGGTCGGACATCGAGTCCCGGTACCAGGCCCAGGACATCCCCATGCTGCTGGGTGAGTTGCCGGGGGTGTATTCCTACTCGGACGCCGGCCATGGCATGGGGTACAGCTATCTGAAGGTGCGCGGCTTCGACCAGGCGCGGGTGGGGGTGATGGTCAACGGGGTGCCCCTCAACGACCCGGAGGACCACCAGGTGTACTGGGTGGACCTGCCGGACCTGGCCACCAGCCTCGAGGATATTCAGCTCCAGCGCGGGGTGACCAATACGCTCTACGGGTCCAGCGCCTTCGGTGGAGCGGTGAACCTAGTCACCTCGACCTTGGCGCGCGAACCGGGGATCTCGGCCACCCTGGGCACCGGGAGTTACGGCACCCGGCGCCTCTCCGTGGCGATGAACTCGGGCCTGACCGAACAGGGCCTGGCCATACACGCCCGCTTTTCCAAGCTCCAAAGCGACGGGTACCGGCGCCGCTCCGGCGTCGATCAGTGGGCGTACTTCCTCAGCGCGGCGCGTTATGGCGAACACACCACCACTCAGCTCAACCTCTACGGGGGGCCAGAGGTGGTGCAGGCCTCTTGGGACGCGGTGCCCGAGTCGGTCCTGAAAACCGATCGGCGGGCCAATTACACTCAGGACGAGGACCACTTCAACCAACCCCAATATCAGTTGGTCCACGAGTGGCAGGTCCAACCGCACCTGCGGCTCAACAACACCCTCTTTTTGGTGCACGGCGACGGGTACTACGAAGGGTACCGGGCCCGTCGCTCACTCGCCGACTTTGGTCTTCCCGTTATCCGTACCCGCGAGGAAACCCTCTTTGGCGCCGATTCCCTGCGCTATTACCAGAGCACCGAGGTCGAAGGCCAGCCGCTGCTCTCGCGCGACGAGCAGGGCCGGTTGACGCTGGAGCGCACGGACCTGGTGCGGCGCAAATGGGTGGACAAAAACCAGGCTGGTTGGCTGGGGCGGGTGGAGTGGCAACACCCCCGCGGCCAGCTCAGCGCCGGCGCCCAGGTCTACGATTTTTCGAGCCAGCACCGCGGCTGGGTGACCTGGGCGGCGGCCCTGCCCGGCGGCGTGGGGCCCAAACAACCCTACTACGCGTACCAGGGTAAACAGCGGGCCGGCGCCTTTTACCTGCGCGAACTCTACGACCTCAGCCCGCAGCTCAAACTCAGCGGTGAACTCCAGGCCCAGTACAAACGCTACCGGTTCCACCACCAGCCGGCCGGCAACTTTGCGGGGGAGGAGCGCAACGCCTACGAGGTGGGGCATCTCTTCCTCAATCCCCGACTCGGCCTGAACTACAATCTTGACGAGCAGCTCAACCTCTATGCGAGCGTGGCCATGGCCGGGCAGGAACCAGCGGACGTCGAATACTACGACGCCTTTGCCGGACCTGACGACCTGGGAGCCGACCCGCTTTTTGCGCGCTCCGACACCGTGGTCCAGGCCGGAGTGGTACAGCGGGTCAACTGGCACCAGCCGCTCATCGATCCAGAAAAGGTGGTGGATTTCGAGACCGGCGTCGGGTATAGGCAGGGTGATCGGGTCGCCAAACTCGGCCTATACTGGATGGATTTCCGCGACGAGATCATTCCGTACGGCCAGGTGGACGACGACAACGTGCCGGTGCGCGGCAATGCCGACCGCACGGTGCACCGGGGCGCCGAACTCGCCCTCGGATGGCCGCTGACCGCGGGTCTGAGCGCCGAGGGCAGCCTGGCCCTCAGCCAGAACTACTACGCCCGTTTCCGCTCCCCGTACTGGGATGAGGCCGGCAATGTGGTGGTCTACAACTACGCTGGCAACACCCTGCCGCTCTTTCCGGGCCAACTGGCCAGCCTGCGCCTGACCTACCAGCGGCGGGGCACCGGCCTTAGCCTCCAGGGCCAGCGGGTGGGAAAACAGTACCTCGACAACACCGAGGACGAGGCCCGCACCCTGGCGGCGTACGGCGTGCTCAACGCGGGGTTGCGGCAGCAGGTAGGCTGGGACGGGGCTCAGGTGCAGGTGGAGTTACACCTGAACAACCTGCTGGGGGCGGAGTACGAAACATCGGGGTACTTCGATGGTGAACGCTATCTCTACGCCGCAGCGGGGCGCACCTATTACCTGGGGGCCAAGCTCTCCTGGTAAGCGGTTGACACCCTTTCGGCCGGGGGCTATCCTTGGGTTTCCGCGAAAGGATGGCCATGGACCAGCCCAGACCTGCCCGCCGGAGCGAATTTGCCGAGGCGCTCGATTTCATCGACCGGGTCTTCCGGCCCGGACAAAAGGGGCGTTTCATCCTCCAGAGCAACTATCCGCACGCGTACCGCCCCCAGTACGCCGGGCGTATCCTGCTGCAGCGGGACCAGGGCCCCATCGTCGGGTGCCTGGCGGTGCATCCGCTCAGCCTGCGCCTGGAGGAAGTGCGGGTGGTTGCGGGGGGCATCGGGGCCGTAGGCACGGATCCCGAAAGGCGCGGCGAGGGTATCATGGGCCACCTCCTGGAGGCGGCGACCCAAAGGATGAAGCAGGCGGGGTACCCGCTTTCCATCCTCTGGGGTGACCGGCAGCGCTACGGCTGGTTTGGCTGGGAAAAAGGGGGGGTGCGCAATCTGTTCACCCTCAGCAGCCGGCAACTCGGTCCTGCTTCCCCGGCGGAACGCCGCCTGCGGCTCGAACCCTTTGCCGCCAGCGCCGCGCTCTGCCGCCGGCTTCGCGACCTCGACCTGGCCCATCCGTACGGGGTCGAGCGGCCCCTGCGCGAGGTGCCGCTGCTTTTCGCCCGCGTCGGCCGCCAGACCCTGGTCTGCCGCGAGGGCCGGCGCCTAGCTTACCTCGCCTTGCAGCGCGAGGGCCGGCAGCGCCGCGGGCAGTACGAGATGCTCGACGAGTTGGGCGGCGATCCCGAGTTGGGCCGTTCGATGCTCCGGGCGTTTTTTGCCCGCACCGGCCTCTCGCGCCTGCCTGCCAGTGCCGGGCCCAACCCTGCCCAGCTTGAACTGCTGCTGCCGGTCAGTTCCCATTGGCAGCGGGACTGCGGCTGCATGCTCAAGATCCTCGATCTGCCCCTCCTGCTCGAAAAACTGCATCCCCTGTTGCGCCGGCGCGCCGTGCTGGCCGGGGTAGCGGGCCGTTTCCGTCTGGTCTCCCCCAGCCACCAGGGCTTGCTGGACCTGGGCGCTGGGCGGTCGCACCGCCTGGACCTGAGCGATGCGGAACTGGTGGCGCTGCTTTTCGGCCTGCATCCGCTGGGGGAACGCTGGGCCGGGGTGCCGGCACTGGCACCGCTGGGGCGGATGCTGCCCCTGCCGCTCTACATTCCTAGTCTCAACCATATATAGCGTCGCCTTGCCAATGCCGGAAGCCTTTTGTACCATACTCTTGTTCCTTTTGGCCATTCCCTTCTTTGACCGGGAGTTTGTTTATGCACAAGGGCAAATGGTTTTTTGCGGTGGTAGCGGGCCTGCTCAGCATGGGTTTCGGGCGGGAGGCGGGCGCCGATCTATCCGCGTACATCGCCAATGTGGGGTTCGACAAAAGCGTTGACCTCGACCGCAGCATGGGCTTCGGGTTGCGCTGGGGCAAGTCCAGCCGCATCCTCGGCGGCGAGACCTCCGTGCTGGTGGCCCGGCCCACCAGGAAGCTGGAAAACACCACCGGTGGCAAGGAAACGGCTACCGCGGTCTTCTACGAAGGCCGGTTGATGGTCAGCCTCCCGTTGCAGCCGGTGGCGCCTTTCGCCAACATCGGATTCGGGCGTATCCTGCTCACCTCCACGGACGCCCCGACGACCCAGATCCCCACGGACATCGGCGGCCTGACCCCGGAACAGCAGGAGCGGATCGCCCAGGCCAATCAGGCGCTCAAGGCCATCTCCAAATTGCAGCAGAATACCGAGTTCAGCTACGGGGTGGGCGCCCGCAAGTCCCTTGGCGACCGGCTCGACCTGCGCCTCGATCTGCGCCAGTACAACGTGTTCTCGGTCAAGGCCCTGGTGGAGCAGAAGCTGCAGGAACAGGCGGCCGGGCAGCTTGAGGACCTGACCGGCATCCAACTGCCGGTTGAGAAAAAGAAAACCGTCCGTTACGAGGAAATGAGCCTGGGGGTGAGTTTCCGGTTCTGAGACCGGCCGCGTTCAGTTCGGGAGCGGCCGCCCTTGGGGCGTGAGAGCCATGGAGAGCACTCCTTCATCCAGCATCAGATGGCTCAGGGAGCAGCTGATCGAGGCGCGCCGCACCAAGGACCTGGCGCTGCTCGAGCAGGTAGAGGAAGGACTGCATTCCCTGGGGGAGTGCCGGTACCGCTGCTGCCTGCTCGATTACGAGCGTTGCGAGACGGCCTACTATGTGCGGTTGCTGGGGTACGAGCAGGGGCGGGTGCGGGCCGAGATCGAATATCCCATCAACCCCGGGTTGAGCCCGGTGCAACTCCTCCCCCTCTCGCACCTGGCCGACTACCACGAGGCCCGCAGTTGGGACGATGTCCGGCGTATCTACGCCGGCATCGCCCCCTTCATCCACCAGAAAGTGGTGCCCCTGGAACGAGACGCCCGCCCGCGCCCCGCAGCCGAAGAACAACCCCGGTACGCTGAGAGTGAGCTGGTTTCGGTAGACGTTATCTGGTGGCGTTCGCGGCTCGGCTGGTTCGCCGCCGGGGGGGTGGTCCTGGCGGGAATTTTCCTGTTCCTCATCCTGAAGGTCGGCAATTGAATACCGCAGCCCAAGGGCCCCCCGGCGAAGCCGTATCGCCGCCGACCTGTGCCTACGTCTTCGCCAATGGCTCAACCTGCCCTGGAGAGGTCGGGGTGGAGGATGAGTTCTGTTTCTGGCACGACCCCAAAGCGCCCAAGGATGGTCCCGACGTCCGGCAGAGGTTGGAGGCCTGGGCGCGCAGTGGCTGCTCCATGGAGGGATTCGTCCTGCGCCAGGCCCGCCTCGAGGGCGCGCGGCTCAGCAGCCAGCAGGGTTTCGATCTGCGGCGGGCCGACCTGTCGCGGGCCAATCTTCAGGGGGCCAGCCTATTCAACCTCGACCTGCGCGGGGCCCAATTGCTCAAGGCCGATTTCTCGCGCGCCAACCTCAACCACGCCAAACTCGAAAACGCCGATCTGCTCGGCGCGATGCTCGAAGGCACCAAACTCGAGGAGGTGGACTGGGGCGCCGTGGCCCTGCAGGAGGAGAAGGCGCACGGCGCGGCCGCTGCGGGTAAGGGGGAGGAGGCGGCGCGCCTGTTCAAAGAGGCCGAAGAGGTGTACCGCAACCTCCGGCGCACCTACGATTCCTCCGGGTACTTCCAGGATGCCGGGCGTTTTTTCTACCGCGAAATGGTCATGCGCCGCAAACTCATGCCCCGCTGGTCGGCGCAGCGCTTCTGGTCCAAACTGGTGGATCTGGTGTGCGGGTATGGCGAGAGCCCGCCCCGGGTTCTGCTCTTCTCCTTCTTCAATATCTTTGGAGCTGCGGTTTTCTACCTCTTCCTCGGGGTGCATACCGCGCACGGATTCCTCGTTTTCGACGTCCAGGCCGGCATCGAGGAAAACCTCTGGCGCTACCTCACCTGTGTCTATTACAGCGTGGTCACCTTCTGCACCATCGGTTATGGCGATATCGTGCCGGTGGGGTATGCCCGGCCGATTGCCGCGGTGGAAGGGTTCATCGGCGGTTTCAATATGGCGCTCTTCATCACCGTCTTCAGCAAGAAGATGACCCGCTCCTGAGGGGGTATCGCCGCTATGCTGCCCTCCCGCCTAGTGTTCGTATGCCTCTGGCTGATGGCCCTGCGGGCCGCACCCATTGCCGCCCAAAACCTCCGGGCCCAGCAACTCTTTGCCGAAGGCCTCGACTACCAGTTCGGCAAAGGCGGGCTGAAGGTCGATGCGCAGCAGGCCCTCGACCACTATCTGCAGGCCATCCACGACGACCCCGATTTCTTCAAACCCCTGTACAGCGCCGGTTTCATCTACTACGAACGCGGCGATCTGGGCAATGCGCGCAAGTACCTGGGCATGGCGATCAGCGCGGCACGCGGCAAGTCGGCGGCCGACGAAGCCATGGCTTCCACGGCCTACGGGGGCTGTTATCTCAAAGAGGGGAAACACCGGGAGGCGGAGAAGTGGTTGCGGGCCGCGGTCCGGCTCAATCCGACCCTGCCCGAGGCCCACGTCAACCTGATCAACTGCTATCTGGCCCAGGATCGGGTGGCGGAGGCGCGCCGGGCGATCACCGATGCCCGTCTGCAGGCCCCGCATCCCATCTACCAGAAACTCGAGGCGCGTATCGCCGGCAACGAGGGCTGGGGCCTGACCACCCCTGAAGGGCTGCGGGCGCTGGGTATCGCTGCGGCCGTGGGTCTCATCCTGGTGGTGGTGATGCGCCTGCGGCGCCGCCCGGTTTGACCCCTTCGTCCCCCCATCGTATCTTAGATCTATCGTGTCCAGGTGCCGGGAGCTTCAGGCTTCCGGAGAATAGGGAAGGCGGTTAAAAGCCGCCACGGCCCCGCCACTGTAACCGGCATAACCAAAGCGGGTCTGCTCCACTGGTCCTTCGGGACTGGGAAGGGGCGGCATCCCCAGCGCCGGAAGTCAGGAGACCTGCCTGGATCTTCAGGGACGCAGCGCCTTCGTGGGAGAGGCCATGACCTGGGTCTGGTGCGCCATGCCGATCTCACCTGAGATCGGTTTTTTTTTGTGATGACACTGCTCGAACTTGTTGGGGTATCGGCTGGGTACGGGACCGGGGAACCGGTGGTCCGCGGGGTGGATCTGCAGCTCGCCGAAGGGGATTTCCTCGGGCTCATCGGCCCCAACGGCTGCGGCAAAAGCACCCTGATGCGCGCCGCTGCCGGGGTCTTGCCTCTGCGCGGAGGGCGAGCGGTGCTCGAGGGCCGCAACCTGCAGACCTGCTCCCGCAGGGACCTGGCGAAATTGTTGGGTGTGGTGGCCCAGGAAAGCGTATTTGCCCCCGGATTCTCGGTGCAGGAGATCGTGGCGATGGGGCGCCACCCGCATCTGGGGCGTTTTGGCCGTCCTGGACGAGAGGACGAGTACCAGGTGCACCGGGCCCTCGACCAGACCGGCATTCTTGCGCTGGCGGCCCGCGAGGCAGTAGCCCTCTCCGGCGGCGAGCGGCAGCGGGTGGCCATCGCCCGGGCCCTGGCCCAATCGCCGCGTCTGCTCCTCCTGGACGAACCCACCAACCATCTCGATATCAATCACCAGGTCGAGGTTTTCGACCTGCTCCACGACCTCAATCACGAGCAGGGCTTGGCGATTCTCTGTGTCACCCACGACCTCAATCTGGCTGCCGAATACTGTTCCGCCATCGCACTCCTCGAACAGGGTCTGCTGCGGGCGTGGGGGCCACCCAGCGAGGTGCTCACCCCCTCGCTCCTGGGCGCTGCCTACGGAGTGGAGGTGCTGGTGGAGGAGATCGGCGGTACCCCGCGCATCTTTCCCGTCACCCGCCGGACCAGGTCTAGCCTGGCGCTAGGAGGAACCCCTTGAACCGATGCTGCTTGTTGGTGTGGTGCTGGGTCGGGTTGGCCTGGGGCCAGCCGGTGATCGACGACCTGGGGGTCAGCGTGGTGCTGGGCAAGGCGCCGACCCGCATCGTCTCCCTGGCCCCCAGCAATACCGAGCTGCTCTTCGCCCTGGGTCTGGGGGAGCGGGTGGTCGGGGTCACCGAGTACTGCAACTACCCACCCGAAGCCCAGCGCGTCGAGAAGGTGGCGGGGTTTTCGGATCTGAACCTCGAGAAGATCATCGCCGTGGCGCCCGAACTAGTGGTGGCCGCCCGCGGCAACGACCTCGAGGGCATCGCCGCCCTGCGCGGCGCCGGCATCGCGGTGTTCTCCCTCGATATCCAGACCCTCGAGGGCTTGATCGAGAGCACCGGCCGGCTGGGACGCCTGGCCGGGGCGCCGGAAGCTGCACAAAGGCTCCAGACAGAATGGCGCGGGCGCCTGGCCGGGGTGCGGGCCAGGGTGGATTCGTCGGCAGCCAGGCCGCGGGTGATGTGGGGGTATTTCGGGGAACCCGTATACACTGCCGGCGCCGGCACCCTGATCGACGACCTCATCGCGGTGGCCGGCGGCACCAATCTGGGGCGGCGAGCGGCTGGCGCCTGGCCCCAGGTGGACCTGGAGACCATCATCTCCTGGGCGCCCGAGGTCTTGCTCACCGCCGCCATGGGGGAGGACCAGTCGGCTGAATCGGAGTTGGCCCGCCTGCGCGGTCTGGCAGGATGGGGGCAGTTGCCGGCGGTCCGCCAAGGCCGGGTCTACCAGTTGAACTCGGACTGGCTTACCCGGCCCGGCCCGCGCGCGATGCTGGCGCTGGAGGAGTTGAACGCCCTGCTCTATCCGGCCCTTTCGCCTTGACCCTGTCCCCTTGGCGTCTGCAGGTCCTGCTGCCCATCATGGGGTTGGTCCTCGGGGTGTTGGTGGTGTTGTCACTGGGCGCTGGCTCGGTGGCCATCCCGCCGGGTCGGGTCCTGGCGGTGTTGACGGGGAATGAG
>JADZBP010000264.1 GCA_020852055.1 Candidatus Latescibacterota bacterium
ACCGTCGAGCGCATGGCTGAACGGCTGTTTCCTGGCAGAGATCATGCCACATTCATGTACAAGCAGGCGGTAGGGGCAGAAACAGAAAGCGCAACTCCCTTTGGTTCAAGAGAGTTGCGCTTTAAGAAAATGGTGGAGGCGGCGGGACTCGAACCCGCGTCCGAAAACAGTTCCACCGGATTACTACGTGCGTAGTCAGTTGTTTAATCTCGCCGGCCGCAGCTCCAACTGACAGGATCCGCAGCCGACCAGTTCAGTAGATCTCACCTACAGCCCCTGAACAAAAGCTGTTGGCCAGCCTGCTATAGGATGACACCAGTACCAGCGGCGCAGGCACCACCGGGCCCAGTGGGTCGCCTAATTACTTAGGCGGCCAGTGCGTAGTTGTTATTGTTGGCGATTGAAAGTTTCCCAAAGTTTTTACGAGGCTCCGGGACCTCGGCACGCAATCCTAGCTTCTCCGTCCCCGTCGAAGCCAGATCGCCCCCAGAATCGATTGTCAATGAACGTCGAGAATATACCCGTGGCGGCAGGCCCTGTCAACGAAGCTCAGAAGGCCTGACCGATGGAGAAGTAGATGACCGGCTGGGCACGGAGGCGGCCGCTCCAGCCAAAGTCGAGGCGGAAGGGGATGCCCAGGGTGTAGCGCAGACCAAGACCATACCCGTCCATCATACCCGCCCAATTGGTCTGGTGGGTGTGGCGCCACACCCCGGCCCGGTCCCAGAAAAGGACCAGGCCGAAATCCTCGATTTTCAGGCGCAATTCGCTGCGCAGGTTGAGCCCCACCCGGCCGCCGCCGGTGGCCTGGATGCTGTTGAGTTCGACCCCGCGCACGCTGCCCTCCCCCCCGTATTCCTTCCAGTACAGCTGCGGCAGGGCGCGCTCGTGGCGCAGCGAGGCGGTCAAGCCGCCGCGCAGGGATTCGGCCCAGACCAGGTTGGCGCCGAGGGGCAGGTACAGGCGGGCCTCCAGATCGCCGTCGAGCACCCGGGTGTTCTGGCCGCCGATCTGGATGGCGTACAGGGCCGAGGCGCGCAGGAAGGTACCGCGGGTGGCGGCGATGGGGTCGTTGCGGGTATCGCGCTGGAAATGCAGGGTGAAGTTGAGGGTATTGGAGCGATCGGTCAGCAACTGCTGCCAGGTGCGGTCGATGGGGATGCGGCCCTCGCTGTAGTCGATCAAGGGCACGGGTGGCGCGGTGCCGGGGTCCCCGCCGAAGGGATCATCGCTGCCAAAGGGATCGTCGCCGCCAAAGGGATCGTCGCCGCCAAAAGGATCGTCCCCGGCGAAGGAGGTATCGATTGGTGCGGGGGCCGTGCCGGCGGAATCGGGCACCTCGGCGTTGTAGTCGATATTGCCGCGTAATTCCGGCTGGGTGCGGGCCTGGTTCCAGGCCACGGAGAAATCGGCCTGGTACTGTCCGGTGGGTTGTTTTTCCCAGGTCTTGCCCAGGGTGCTGGTGAACTGCCAGAGCCGCTCCACTGAGGCGTAGTGATAGGTGGAGGCGGCGATGTACTCGCTGACCACCTCGGGGCCGGCAAAGAGCAGTAGGCCGTTGAGCACCGAATCGTTGGTGGTGAGCAGGGCGAACTGCAGGGAATCGGCCGGGTCGGCAAAGACCTCGGTGCTGCCGCCCCACTCGTCGGTCAGGCCGGCGGAGAGGGTGAGGTCCACGCCCGACCGGAAGAGGTTGCGCTCGCTCAGGTACATGGTGCCGCCCTGCAGGGGCCGGCCCACCCCGGCGTCGAGGCCCAGGCGGGTGCCGCGGCCGAGCCAGTTGCGGTGCTGGAGGTTGGCGCTCAGCCCGGGCTCGAAGCGGCTGCCGCTGATGTTGAGGAAGGCATTGCTCTCCAGATGCAGGTAGCGTTTCTCCTGCAGGCGGACGGCGATGGGCTGCAGGCTGTCCTCAGGGGCTACCGGCAGGGTATCGAGGGTGATGCCGCGGAAGAGGTCGGTGCGCATCAGATTGGCGCTGGTGTGTTTGAGCTGTTCGGGGTTGTAGGCCTCGCCGGTGTGGAAACTGAGCTGGCGCTGGATCAGGGAGAGGCGGGTGCGCAGCGCGCGCAGGGAGTCGCCGGGAGCGATGTGTACGGCGCCGAAGTACATGCGTTTGCCCGGGCTCACCCGATAGCGCACCTCGGCCTGGTGGTCGGCCCGGTCCATCTGGACTTCGGTTTGCACCGTGGCCCGGGCGTGGCCAAGACGGTTGAGATAGGTCAGCAGTTGGCGCTCATCCTGCAGCACCTGGCTGTAGCGGAAAACCTCGCCGGGGGTCAACTCTAGCTGCTGCCGCAGGGCGGTGGTGTCGTAAGGGGCATCGAGGTCTAGTTTGACATCGGCGGCCCGCCAGCGGGTCTTGCTGTCGATGCGGATAGTGAGATGCAGGTTGCGTTCGTCCTCGAGCACCAAGACCCGGCCGGGGATGCTCACCTCCATGTAACCCGCCCCTTGGTACAGTTTCTCGATGGCGGTCAGGTCGGCGCGGAAGAAACGCCGCTGGAAAGGCTCCCCCTCGCGGGTCTGCATGGCGGCGCGCAGATCGGGATTGCGGAAGGGTTTGTCGCCCAGGTGCACGAAGCGGATTTCCTTGACCTTTTTGCCCTGGGCCTCGGCCAGGGTGACCTCGCGTTCCCCGGCCAGGCAGAACACCGGCAACAGCAAGAGCAAGAGCAGCGGCACCCACCTCATCGGAAGTCCTTCTTGAGGCCGACGCCCAGACCGTAGCGCTGGTACTTGCTCTGCGCCGCCCCGGTGAGGGTCATATAGGTGCTGATCTTGTGTTCGACGCGGAACTGGCCTTCAGAGGGGAAGTCGGTGGAGGCCTCGTAGTTGACCTGCAGCGGCAAGGGGAAGGTGAAGAACTTGCCCATACGAATCGAGGTTTTGCCCACGGTTTCGAGCAGGGTGCCCGAAGGCAGGATCTGGAACTGGTCGAGGCCGATGCGCTTGACCTGCCGGCTGAGCAGCAGCTGGCCGGCGGCGGTGAAGAAGACATCCCTCTCGCCCTGGCTCTGCTGGATGGAGCCAAAGGCCAGCAGGCGGTAAAGGTCCTGCTCGGGCATGGCTGGCTCAGAGGAGAAGACCGGCACCACCTCAAGGGTGGGTCCCTGCAGTTTGAGGGTCACCTTGCAGTCCTCGGCATCGAGTTCGGCAGCGTCGTAGCTGGATAGGTGCACAGTGGTGCCCAGTTCGATGTCGAGGTCCGGATTGAGCAGCAGCGGCTCGTAGGCCAGGTCGAGCAGGGAGTAGGTGGGCACCGGGCGGTCCAGGCCAATGCGGCCCTTCGCGAAGGCGAATTCGCTGTTGAGCATCGCCACCTTGCCCTCGGGGATCTCCATGCTGCCCTGGAATTGCGGTTTGTAGAAGCTGCCGTAGATGCGGGACACGCCCTCCACCCGCAGGTCGGTCAGCTCGTTCTCCACCTGCAGGTCGCGCAGGTCGACGCTGATGTCGAGTTGCATGTTTTCGAGGAAGGGATCGCGCACGGCTGCCGGGGGAGGTGGCACCGGCGGGGCGCTGGGGTCGAAGAGGGGGATCTCGGCCTGGGCCTTGTCGATACGCACCTGGGCGCGGAAGAGGGAGCCGGTGGCCGTGCTGCTGAGACGGGCGTCGGGGATATCGATGCCGGGGGCGATGAAGATATCGTCGTAGTTGAGCGGCAGGTCCTGGGCTTGCAGGTGCAGGTCATAGACCAGCGAGTCGAGGGTGGCCAGCTCCACATAGCCGCTCAATTCGGCGCGGCCCGTGCCTTTGAGTGGCCGGCCGACGAAGTCGCGCAACTCGCCGCGCCGGCCGGCAAACTCGATGCGGCCAACCGGGAAGAAGTAGGAGGGTTTCACGTCCAGGGGCCGCAGCTCGAAGTCTTCGACCGCAGCCCAGCCGTTCAGTTGCAGGCGGTCGTCGAAGCCGGCCAGGGCCAGGTCCATGCTCAGGGTGCCGTCGAGGCGCTCGAATTGGGGCAACTGGTCGAGCAGGGGCAGCAGGCTGAAACCGCTCGAGTAGGCCTGCAACTGGCCGCGGTCGAGGCGAACCACACCGGCTTGTAGATCCCAGGGCAACTGGGCGTTGACCTCGAGACTGTCGCCGCTGAGGGCCAGCCACTCCACCTTCAGGTCGCCTTTGCTGGCGTCGCCGCGAAAACGGCCCTCGATGCGGCCCAGTTCCTCGGTGAGGATCTCGAGCCTGGCATCCAGGCTGGGGTCGGCCAGGGTGCCGGAAAATCGCGCCTGCAGGCTGGCCTGGCCGGCGGGCATGCCGGCCTCCTCCTGGTTCCAGGTGTCCAGGGTGCGCAGGTCGATCCCGGTCAGGTCCAGCTGGAGCTGGGAGGGAAGGGTGGGGGAGAAGAGCCCTTTCAGGCTCAGGGTGCCGTCCTCGACCAGCTCGTTCCTGGCCGGGTCCAAACGCTCGAAGAGCAGGCTGAGGCCATCGATCTTGAGATGGTTGTCGTCCAGGGCGATGGTGGCCGGCGTTGGTGCGGGCAGGTGCAGGCGCAGGCCCGGCTTGTCGAGCTGGAGCTGGTCGAACTGAATCTGCCCGGCCAGATGGTGCCACCGGCGGGGATCAGCCAGCAGGGACAGGGGCAGTTGCAGGTCGCCGTCGAGACTCAGTTGCCCGCCCAGGCTGTCGGCTGCCAGCAGGCTGAGCGCAGCGCGCAGATCGGCCTGGCGGGCGTGCAGGCGCAGGTGCAGTTGGGCGTCGTCGGTGTAGGCAGCGGCCAGAAGGGGCGCGGTCGGCGCGGCCAGCTCGAAGGAGCATTCGCGTTCCTGGTCGCCGTCCTGCTCCAGGTCGGCCACCAGGGTCAGGGTGTCGGCCAGGTCGAGGTGGGCCTGCACAGTGCCCAGCAGATGGCCGTTGAGCTGGAGCTGGTCCAGCCGGACCTGGGCCTGCACCTGGGGTTTGGCAGCGGTGCCGCCCACGGTGAAATCCAGTTTCCCGGTCCCGGCCGCCGCCGCCGACCAGTTGGCGATCTCCAGCGCCTCGATGTGTCCCCGGAGGTCTA
>JADZBP010000265.1 GCA_020852055.1 Candidatus Latescibacterota bacterium
AGCACCACCGGACCTGGCTGGGAAAAGGCGAAACCCATGGCCGCGCCGAGGAAAGGGGCGGTGCAGGGGGTGGCCAGCACGGTGGCCAGCACGCCATTGAGGAAACTGCCAACCCCGCCCTCGCCCTGTTGCTGGGTGCCCACCCCGCTGAGGCCGGGCAGTTGCACCGTGAACACCCCGAAGAGGCTGAGGCCCAGGGCAAAAACCAGGGCGCCCATGGCCATCACGAATCCAGGCGACTGGAACTGGAAACCCCAGCCCAGTTGTTCGCCTCCGGCCCGCAGCGCCACCACCAGCAGGGCCAGGCCGGCGAAGGCGGCGACGATGCCCGCTGCGAAAGCCAGGCCCAGGAGGCGCACCCGTCCGGCATCGGCTCCTGA
Organism: Candidatus Latescibacterota bacterium; assembly: GCA_020852055.1. Taxonomy (GTDB): domain Bacteria; phylum Latescibacterota; class UBA2968; order UBA8231; family UBA8231; genus SICG01. Next base: position 381 of record JADZBP010000265.1, read on the forward strand.
CTGGGACACCAGCCCGAGGATCTTGAGGGAGATGACCGGCAGCACACAGGGCATGAGGTTGAGCAAGAGGCCACCCAGGGCGGCGAGCAGCAGGAAGAGACCCAGGGAGGTGGATTCGGCCTGGTTGCCGCGGAAATCCATGGCCAGCAGGCCTCCGGGGGCCGCGCCGCCCTTGAGATCGAGGGGCAGTTCCACGTATGCGTGGCGGGGTTCGGCTTCACCCGCGAGGTGATAGACCAGCAGGCCGCGCAACTGGGTCAGGGGAGTGGAATCGTAGGGCTTCAGCGACAGGTGCAGCTTGGCCTGACTGGTGCTGCCCTCGGCCGGGGTGCGGCGGGTCGGGGCAAAGGCGAAACGCGCTCCATCGAGGGGATAGAAGTCGGGGCTGTGGTTGTCGAGGGTGAATGCGCCGGAGCGGGCGGTCAGGGCCAGATCCACCTGGATTTCGTCGCCCTGGCTCCGGCTCTGGTGGCTCAGCGCGATGGGATCAGCCTGGGTCAGGGGGCCCGGCACCTGGGCCTGGTAGCGGCTGAAGAGCGCGCTGTTGGCCGGCTTGCCTTTGCCGGTGCGCAGCTGCAGGCCGAGGGTGGTGTCTCCCGGAATACAGACCTCGCGGCAGGCCAGCCAGGTGACGGCGGCGCCCAGGGTCAGCACGGTGTCGGCTTTGAGGCTGGCCGGGGCCTGGATCTGGGCCAACAACAGCACCTCGTCGGCATATCCGTACACCGTCAGGTCGCCGGATTCGGTGTATTTGTGCGGGGCGGGCCATTGCAGCGGGCCGGCCTTGAAGCCCGGGGGCAGCCGCCACTCGACGGTGGTGGGCAGGCCGGCGTCCCCGCTGAATTCCCAGTAGGTATGCCACTCGGGGGCCATGCGCAGGCGCACCCCCAGGGTGAAGGATTCACCAGCGGTGAGGTGGTCGGTGTCGGCCAGCAATTCGGCCCGGGTCAGATCGCGGGTCTGGGCCAGACCGGGGGTGGCGAGGGCAAAGAGCAGCAGGGGGAACAGGAGCAACCTGGCGCGTCTGGGCATGGCCCGGTTTCCTCAGCGGGGGGACAGGAGTTGCTCGATGGCGACGATGCGGCAGCCGTGGCGGGCGGCAAAATCCTGGAGTTGGTGGCCGCGGGCCATCTGGCCTTCGGCGGTGAGTACCTCGGACATCACCGCCGCCGGCAAGAGGCCGGCGCGGCGGGCCAGTTCCACGGCGCCTTCGGTGTGGCCCTGGCGTTCGGCCAGGCCTCCGGAACGGGCGGCCAGGGGCAGCACATGGCCGGGGATGGCGAAGTCCTCGGGGCCAGCGCCGGGTTCGAGGGCGGCCCGCACGGTGAACGCACGGTCACCGGCGCTGATGCCGGTGCTGATGCCGCGCCGGGCGTCGAAGGGCAGCCCGAAGCGCGGGGTCTTGGCGTCGCCGTGGCGGGGCGGGATCAGCGCGATTTCCAGTTGCCGCCACAGGTCCTCGGGGGCGGGGAAAAGGAACATGCCCCGCGCCTCGGTCAACATAAAATTCACCTTTTCGGCGGTGATGAACTGGGCGGCGGTGATCAGGTCCCCCTCGTCCTCCCGGTCCTCGGCGTCCACCAGCACCAGGAACTTGCCCTGGCGGAAATCCTCGAGTGCATCGTCCAGGCTACAGAACATCCCCGCTACTCCACCAGTTCGATCCGCGCCCCCAGGCCGATGAGGTCCTGGAAAAAGGCGGGATAGGATTTGCCCACGTTTTCGGCGTCCAGCACGGTCAGGCCCCGCCGGCAGCGCAGGCCGACGATGGTGAGCAGTTGGGCCACGCGGTGGTCGTGGTAGGTGGGCACCTCCACGCCGCCTTCGTACCCGGCCGGACAGCCGCGGATGAGGATCTCGGCGGGACCTTCCTCGCAATCTACGCCGAGGCGCTGCAGCTCCCGCACCGGCACGGCGATGCAGTCGCATTCCTTGAGGCGCAGGTTGGCGATGCCGTGGAATCGGCTCTGCCCTTCGGCCAGAGCGGCCACGCCGAGCATGGCGAGGACCATGTCCGTGGCGCGGTCGCCGTCGAAATCCACCCCACGCAGGCCCTGATGGCCCCGCAGGGTGACCCTGTGCCCGTCGAAATCCACCCCCACCCCCATGCGCCGCAGCAGGGGCACCACCGCCCGCTCCCCCTGGCAGTCCTCGAAGAGGCGGTCCACGCCGATGCGGCTGTTGGTGACCGCCCCGGCGGCGAGCATGGCGGCCGCGGAGGGATAGTCGCCGTTGACGGTGTATGCCCCGACCCGGTAAGCCTGGCCGCCGGGAATCCGGTAGGATAACAGATTGGGGGCGGCCTCCACCTCGATGCCGGCCTGGGCCATCACCTCGAGGGTGGTGTGGATGAGCGGCTGCGACACCAGCTCGTCGATCACCTCGATCTGCACGGCCTCGCCGATCAGCGGGGCGAGGAAGAGCAGGGAACTGAGGTACTGGGAGCTTTTGGCGCCGCTGACCTGCACCCTGCCCCCATGCAGGTTGCCGCCGCGCAGGCGCACCGGCAACCTGCCCGCAGCCGATTCGGTCTGCACCCCGAGCTGCTCCAGGGCGCCGAGCAGGTCGCCGTGGGGGCGCTGGCCCAGGGACTCGGTGAAGCGGGTCTCAAAGGAAACGTCCGGCAGGAGGGAACCCACGCCCAGGAGCAGGCGCAACACCGCACCCGCATTGCCCGGGTCCACCACCCCGGGATTGGCCGGGTGCCGGCCGAAGCCGCGGATGTGCAGGTGGGTTTTGCCCTGCGGGTCGCGCTCCTCGCGGATCTGGGCGCCCAAAGCGCGCAGGCAGCGCAGCATGGCTTCGGCGTCGTCGCTGTGAGCGGGGAAGTGCACCACACTCTCCCCTTCGGCCAGCGCCGCCACCAGCAGGTAGCGGGTGGTGTAGTTCTTGGAGGAAGGCGGATCGAGGTGGCCTTGGAGGCGTTCGGTGTACTGGATGAGGGCTTTCATAGAGGAATGAAGATAACGAATGGCCGGTACGGTCGCTACCGTCAGAACTTCCCACTGCGCGACTCGTACTTGGTGGGTTTGCCCAGGCTCGCGCCGCCGGCTTGCACCCAGGGGGCCAGCCATTCGATGAGCTGCGGAATGGACACGGCGGGCGGGCCGAGGCGTTCGAGCAGCCAGGAGGCGTCGCCGAGCAGGGCGTTTTCGGCCTCCTGGCCGATCAACACCGGGTCGCGGCCCATCGCTTTGCCCAGGTCGAGGGCGAGCTGCCGCACCGAGAGGGTTTCCGGTCCAGTCATATTGATCACCACCGGCGGCGACTCACACAGCGGGAAGAGCCGGCACAGGTAGGCGTTGGCATCCCCCTGCCAGAGCGGGTTGACGTGGCCCATGCTCAGGTCGATGGGCTGCTGGTTCCAGATCTTCCAGGCCAGGTCGTGCAGGATGCCGTAGCGCAGTTCGGTGGCGTAGAAGAGGCGCACGATGGCCAGGGGGGTGCCCTGGCGCTTGGCCATGAACTGGGCCATCCGTTCGCCGCCCAGCCGCGACTGGGCGTACTCCCCGACCGGGCCGACCTCTCCCTCTTCGGTGGCGCCCCGGCTGCTGGCCGGGGTGTAGGCGTACACGTTGCCCGAACTGACGTACACGATGCGGGACTGCGGGAAACGCTGCACCACCTGGGCGGGCAGGTAGGTGTTCATGGCCCAGGTGGTCGAAGGGTCGCCGGAGGCCCCGAACTTGAATCCGGCCATCAAAAAGATGTAGGGCGCCTCGGGCAGGGAGGCGAGGGCCTGGGGATCGAGCAGGTCGGCCTTGACCGTCTTGACCCCCGTGCTCGCCAGATAATCCCGTTGCCACTGGTCCGAAAAACGCGAGACCCCGATCACCTCGCGGGCCCCGGCCCGCACCAGCAACTCGGCTAGGGTGGGGCCCATCTTGCCGGCGGCGCCCAGCACCAGTACCGGGCCGGCCAGCTCGGCGACGGCCTGGCAGACGGCGGGGGAGGGGGTGGTCATCTGGTCGATGAGTTGGGCTTCGGTTTTGATGAGGGAGGCCATCTAGGCGTTCTTCTCCTTGCGCACGATGTCGAAAAGCACCACCCCCAGGGCCACGGCCACGTTCAGGGAGTCCATGCCGCCGGACAGGGGGATCTGCACCAGGGCGTCGCAGGTCTTGCGGATCAAGGGCCGCAGGCCCCGGGTCTCGTTGCCCGCCACCAGCACCCGCCGGGGCGGCCAGTCCACCGAAAAAAAGTCGCCGCCGCTGCCGGCCTCCAGGCCGTAGATCCAGAACCCCTCCTCCTTCAGCAGTTGCAGGTCCTTGGCCAGGTTCCCGGAGGAGACCAGGGGCAGGCGGAAAACCGCGCCGCTGGCGGCGCGCACCACCTCGTCGTTGACCAGGGCGCCGCCGCGGGCGGGCAGCAGGACCCCGGCGGCACCGGCTCCGGCGGCGGTGCGGATGGCCAGGCCCAGGTTGCCGGCAAAATGCACCTGGTCGAGCGCCAGCAGGGTGCAGGCGGCAGGCGCGGTGGCCAGGACCTCAGCCAGGGTGTGGTACCGCACCGGGCTGGTGCGGGCCACCACTTCCTGGTGCTGGCGGGTGCCGGCCAGTTGCCCCAGCTTGCCGACCTCGACGAAATCGAAGCGCACCTGGCGCTGGCGGGCCAACTCCTTGATGCGGTCCACCAGGGGACCTTTGGCCTGCAGCGAGAAATAGATCCGATCGACGGGATGGCCGGCTGCCAGGGCCTCGGCCACCTCGTGCAGGCCCCAGAGGACCCCGCCTTGGGTATCGTTTTCCATGCCAAAGAAAATAGGTGGTTGTTGGGGTCCTGTCTGCGTTTTATTTTAGCTGCCAACTATGCAAAGAGATGGCATGGATCTCTTCGAGGCCGGCATGCGGGCCAGTATCGAGAAGGATCAGCCCCTGGCCGCCCGTCTGCGGCCCCGCCGGCTGGAGGAATTCATCGGCCAGGAGCATATCCTCGGTCAGGGCCGGCTGCTGCGCCGGGCTATCCAGGCCGACCAGCTCTCCTCGCTGATCTTCTACGGGCCACCCGGCACTGGCAAGACCACCCTCGCCGTGGTGATCGCCAATACCACCGCTTCCCATTTCATCAGCCTCAATGCCGTGCTGGCCGGGGTGGCCGATATCCGCCGGGCCATCGACGAGGCCCAGGAACGCCGCAAATTACACCAGCAGCGCACCATCCTCTTTGTCGACGAGGTGCACCGCTTCAACAAGGCCCAGCAGGACGCGCTCCTGCCCTGGGTCGAGAACGGGGTGGTGATGCTCATCGGCGCCACCACCGAGAATCCCTACTTCTCGGTCAACCGGCCCCTGCTCTCGCGCAGCCGGGTCTTCCAGCTCAAGGCCCTCGACGAACAGGGGCTGCGGCGGATCGCCCAGCAGGCCCTGGCCGATCCGCGCGGGTACGCCCACCGCGAGGTGCACCTCGCAGAAGCGGCCCTCGACCATCTGATCAACGTGGCCAACGGGGATGCCCGCACCCTGCTCAACGCCCTGGAATTGGCCGTCGAAACCACCCAGCCCGACGCCCAGGGCCGCATCCTCATCGGCCTGGAGGTGGCCGAGGAATCCATCCAGCGCCGCGCCTTGCTCTACGACAAGGAGGGCGATTACCACTTCGACACCATCAGCGCCTTCATCAAGTCCCTGCGCGGTTCCGACCCGGACGCGCCCATGTACTGGATGGCGCGTATGTTGTACGCCGGCGAGGACCCGCATTTCATCTTTCGCCGCATGCTGATCTTCGCCAGCGAGGATGTGGGCCTGGCCGATCCGCAGGCCCTGGCCGTGGTGGTGGCCGCCGCCGAATCCTTCGACCGGGTCGGCCTGCCCGAGGGGCGTTTCCCCCTGGCCCAGGCCGCCCTGTACCTGGCCACGGCGCCCAAAAGCAATTCGGTCTTCGCCTTCTTCGACGCCCTGGCCGCCGTCGAAAAGGAGCAGGAGGACGAGGTGCCCAGCCACCTCCGGGACGCCAGCCGCGACAGCGAGGGCTTCGGGCACGGGGCCAACTACCTTTATCCGCATGCGTACCGCGACCACTGGGTGGCCCAGCAGTACCTGCCCGCCAGCCTGCAGGGACGGCTGTTTTACCAGCCCTCGGACCAGGGGTATGAGGCGCAGTTGGGCGGGCAGGTGCAGCGCCGGCGCGAGGTGCAACTGGCGGCGATGATGGAGGGGCGCGGCGCCCCGCCCGAGGTGCTCACCTTTTCCCCGCCCGACAAGGAGCGGGAGCAGTGGTTGCAGCGGGTGGCGGGGGAGGCCAGTGCCCACCTGGCGCGCCTGCGGCAACAGCTCTTCGCCGCCCTGGCGCTGCAGCGCCATCACCTGGTCCTGGAACTCAACGCCCGCTCGGGGCTGTTCACCTGGGAGGCGCTGCGTCTCGCGCCCGAAGGCGGGGTCTGGGCCCTCTGTCCGGACAAGGCCAGCGCCGTGATGCTGCAGGAACGGTCGGCCCACCTGCCGGAACTGGACCGGCCGGTGGTTTTACACGGGCCTCTGGTGCAACTGCGCGAATTGGTCGAGGAACGCAGCGCCGGGCAGCGTTTCGACGCGCTGGTCGGACACCACGCGCTGGCTGGGATGCCCGAGAAGGCCCAGGCCATTTCCCAGCTGCGGGCGGTGCTGCGGCCGGGGGGCTGCTTCGCCCTGGCCGAAAACCTGCCGCGCCGAGCCCAGCGCCTGCACGCCCTGGCCGGGTTGGCCGGGCTGCCGGCAGAGCTGCGCCAACGGGTGATCCAGGCCGAGGAGGCCATCTATGCCGATCCCGCCAATCCGCTGGTCAACTGGGGAAAGGAAGAACTCGAGGCCCTGTTCCGCACTGCCGGGTTCATCCAGGTCGAGGCGCGGGAGGAAATCACCACGACTAGCCGCCGCCTCAGCCCCCAGCAGTTGGCCCAGTGGTTCAATCCCGGCGGTGAAACCCACCATACCTATGCCCACTATCTGGGTCGCCTGCTCGAAGAGGAGGAGTTGCACCTGGTGCGGCGGGCCTTCGAACGGGAATTGGCCAATCGCATGGTAGAGTGGACCTCTACTCAGCTGCTCGTGACTGGCCGCGTTGATTTATCCCCGGGCAGCAGTTAAATTACGGGCCTGATCCTCCTAAGAATGGCGGTATTTATGCACAAGATGCTCCGCGTGGTTCCCGCACTGGCGCTCCTTTTCCTGGGCGCCTGCAGCACCACCGAACAGCAGGTGGACGACCTGATCGCCACCCTGGCGGCCACTCCCATCGACTCGCCGGCGTGGCAGACCGCCGTCGACGGGCTGGTGGGCCTGGGCCGGCCGGCGGCCCGGCAACTGGTGGCTCATATCGATCCCGAGTTCTACAAAGGCGAGAACTACTGCGAGTTCCGCGACGAGATCGAAAACATGCGCACCGGCTGTGCCCTGGCCCTGGGTCGGATTCAGCACAAGGCGGCCCAGGTAACCCTCGTCGCCCGGGCGGTGGTGGGATATACCAAGGCCGAAAGGCTGGCGTGTATCTGGGCGGCGGGTGAGCTGGGCGCGGACCAGGCATCCATCGATGCGCTCAAGGTCCAGGTAAAGGACGCCGACCCGCAGATCCGCCTGAACAGCGCCGTGGCCCTGATCAAGATGAGCGACACCAGCGCCGTGGCCGAGGTTGAGACCGCACTTTCCGGGACCGACGAGCAGTTGGCGGCCCAGGCCATCGGGCAGATGGAGGGCACCAATTATTACGGCCTGCCCCTGCTGGTCGAGTTGGGGCGTCGTTCCTCGTCCCGCCAGGCGCAGATCGCCGCTGCCCTCGAGAAGGTCAAGGCGCAGGTGGTCAAACAACTCCAGGCTGACGACCCGGCCCTGCGTATGCATTCGGCCCGCACCCTGAGCAAGGTGGGGGATGCCGAGGTGTACCAGGCCCTGTCCAAACTGCTCAATGACCCCAGCAACCTGGTGCGCTTCAACGCCGCTGCCTCCCTGGCCGAGATGGACCAGGCTGCCGGTATAGACTTCCTCTTTGCCGCCCTGCAGAACCAGGATCCGATCCTGCGCGTCAACGCCGTCAAATTCCTCACCGAGGTGCAGCGGTCCTCGGGGGCGGTGCAGAGCCAGTTGATCGCCGCCCTGGGCAGCCAGGAGGCGCTGGCGCGGTCCGGAGCCGCTCAGGTCCTGGGCCTGGCCGAGGTGCACGCTGCCGCGCCGGCTCTTATCGGGGCCATACACGACGCCAACGCCGAGGTGCGGTGGAACACCCTGATCGCCCTGGGGCGGATTCGTTCCTCCGAGGCGCGCTCCCAGATCGAATCGCTGCTCCACGACGAGAACCAGACCGTGGCCTACTACGCCGAGTGGGCCCTCCAGCAGTTGGGCCAGGGCTGAACAATGGACTCCCGCCGAGACCGCCAAATGATGACCAGACTGGTTTTTTGTTGCCTTGCCGCCCTGGCCCTGCCCCTGGTTCCGGCCCTGGCTGACGAAACCCCCGAGACCCTGCTGATCCGCCAGGCCCTCGACAACGACAAGTTCGGCCGCCGCCGCGGCGAGGTGGAGCTGGCCATGTCGGCCTTTGCCCCCGAGGTGGTGGTCTATGGCGCGCAGCGCAGCGCCGATCCCCGCGCCTGGCAGGTGCTGTACGAGGACCGCGAAGGCCTCAAGGAAGCGGTGGGTCGGGACCTGGGCGCCAATCGCTACGAAATCGAACGCCAGGTGCCCTATATCCACGTGCGGGGGCGGAAGGCCATCGTCACCACCCTCGACTCGGGTCAGGTGGTGGAACGCGCCGGTGGCGCAACCCGCCTCTACCGGTCGGAGAGTCTGTGGTATTTCACCAAGTTCGAGGACAAGTGGCTGGTCACCGGCCTGGTCCAGGAGATCGGCGGCGAGTTACCCCCGCCCGGCGCCAGCCCGCAGGCCGGCGAGATCACCGAGATCCTGGGAGACGAGGAGGAGGGATGGGAGCAGGCCAGTGCCGGCACCCTGACCGGGTTGTACGACGAGAACTTCGCTATCATGGATGCCGGCGGGGCATTGCGGCCGCAGACCTGGGTACTGCTGCTGGGCACCCCCGAGGAGCTGGAAAAATGGCTCGAAAAACGGCTGGCGCGCACCCGGTACCAGCTGGACCGGCAGGTGGTGCATACCTACCTCAGCCCCGGGGGCCGCGAGGCCCTGGCCCTGACCCGTGAAAAGGTGGCGGCCACCTACGAGAGTGGCCCGGCGGGACATGAGTTGGAGCGGTGGGTGTTGTGGACCCTCAGCCGGCGCAGCGGCTCCTGGAAGATCACCAGCGCCCTGTACCGCCTCGGGCTGCCCCAGTGACGCCATCGGTGGCCGAGAAGATCAACAACTACGAAAATACCAACCGGCTCTTCGACCGGGCCGCCGACGCCTTGGGGCTCGATCCGGAGATGCGCCTGCTGCTCAAGACGCCCTTCCGCGAGATCCAGGTGGAGGTGCCGGTGCGTATGGACGACGGCCACCTCGAGGTTTTTCTAGGGTACCGGGTGCAGCACAACGGCGCCCGCGGGCCGATGAAGGGGGGGCTGCGCTACCACCCGGAGGTCGATTTCGACGAGGTGCGTTCCCTGGCCTCGTTGATGACCTGGAAGACCGCGCTGGTGGGCATCCCCTTCGGCGGCGCCAAAGGCGGCATCACCTGCGATCCGGGCGCCATGAGCCTGCACGAGTTGGAGCTACTGACGCGCAAATTCACCTCGCGTATGGGCTTCGCCTTCGGCCTCCACCGCGACATTCCCGCTCCCGACGTCAACACCACCCCGCAGGTCATGGCCTGGATCATGGACCAGTACGGGGCCCGGTACGGCCATACCCCCGGCATCGTCACCGGCAAGCCGCTCGAATTGGGCGGATCGCCGGGACGCTTGGAGGCGACCGGTAGGGGGGTGGCCCAGATCACCGAACTGGCTGCCGCCGATCAGGGCATCCCCCTCAAGGGCGCCCGCGTGGTGGTGCAGGGTTTTGGCAACGTGGGATCGTACGCGGCGCTCTTCCTCCACCAGCAGGGGGCGCGGGTGGTGGGCCTGAGCGATGTGCGGGGGGCGCTGTGGAACGGGGATGGTTTCGAGGTGCCGGCCATCTTCGCCGCGGCCAAAGCCGGGGGGGGCTTGCGCAGCGCCGGGGCCCGCGAGCTGAGCAACGAGGAATTACTCGAGCAGGAGTGCGATATCCTCATCCCCGCGGCCCTGGGCGGGGTGATCACCCGCGAGAATGCGCCCCGGCTGCAGGCGCGCATGATCGTCGAGGCGGCCAACTCCCCGATCACCACCATCGCCGACGCGGTCCTCAACGAGCGCAGCATCCCCATCGTCCCCGATATCCTGGCCAATGCCGGGGGGGTGACGGTGTCCTATTTCGAGTGGGCGCAGAACATCCAGGTTTTCACCTGGGAAGAGGCCCAGGTCAACGAGCAGCTCACCCGGATCATGGCCCGCACCTACGCTGAGGTGATGGCGCTGGTCCGCGAACGCGGCGTTGCCCTGCGAACCGCCGCCTTTATGATCGCCATCGAGAGGGTGGCCCGGGCCGAGCGCCTGCGCGGCGGCATCTAGCGACGCCTACCAGCCGGCCGTGGCGCGGTCGACCAGCTCCACCACCACCATGTCCAGGGCCGCTCCCACGGCGGCTTCCCGCCCCTCGGTATCACTCAACCCCGCATCATAGGTCCCCCAGCCGGTCATGCCCTTGGCTTCCAGCACCGCGCTGCCGTCGGCGTTTTTGGTCATCTGGGCATCGAGGGTGAGTTTGAAGCGATACTGTTGGGTCTGCTCGGCGGCGGTATAGGTGAAGGGTCGGTCCTCCACCGCGGTTAGGCGCAGGGTAAAGGTGGCATCGGCGCTGGCCTCGTCCACCACCTTCAGGCGGCCGTCGGCGGTGAAGGCGCGGCTCAGGCGCTCGGTCATTTCCTCGGCGATGCCGGCTTCAGGGGTATCGTTTTCGGCGACCGGAATCGACACGCTGCGCACCCCCCCGGCGATGCCGGCGGTGGTGGAGTAGTGGGCGCAGCCGGACAGCAGGAGGAGGGCGAGCAGGATGGCGGGCATAGGGGTCGACAGATGAAAAAGCCGGCCTGCGCGAAGGCAGGCCGGCAGCGGTAACACGCGGTGCAAAGGGTTACTCGGCGCTTTCGTCGGCTCCGCCGATCCCGGCCACCTTCTCGAGGGAACCGGGCAGGTCGAGGATGAAGTTCTCCGGATCGACATACCCCTTGCGGCCCATCCGGCGGTCCTTGTAGAGCACCGCGTAGTGCAGATGGGGTCCGGTGGAGCGCCCGGTATTGCCCATATTGCCGATCTGCTGACCGCGGGTGACCCGTTGGCCGGGGCTGACCAGCATCTTTTCGAGGTGGCCGTATTCGGTCTGGTAGATGCCTTCCTTCTTATAGGTCTTCCCGTTCTCGTCCGTGACCACGATATCGTGGTCGATCACCACCACATTGCCGAGGCCGGTGTCGCGGTAGGCGTCGTTGACGGTGCCGTCGGCGGTTGCGTATACGGGGGTGCCGCGGCGGCCGGCAAAATCCAGACCGCTGTGGAAAGCCGAGCGGCCGGTGAAGGGATCACTGCGATAGCCGAAACGGGAGGAGACCCAGCTGTGGTCGCTGGAGACCGGGGCGATGGTGGGGAAGTGTTTCCAGCCCTCCTCGCTCTCGCGGAACTTGTTCTCCAGCAAGGAGAAACTCTCCTCCTGAATCTTGGCCTCCCGCTGCAGGCGCAGGATATTGCCGTTGAGATCCTCGAGGGCGGCGCGTCTGCGGCCCGGCAGGGACGAGACCCGTTGTGAGGGCTCATCGGGGCCGCCGGTCCCGGCCAGGCGTTCGTCGGCGGAGAGGGGCTCCATCTGGTGGTAATTGCGCAGTTTCTCGTCGTCTTCCCGCAAAACCACCATCGTCTTCTCGAGCTGCGAAACCGCCTCGCGGGTGTGCTCGATGCCGCGCAGCAACTCGCCGTTTTCGGCGCGGAGCTGAGCGAGATCCTCCTGGTGGTCGGCCCGCGAATAAAAGCCGGCCAGGTAATAGCCAAAGGCGCAGACGAACACAAAAGCGATTGCGCCGGCTACCGCCAGGACGCGAGGGGTGACACGGTATTCCTGGACCTGGCCATCATTGGGGGGGATCAGGATGAAGGTAAATCGTTTTCCATGCATTGGGGATTCGTTCTCCTTTTCAGGGCACCGGTCAGAAACAAAAAGACCGCCGCCTGCCGAGGGAGGGCAGTGCCAGGGTGTTTCTCTGATTCATGCAGCAGGCTCCCGGATTTGCTCTGGCCGGGCCAGCCCACGAATTCCCGGAGCGGCAAAACCTCCGGGACAGAGCTATCGGCGAGGAGTTGGGTTAGGGTTTGACGAAGCGCCGGTAGCATCGGGCGCTCCCCATCCTCGCAGGTCGATTTTGATGCTGCCTCGGGTTTCCTCAGCGCGCAGCTGGAGGAGTTGGGCAGCAGCCCGGTCCAACTCCCCGACGAAGAGGTCTGCTCTGGGGAGGGGTTGCGGGCGGTGTGATTGAAAGGCTGGGGGACCCAAGGCCCCCCGGGAACGAGGTAACAATCTAGCCAATCAGGGGCCGGTTGTCAACCACTAAATCCCCCGGGGGGCATCTAGCGGTAGGGGTATAGACAAGGAGGATGGGCTATATATAGAGGTATCCCCGGTGGCCAGGGGCGAGATGATGGGGGTAGGCTAAGGGAAAATAGTGGATTTAGGTGCACTGGCCTATTGACGGGGGCCGCGGAAAATTATTTACTTAGGGGCCGAGGTTCTTCCTCTACTTTTACAAGGAATGGCACGATGCGTCGCTGGTGGATTGGTTGGCTGTGGGTTCTGCTCCTGCTCGTCGGCTCCGCTCGCACCTCGCAGGCCCTGACCCCCCCGGCCCCGGTGGGGCAGGAACTGAACACCCTGCTGATGATCGTCCGCAATATCCGCGATTATTATATTGAAGAGGTTTCCCCCGATACCCTGATGCACGCCGGGGTGAAGGGGCTCTTTTATACCCTCGATCCGGCCAGCGACTATACCTTCAGCCAGCAACAGAACGCCGGCTGGAAGGATAGTTTCGATACCTTCCGCCAGATCGCCCTCGCCGTCAATGATTCCTCGCTGTATTCGACCACGCCGGATACCCTGGTGCGCTTCGGGATCGCCGGGATGCTCTCTATCCTCGATCCCTACACTAACTTCATGGAAAACCAAAACCTGGACAATTTCATCATCCATACCCGCGGCAGCTATGGCGGGTTGGGATTCCGCATCCAGGTGATCCACCCCGACAGCGCCATCGCGGTCTGGATCTTGCTGCACCAGGATACCCCGGCAGCCCGGGCCGGCGTCAAATCGGGCGACCTGATCCTGGCCATCGATGACAGCACCACCAAAAAGCTGAGCGCCGGCGATGCCGCCGACCGGATGCGCGGGGAGCCGGGCACCCCGGTCACCCTCACGCTGCAGCGGGCCGGTATCGCAGACCCCTTCAAGGTGACCATCATCCGCGAGGTGGTGCAGGTGCGGAGTGTGCCGTACTTCACCCTCTTCTCCGATTCCACTGGCTACGTCAAACTCGATGGATTCCAGCAGAAATGCAGCCAGGAGGTGCGGGAGGCGCTGATCGACCTGAAGCAGCGGGGTATGAAACGCCTGATCTTCGATCTTCGCGGCAACGGCGGCGGCTATCTCCAGGAGGCGGTCTCCGTGGCCGAACTCTTCCTGCCGCCCCAGAAGTTGGTGGTCTATACCGCCGGCAGAGCCATCGCCGATACCACCCGCTACTTCACGGCCGCCAAACCGATCGTGGCCGACGAGCCGCTGGTGGTGCTGGTCGACGGGGAATCCGCCAGCGCCTCGGAGATCGTTTCGGGCGCCATCCAGGACTGGGACCGCGGCCTGATTCTGGGCACCCCCACGGTGGGTAAGGGGTCGGTGCAGCAGACCATGCCCATCGGCGACAAGGCCGAACTGAAGCTGACCATCGCCGCCTACTTCACCCCCAGCGGCCGATCCATCGACAAACGTATGCGCAAGGACTCGACCCTGGTCGGCTCGCCCAACAAGCAGTTCAAGACCCTGGTGCGGGGCCGCATCGTACACGGGGGAGGCGGGGTGGTGCCCGACGTCTTTATGGAACCCCAGGACCGCCGTTTCTGGACCGCCCCGCTCAACCGGCAACTTGCCGGCGGGGTCACCGCTAACAATCTATTTTTCCATTTTGCGCGGCAATACCCGGTGAGCCACCCTGGCCTGGCCGCGGATTTCCGCGCCAACGCCTCAACCGTGACCGAATTCCGCCAATTCGTCGACAAGCGGGGGTTTGAATACGTCAGCCAGTACGAGTCGTGGATGAAGGACCTCCAGAAAAAGGCGGACGAGGAGAAACAGGCCGACAAGCTGACCAACTCGCTCGAGTCCCTGCGCGAGGAGATCGGGGAGATCGAGGAAGATCACTGGAAAAACGATCAGGATCTGCTCACCTGGAAACTGAGCTACGACATCCTCGAAAAAGGCGTGAGCCAGAAGGCGGCCGAGGCGTACCGGGTGTCGGTGGACCCCCAGGTCCTGCGAGCCCGCCAGATCCTCGTGGACACCGGGTCTTACGAGGAGTTCCTGCGCAAGCCGGAGATCAGCCTGCCGCCCGATCCCAAACTGGCCACGGCCGCGCCGGATTCCGACGCGATCCCGGGGGAATAGGCTTCGATGGCACAGACGGCCCGCCGCCTGCCGGATTGGCTCAAGGTCAAGGCCCCCGGCACCGCCAACTACCTGGACCTCAAGCGCCTGGTATCCGGACTGCAGCTCCATACGGTCTGCGAGAGCGCCCAGTGCCCCAATATCGGCGAGTGCTGGAACAGCCGCACCGCCACCTTCATGATCCTGGGCGACATCTGCACCCGCAGTTGCGGTTTCTGCGCCGTGAAGACCGGCAAACCGCAGTTCGTGGACGAGGGGGAACCAGAGCGGGTGGCCGAGGCGATTGCCCAGCTCGACCTGCGCCACGCGGTGATCACCTCGGTCAATCGCGACGAGTTGCCCGACGGCGGGGCCCGGATCTTTGCCCGCACCATCGAAGCGGTGCGTCAACGCTGCCCCCACACCACGGTGGAGGTGCTGATCCCCGATTTCAAGGGGGACTGGCAGGCCCTGGCAGTGGTGATGGCGGCGGGGCCGCACATCCTCAATCACAATCTCGAAACCGTGCCCCGGCTCTACCCCACCATGCGGCCCCAGGCCAGGTACGGGCGTTCCCTAGAGCTCCTGGAACGGGCCGGCCGGATGGGCGAAGCTCCGACCAAGTCGGGAATGATGTTGGGGGCCGGTGAACGCGAAGAGGAAATTGCGCAGTCCATTGCCGATCTGGGGGCCGTGGGTTGCCGGATTCTCACCCTCGGGCAATACCTGAGTCCTTCCCAGGCCCATGTCCCGGTGGACCGGTTCGTCCACCCGGACGAGTTCGCTCGTTGGCGCGCCTTCGCCCTGGAACAAGGGGTGGCCCACGTGGAGGCGGGTCCGCTGGTGCGCAGTTCCTACCATGCCGAACTGCAGGCCGGTGCCCTGAAGGGCGCCGGGGCAGCCGCCGACGGCCTTGTTTCTTCTCCTACCTCACAGCTACAGGCGGTCCGATGAATCTCGACAAAAAGAACATCGCCACCTATCTGCGGCGAAAGAAGTTGCTGGTGGCCAGTGATCCGGCCCCGGTCGTCACCTCTCTGGGGGACGGGCTGCAGCACCTTGTTTTTCACGTCGCCGTGCCGCGGCAGGAGTGGATCGTCAAACAGGCACTGGCCCGGGCGCAGGTCAAGGAGCGCTGGTGGCTCGACCGCAAGCGCATCTTTACTGAAAAAAGCTGCCTCGAGATCCTGGCGCAGCTCTTTCCAGTGCTCATCCCCGAGGTGGTGCTTGAGGACCGCACCGATTTCATCCTGGTGACCACCGCTCAGCCGCGCGAGGCCGTGGTGTGGGAGGATGAGCTGATGGGGGGCAAGATCGACCTGCAGATCGCCTCGCTCTGCGGCGAGTTGTTGGGCACGGTCCACAACCAGACTGCCGAGGACCGGGAAGTAAAGGCCATGTTCAAGGATACCAAGGCCTTCGAGCAGTTGCGCATCGAGCCTTTCTACGGCCGCATCGCCCAGGTCTTTCCGGATCTGAAAAAGCCCATCGAGGCGCAGGTCCGGCAGTTGCTCAAGAGCCGCCACGCCCTGGTGCTGGGCGATCTGCGCCCCCGCAACATCTGGATCAGCAGCGGCCAGGTGTACATGGTGGACTTTGTCGCCGCGCACTACGGCAACCCGGCCTTCGATGTGGCCTTCTACGCCGCCGACATGTGTATCAAGGCGATGATCAACAGCCCCCAGAAGGCCGCCTACCTCGAGGGCATCAATATCTACTGGAACTCCTATTTCCGCACCGCCGAATACGCCACGAAAAAAGAGGTCGAGAAGAGCGCGGTGCGCGACCTGGCCTGCCTGCTGCTGAGCGCCATCGACGGTCGGCTGCCGGCCACCGGCCTCGACGAACACATGCGCGGCCTGGCCCGGCGTATCGCCCAGAACCTGCTCTTCACCGAGCTGGACAAGATCGAGGAGATCACCGAGTTCGTGAACCGCACCCTGATCGACGGCTGAGCATGGGCAAAACCGCAGACCTGGGCCGGCGGGTGGAACTGGTTCCGATGGACCCGCATTTCCACGATATCACCATTGCCCTCTACCAGCAGGTCACCTCCACCGGACCTCGCTACCTGGTGCACAGCTACAGCGGCCGGCCCGGCGTCGCCGCCCGGCTCGCGTTTGTCGCCGGGGCCATGGCGGTGCTGGGCGGCATGGAGGCGGTCGGGGTACAACTCCTGCGTTTCCCCTGCGGCGCCGCCCACGAACTGGCCTGCCGGCGCGCCTTCCTCGAGGCCTGCAAGCTCGATCCTGTGCACGAACTGGCAGTCCGGCCCCTGAGCTTCTTCGACAAGAAGTCCGGGTGCCAGATCCAGATCACCAGCCTGGGCGGGGGCGCCTATAGGGTGGCGCTGGAAGGCGGGGACGAAAGCCGGGCAGCGGCAGTGGCTGCTGGCCTGGTCAAGCTGGGGCAATTGGAGAGCCCGGCACCCGACCGCGTGGCCTTTGGCTGCGGCCAGGCCCACGACGCCCTGGTGGGTATGCTGGTGGTGCGGGCAGTCAATGTGCGGGCCACCCTGCGCGAGCAGGAGTTGCTGGCGGCGCGCGGCCTGCTGGTGGCCCCCAGCGCCCAACAAACCTGAGGCGGCGATGAGCCAACCCCTTTCGATGAACAGCCGTCAGCGCGTGCTGGCTGCCCTGCAACGGCAGCCGGTGGACCGCACCCCGGTCTGCAACCCCACTTCGGTGGCCACCGTCGAGCTGATGGACCTGGTGGACGCCCCCTTTCCCGACGCCAACCGCCGGCCCGAACTGATGGCCCGCCTCGCCGCCACCGGGTACACCGAACTGGGCTTCGACACCATCATGCCGGTGTTCAGCATCATCCAGGAGTCCTCGGCCCTGGGCTGCCGGATGCAGTGGGAACAGAAGGATAATTGGCCTACGGTGCGCATGCGCGAGCCGATCTGGGAACGCCCCGAGGACATCGTCATCCCGCCCGACTTCCTCAGCCATCCCGATACCCGCTGCGTCATCGAGGCGATCAAGATCTTGCGCCGCGAATACGGGGATGAGGTCGCCATCGTCGGGAAGACCATGGGGCCCTGGTCCCTGGGGTACCACGGTTTCGGGGTGGAGCCCTTCCTGCTGATGTCCCTCGACGATCCGGGGAAGACCAAATTGTGTCTCGACCGGATCAAGGAGGCGACCATCCAGTTCGGCCTGGCCCAGATCGAGGCCGGGGCCGACGCGCTGACCCTGCCCGACCACGCCACCGGCGACCTGGTCAGCGGCGAATACTACGCCCGGTACCGGCGCGATCTGCACATCGAGTTCGCCCAGCGCCTGCCGGCGCCTATCATCCTGCACATCTGCGGGCGCACCGTGGACCGTATGGAGTACATCGCCCAGACCGGCATGGCCGCCTTCCACTTCGACTCCAAGAACGCCCCGGCCGAGTCGATGGGCATCGTGCGCAAACGCATCTCCCTGGTGGGCAACCTCAACAACCCGGAGACCCTCTTCTCCAAAGGCCCGGAGGAGGTGCGCCAGGAGGTATACCGCAACCTGGACGCCGGGGTGGAGTTGGTAGGCCCCGAGTGCGCCATCCCGCTGCAGACTGCCATCGAGAACCTCAAGGAAATCCCCCTGGCGGTGCGCGACTGGCACCGCCAGCGCGCTGCGGCCAACTGAAAACGAAGGGAACATGGCAGAGCTAAGCGAGATCCACAATGAGTTCCTGCGCCAGGAGATCGAGGAGAATATCGAAAGGCCGGAGGAACGGCAGCGGCTGATCGACAACTTCGCCAAGTCCAGGCCGGCCATGCAGGATATCGCCGCCGCCCTCATCGAAGGGGAGCACGCCACCGTCAACCAACTGACCCGGGCGGCCCTCGACGCGGGCATCGAGGCCCTGGAGGTGATGGACGACGGCCTGATCGGGGGCATGGCGGTGGTGGGCATCAAGTTCCGCGAGAATATTATTTTTGTTCCCGAGGTGCTGGCCTGCGCCCGGGCGATGAAGGCGGGCATGGCCCATATCGAGCCCATCCTCTCCGCCTCGGGCATCGAGCCGCTGGGCCGGGTGGTGATGGGCACGGTCAAAGGCGACCTGCACGATATCGGCAAGAACCTGTGTATCATGATGCTGCGCGGGGCCGGTTTCGAGGTCATCGACCTGGGTGTGGACACCTCGCCAGACCAGTTCATCGACGCGGTGGAGGAACACCAGGCCCACGTGGTGGGCATGTCGGCGCTGCTGACCACCACCATGCCCAATATGGGCAAGACCATCGAGGCCTTCATCGACGCCGACCTGCGCGACCAGGTGAAGATCATGGTGGGCGGGGCGCCGGTGACCCAGGACTTCGCCGACGATATGGGGGCGGATGGGTACGGCAAGGACGCCCTGGCCTGCGTCACCCTGGCCAAGCAACTGTTGGGGGTGAAGCAGTGAGCCAGCGCATCGATCCGGAGGCCTTCAAGCAGCGATTGGACCGGATCAGCGAGATCTTTGCCGGCATGGTGAAGCACGCCGATGAACAGGCCCAGCACCGCTGCCCCTACAAGGACCGCCGCGACCAGTGCACCGCCCAATTCGGCTGCCGCAACCAGCGGCCAGCGGCCCAGGCCGGCGGCCTGCAGGCCTGTGCCGCACCCGACGGCCAGCTAGAATACCGCAGCGCCTGGCAGACCCTGGGTCCCGAAAAGGCTGCGGCCCTGCGCGACCAACTCCGCCACTAAGGGGGTCCATGCCCCCGGCTTCACCCCGCGGTTCCTCCGCCTCTCCTTCGCCCCAGACCCTCTTTGACCGCGCCGACCAGCTCGACCTGCGGGTGCCCACCTCGTGCGGCCGCAGCGGCCGCTGCCACGAGTGTATCGTCGAGGTGAAGCAGGGCGGTGAGCACCTGGGTCCCCGCACCCCGGCTGAATCCTTCCTGCGCGACCCCTTCCGGCTGGCCTGCCAGGCCGAGGTCCGCGAGGCAGCGGCGGCCCTGCGTTTCGCCCCACTCACCCGCCAGCCCCAGATCCTGATGCCCGAGGCCGGCGGCGTACCCGACCTGGACCCGCTGGTGCAACGAGAGGGGGACCGGGTCCTGTTCGACGGGGAGCAGCTCGACCACTACCGGGGCCGACTGCTGGGCCTGGCCCTGGACCTGGGCACCACCACCCTGGTGCTGGAGCTGGTGGATCTGGAGCAGGGGCGGGTGCTGGCGGTGGCGTCGTGCGAGAATCCGCAGCGCTTCGGCGGCAGCGACGTGATGAACCGCATCTCCTACGACGGGGGCGCCCACCGCGGGGAGTTGCACCAGGCGGTGATCCGGGCGGTCAACCGCCTGGCCCGGCAGTTGTGCCGCCAGCAGGACTGCAGCCGGCGGCAGATCTACGCCCTGGTGGTGGCCGGCAATGCCACCATGCGCGAGCTCTTTTTTGGCCTGGAGGTGCAGAGCATCGGCCAGAAGCCCTATAAGTCCCTGGTGGAGCACGAGTGGCGGGCCGGCCGGCGGCAGAGCACCTCCTTGCTGGTCGAGGCCCGGGAATTACACCTGCGCCTGCACCCGCGGGCCCGGGTGTACGGATTGCCCCTGATCGCCAGCCATGTGGGCGGGGACACGGCCGCGGCCCTGGTGGCCATCGACGCCTGGAACTGCCGCGAACTGGTGATGCTGGTGGACATCGGCACCAACACCGAGGTGGTGGTGGGGGACGGTCAGCGCTGGGTGGCTGCTTCGTGTCCGGCGGGACCGGCCTTCGAGGGGGGCCTGATCCAGTACGGCATGCCCGGTTTCGCCGGGGCCATCGAGCGGGTGCGCTGGGTGGATGGGGGCTTCGCCTGCAGCACTATTGGCGGCGGGCCGCCCGAGGGCCTCTGCGGCTCCGGGCTCATCGATCTGTTGGCGGAGTTGCGGCGGCACGGGCGGATGACCCCCAAAGGCGTTTTCGCCGACAAGGCCTACACCCTGGAGGTGGCACCGGCACAGGGCATCACCTTCTCGCGGGAGGACGCCAGCCACCTGGCCCAGGCCAAGGCGGCCAACTATTGCGGGCAGTACATCGCCCTGCGCCATTTTGGCGCCGCCCCGGCCCGGGTGCAGCGGCTCTTCCTGGCCGGGGGGTTCGCCAACTATATCGACGTGGCCAACGCAGTGGAGATCGGGTTCTTGGCCCCGGTGCCCGCCCAGCACATATTCAAGATCGGCAACGCCGCGGCCCAGGGGGCCCGGCAGGTGCTGCTCTCCCGCCGTCGCCGGCAGGCCGTCGAGGCGCTGGTGCCGACCATCGAACACGTGGAATTGGAGACCACCCCGGACTTCTTCGAGTTATTCGTGGAGGGCTGTCAGTTCAAGCCCATGCCAGACACCTTCTGAGGACACGAGATGAAACCCTTTCGCGAGCGCCTGCAGGAATCTAGGCCGATGATCTTCGACGGGGGCTTTGGCTCCCAGCTCTTCCTGCGGGGCATCCAGCTGACCAACAGTGCCCTGGCCAACGATCTGCACCCGGAAGCGGTGGTGGCCATCCACGGCGACTACATCGCCGCCGGGGCCGAGGTCATCGAGACCAATACCTTTGTGGCCTCCCCGCTGCACCTGGCCATGGCGGAGCGCGACGCCGCTGGGGCGGAGCAGTTGGTGCGCCTGGCGGTGCGCCACGCCCGACAGGCGGTTGAGCAGAACGGCCGGCCGGTGTACGTGGCCGGTTCCCTCGGGCCCTCGCCGGGGGCCATCGAGGCCGACGCCGGGGGGGTGGATTTTGGCATCGCCAACGCCGCGGTGAAGGAGGCCCACGAGCGGGTGGTGGCGGCGATGGCCGAGGAAGGGGTGGACTTCTTCGGTATCGAGACCATGTTCTAGGCCAAGGAGGCGGCGATGGCGGCCGAGGCGGCGCGGCAGACCGGTCTGCCCATCGCGGTGAACCTCACCTACAAATACACCCGCGACCGCAAGACCGGGGCCGAGGTCTACCGCACCGACTGGGGGCACACGGCAGGGGACCTGCTCGATATCCTCGCCGGCGGCGAGTTCTCGGGCGGGGTGAATCTGCTCGATCACATCGAGCTCTTGGGCCTCAACTGCGGCGCCGAGCCCGAACGGCCCGAACACACCGGCATGCCCTACGCCATCAGCGGGGTGCGGCAGCTGCGCCAGGCCCTGGCCGCGCGCGGGGTGGTGGGCAAACGTTTCATGGCCTACCCCAATGCCGGCCTGCCCCGCCTCGACAAGGACCGCAAGACCACCCACTATCCCCACTCGCCCGAGGAGATGGCCGCGCGGGCTGGCGACCTGCTGGCAGAGGGGGCGTACCTGATCGGCGGCTGCTGCGGCACCACCCCGGCCCATATCCGCGCCCTGCGGGCCGCGGTGGATGCGGCGGTATGAGGATCGCCGGGCGGGAGTTTGCGGTTATCGGAGAGAATATCCACACCACCCGGGTGGTGCTGCTCAAGGGCAAACGGGTGGAGGGGTTGCCGGGCGGCGGCGAGGCGCTGCGTTTCACCGACGCTGCGGGCAAACCGGGGTTGCTGCCCATCCCCGAGGCGCTCAAACGCACCCAGGATTACCAGGAAGGGCGGGTCAAACACGTCAAGGTGGCCCTGCAGGCGGCGATGGCCGGCGGGTCGGAGGGCCTGGAATACCTGCGCTACCTGGTGCGCCGGCAGGAGGAGGCCGGGGCCGATTTCCTCGACCTCAATACCGACGAGGTCTCGCTGCGTTTCGAGGAGCAGCGGGTGGCGATGCAATGGCTGGTGCGCGCGGTGCAGGAGATGAGCCCGCTGCCCCTGGCCATCGACTCCTCGCGGGTGGAAACCCTGCGCGCCGGTCTCGAGGTGATGGGGCAGCGGCGCTGTCTGCTCAACTCCGCCTCGCTGGAGCGCCTGGAGGCGTTGGATCTGGCCCGCCAGTTCGGCGCTGAGGTGGTGATCAGCGCGGCGGGGGAGAAGGGTATGCCCGAGGGCACCGAGGGGCGGCTGGTCAATGCGGCGCGTATGATGGCGGCGGCCCGGGAACGCGGTTTTGCCCCCGAGGAGCTGTACCTCGATCCCCTGGTTTTCCCGATCTCGGTCGATATACAGTTCGGGGTGCACTGCCTGGAGGCGATCCGGCAATTACGCGCCGAATACGGCCTCCGACTCCACCTCACCGGGGGATTCAGCAATGTGTCTTTTGGCCTGCCCTGCAGGCAGATCATCAACGAGGTGTTCCTGCTGCTGGCCATGGAGGCCGGCGCCGACAGCGGCATCGTCGATCCGGTGAGCAGCCGGCTGGAGCGGGTGGCGGCCCTCGACCGCGCCTCCGCGGCCTTCCAGCTCACCGAGGCGATGCTGCTGGGCAGGGATGTCAACTGCAAAAACTTCCTGCGGGCTTACCGCAAGGGTGAACTGGAGGTCTGAAATGGCGACGTATCAGGTGTTGTACTGGCGGCATATCCCGGCCCAGGTCAAGGCCTACGAAGGCGACCGGCCCCGCTCCCAGGTGCTGTCGGAACGGTTCCAGGTGGAGATCGACCG
Source organism: Candidatus Latescibacterota bacterium (assembly GCA_020852055.1). GTDB lineage: Bacteria > Latescibacterota > UBA2968 > UBA8231 > UBA8231 > SICG01. The sequence continues at coordinate 23,441 of JADZBP010000265.1, forward strand.
CATTGCCATGAAGGAGAACCTGGTGGGCACCGACGAGTACCTGGACCAGTGGCAGTGGAGCGACGACCAGGAGCGGCCCGGCAACGCGACCGAGGTGCTCGAGGAGGTGGCCGCCGAACTGGAGGCCCAGTTCGAAGCGCTGACCGGCCGCAGCAAATGACCCTCTTCGACCAGGAGTACGAGGTGATCGTGGTGGGGGCGGGCCACGCCGGCACCGAAGCCGCCCTGGCCGCGGCGCGGATGGGGGCGCCGACCCTGCTCCTGACCATGAACCTCGATACCATCGGGCAGATGTCCTGCAACCCGGCCATCGGCGGCATCGGCAAAGGGCACCTGGTCAAGGAGATCGACGCCCTGGGCGGGCAGATGGGGGTCAACACCGACCTGACCGGCCTGCAGTTCCGCCGCCTCAACACCCGCCGCGGGCCGGCGGTGCGCGCCTCCCGCGCCCAGGCCGACAAGAAGGCCTACCAGTTCGAGATGAAGTACGCCTGCGAGCAGCAACCCAATCTCGATATCCGCCAGGGTATGATGGAGGAGTTGCTGGTGGAGGACGGACAGGTGCGGGGGGTGGGCATCAAAGGCGGGCTGGTCTTCCGGGGGCGGGCCGTGGTGTTGACTACGGGCACCTTCCTGCGGGGCAAGATCTACGTGGGGGATTTTTCCTACAGCGCCGGCCGCGCCGGGGAAGGGGCTTCAGTCCAGGCCGCCGAGGGGCTGGCCGCCCTCGGTTTCGAGATCGGCCGGCTCAAGACCGGCACCCCGCCCCGCCTGAACGGGCGCACCCTCGACTTTGCTGCCATGGAGATCCAGCCCGGCGACGAGCCGCCCCGGCCCTTCTCCTACCAGACCGAGGCGATCACCCAGACCCAGATGCCCTGTTGGATCACCTATACCAATAACCGCACCCACCAGCTCATCGAGGAAAACCTCAGCCGCTCGGCCATGTACGGCGGGCACATCGAGGGCATCGGGCCGCGGTACTGCCCCTCCATCGAGGACAAGGTGGTGAAGTTCCGCGACAAGGAGCGGCACCAGATCTTCGTCGAACCCGAGGGCCGGCGCACCCTAGAATATTACATCAACGGGTTGTCGATGAGCCTGCCCGAGGAGCTGCAGCACCACATCGTGCGCACCCTGCCGGGGCTGGAGCGGGCCCAGTTGATGCGGCCCGCCTACGCCGTGGAGTACGATTACGCCCCGCCCACGCAGCTCTACCCGAACCTGGAAACGAAGCGGGTGCAGAGGCTCTTCTTCGCCGGGCAGATCAACGGCACCACCGGGTACGAGGAGGCCGGGGCGCAGGGCCTGATGGCCGGCATCAACGCCGTGCTCCGGGGGCGCGGGGAGGAGCCGCTGGTGCTGGACCGCTCGCAGGCCTATATCGGGGTGCTGGTCGACGACCTGGTCACCAAGGGCACCCAGGAACCGTACCGCATCTTCACCTCGCGGGCCGAGCATCGGCTGATCCTGCGCGAGGACAATGCCGACGACCGGCTGATGGACCTGGGCCGCAGCCTGGGGCTGGTGAAGGATGCGGTGTACCAGCGGTACCTGCGCAAACGCGAAGAGGTGCGCGAGGAACTACAGCGCCTCGCCGTCCAGCGGGTGCGGGCCGACGACGAGCGGGCCCGGCAGGTGCGGGCCCGTTGCGGTTCCGCCCCGATCAGGGAATCGGCGTCGCTGGCAGACTTGCTGCGGCGCCCCGAGCTGGGATATGAAGAGGTGGCCCAGATCGCTCCTTCGCCCGTCCCGCTGCTGCCCGACGCGGCCGAACAGGTGGAGGCGCAGATCAAGTACGAAGGGTACATCGACCGGCAGCAGACCCAGGTCGACAAACTGCAGCGCCTGGAGGGATTGCGCATCCCCGAGGATTTCGATTACGCGGCCTGCGGCAAGAACCTCTCCACTGAGGCCCGGCAGAAGCTGGCCCAGATCCGCCCGCGCACCCTGGGCCAGGCCGGGCGGATCTCGGGGGTTTCGCCGGCCGACGTCTCGGCGCTGATGGTGCTGGTGCACGCCCGCCAGGGGACGCCTCGGGCGTGAATTTCACCTTGCCAGATGCGGGCAATGGCTTAAATTTGTCCCCTTTACAATTCCACTCCCACGGCCCAATCCAACAGAGGGACACATGCGGCTGGTGATGATCGGGGCTCCGGCTTCAGGCAAGGGCACCCAGGCGCACAAACTGACGCGGCACTTCAACCTGGACCATATCTCCACCGGGGAGATGCTGCGGGCGGAGGAGGCCAAACGCAGCGAGCTGGGCATGGTGGTGGAATCCTACCTCAAGCGGGGCCAACTGGTCCCCGACAGCCTGGTGGTGAAACTGGTCGGCGAGCGCCTCGCCCACAACCATCTGGCCCAGGGTTTCATCCTCGACGGTTTCCCCCGCACCCTGAACCAGGCCCTGGCCCTCGACCAGGCCCTCGGGGAGGTGGGGCAGGCCATCGACGCGGCGCTGCTCATCGAGGTCCCCGACAGCGCCGTGCTCGAACGCATCACCGGCCGCCGTGCCGATCCGGAGACCGGCCGTATCTACCACCTCAAATTCTCGCCCCCGCCCCCCGAGATCCTCCACCGCCTCGAACAGCGCGACGACGACACCGCCGAGGTGATGCAGGCCCGCCTCAACACCTACCACGAACGCATCGCCCCGGTGGTCGCCCACTACCGGGACCGGGGCCAGCTCATCACCGTCGACGGCTCCCCGACCCCCGACGCGGTCTTCCAGGAACTGCTGCACCAGCTGACCGAGCGGCACCCCAATAGCTGAATTGATCGCCAACCCGCCGCGCGTCTTCCTCGCCGCACTCAGCCTGGCCGGAGCCGGGGCGGTGCTGCTGGCCACCCTGCGGTACGGGGCGGGGCTCTCGCCCGACGCGGTGGGGTATATCGGGGTGGCCCGCCAACTTCTGGCCGGCAACGGGGTGAGTGGTTACGAGGGGCAGCCCTTCGTGATCCAGCCGCCGCTCTACCCGGTGCTGCTGGCTCTGGCCGGCTGGCTCGCCGGCGCCGACCCCCTGCACCTGGCCCCCCTGCTCAATGCCCTGCTCTGCGGGGTGGCGGTTTTCCTCACCGCCCAACTCTGCGCCCGCCACCGCCAGCTCTATCCCTCGCTGGCTTCCTTCGGGCCGGCCCTGTCGCTGCTTTCCTGGCCCTTTTTTGCTGTCGGGGTGATGGCCTGGTCCGAGCCGCTCTTTATCACCCTCGGGCTGGCGGCGTTGCTAAGCCTGGGACGGTACCTCGATGAGGAGCGGCTCGGCTGGCTGGTGGCGGCCGGGGTCGCGGTGGCGCTGGCCTGCCTGACGCGGTACATCGGCCTGGCCTTCCTGCTGGCCGGCGGGGTGCTGGTGTGCTGGCGCTCCGCGCGTCCCCTGGCGCAACGCCTGGCGCACCTGGTCTGCTTCGGGGCGATTGCCGGGTTGCCCCTGGTGGGTTGGCTGGCCCGCAACCACCAGTTGACCGGCACCTGGCTGGGCCCCCGCCAGGCCTCGGCCCACACCCTGGCCGAGAACCTGGGCCTCACCTGCGCCGGGCTGGCCGGTCTGTGGGTGCCCGAGGTGTTGGGCATACCCCGCCTGCTGCGCCTGGGACTTGCGGGAGCGGTGGCCCTTGCCCTGTTGGCTGCGGCGCTGTGGCTGGCCCGCCGCTGGCGGACCACAGGGGCCGGGCTGGCTTTGGTGGCGGGCTGGGGCGGGGCGTACGTCCTGTTCCTGATCTTCACCTCGACCACCACGGCCTACGACGACATCAATCTGAGGCTGCTGTCTCCCTTCTACCCTTGCGGGGCGGTGCTGGTGCTGGCCCTGGCCGGCAGGGTCGAGCAGGGCGGCTGGCCGCGGGCGGCACGGGCCGGGCTGGTGGTCCTGCTGGCCTTGTCGCTGGCGGGCATCGCCGTGGCCGGCGCCGGGTACCTGGATCAGGGTGCCGGCGCGGGTACCGGCCCGGACCGCTACAACACCGCGCCCTGGCGGCAGAGCGAAACCATCCAGTACCTGCGCCAGCATCCGGCACCGGGGGCGCTCTATAGCAATGCGCCGGACGCTCTCTATATTCTGGGTGGGCTGTCGGCCACCCTGTCGCCCCGGCGCGCCGGCGAAGCGGCCTGGCCCCCTGCCGGGCGGCTGGTGTGGCTGGACGCGGTGCGGCGGCAATACCTGCGCGATCCGGCCGAGTTGAGGGCCCGCCATCGGGTGCGGTTGCTGGCCCGTTTCGCCGACGGCGCCCTATACGAGTTTTTACCTGTAGAAAAGGAGTAAGCCAAGATGACAGAGACCGATCCCAAGGTTTTATACAAAAGTGGCATGGGTAAGTTCGTGCGCCAGGATTTCGCCGGGGCGGTCGAGGACTTCACCCAGGCGGTGACCCTCGATCCCAACTACGGCGATGTGCACCAGGCCCTGGCCCACGCCTACGAGAAACTGGGCGACCTCGATGCGGCGCTGGCCGCCTGCCAGCGGGCCGCTGTCTGTAACCCGGACGATTTCCTGGTGCATACCAGCCTCTCGATCCTGTACCAGCGCAAGGGTATGATCCCTCAGGCCGAATCCGAAAAGGCGATTGCCGCCCAGTTGCAGCATCGCCACTAGCGCCGGGCCGATGCAGTTAGGACCCCACCTCCTCACCCCCTTGCGGCCGGAGATGCCCATCCTCACCCTGGCCCCGATGGCCGGGGTGGGCAACTGGGTGTTCCGCCTGATCTGCGCCCGCCTGGGGGCGCGCATGGTGGGGGTGGAGTTCATCAACTGCCGCACCATCGCCGAGGGGTCGCGGCGGGCCGAGCGCCTGCTGGATTTTGGCGACGCCCAGATCTACGGCGAGACCGGCATCTCCCTGTTGGCCGCCCAGATCTACGGCAACGATCTGGGCCTCATCGCTGCCGGGGCGCAGGAGTTCGAGCGGCGCGGGGCGCAGGTGGTGGACATCAACTTTGGCTGTTCGGTGCCGCAGATCCTGCGCAAGGGCTGCGGCGCCGCGTACCTGCGCGACCTGGACCGCCTGTACCAGGCGGTGCGGCAGACCGTCGAGGCGGTGCAGGTGCCGGTGATCGTCAAGACCCGGATCGGGTGGGACGCGGAGTCGATCAATATCCTCGAGGTGGTCCGGCGGGTCGAGGACGCCGGGGCCAAGGCCATCGCCATCCACGGGCGCACCGTGGTCCAGAAATACCAGGGCCAGGCGGACTGGGACTGGATCGCGCGGGCCCGCGAGGTGGCGTCGATCCCGGTGCTGGGCAACGGCGACGTTTTTTCGTATGCTGATGCGCTGCGCATGCAGGCCCACACCGGGTGCCAGGCGGTGATGGTGGGCCGGGCAGCAATGGGCAATCCGTGGATTTTTGCCGGGCGGCGCGGGGCCAGCCTGCGGGAGCGCATCGAACTGGCGGTCGAGCAGGTGCGCCTGATGGGGCAGTACAAGGGGGAACGGACCGGGGTGATGGAGACCCGCAAACATCTGGCGCTCTACTTCCGGGGTCTGCCGCGCACCTCGGAGCTGCGCCTGCGTATCCTGCGGGCCGAAACCCAGGCCGGATTGGTGGCGGTGCTCGAGGAATGGGCGGAATCGCTGCCGGCGGATATAGAAGCCGACCTGACCCTGTCCGAAGAGGAGGCCGCGGCGCTGGGGTGGGGTGGCAATGGCTGAACAATCAATATCGACGAGGAGAAGCAGGATGAACTGGAAAGTGGCGCTGGCCGGACTGTTCCTGGTGCTGTGGGGTTGCGGCAGCAAACCCACCATTTCGGTGCAGGTTTTCCCGGCGGTCCTGGCCACCGCGCCCGATGCCCCGGCCCCGGCCGGCTTGGAGCGCGTCGATTTCGCGGGCAGTCCGCGGGCGGCGGGCGGGGTGTACCACGTGCGCCCGGATACCCTCCTGACCGAATGGAATATCATCGCCAGTCGTTCGGTTTCGCCGCCGGAGGGGGGGACCGGCGCGGCGGTGCGCCTCAACGCGTACGCCAAGACCAAGATGGAGAAATACACCGCCGACGAGGCGAACCTGCGCACCTACCTGGGGGTGCGTATCAACGGCCGCTGGGCCGACTTCATCCCGGTCCTCGACCGGATCAGCGACCGGATGATGCTCTATGGGTTTACCGAACAGGAAGTCAAGGACCTGGACCAGTACCTGGCCAACCGGTGAGGGCGCAGGCATGAAAACCTATACGGCGGCGCAGGTGCAGGCATGGGCGGATCAGGTGGAGGAGCGGGGATACGCGGTGGTGGAGGGGGTGCTCACGGCGGAGGAACTGATCTTTCTGCGGGGAACCCTGGATCATATCTACGCCATCTACGACCCGGAGATCGACGGGCTGCAGCGGGTGCCGGGGTACCATTTCTCCAGTAATCTGATCAATAAGAACCCCTTCTTCGAAACGATGTTCCTGCGCCATCCGGTCTATGATATCGCGCGGCGGGTGCTGGGAGAGGACTGTATCCTCTCGAGCCTCAATTCCTTCGAGCCACTCAAGGGTCAGGGCAACCAGGGCCTGCACCGCGACGGCCCGCCTCGCCCGCCCGAGGGCACCATCGCCATGAACTCGATGTGGTCGGTGGACGGCATGGACCAGCAGAACGGGGCGACCCGTCTGATCCCCGGCAGCCAGCACCAAGCCGATCCCCCTCCTGCCGACGAACAGGGGATCATTTACGCCGAGGTGCCGCCCGGCAGCGTGGTGGTGACCAGCGCCCATGTCCTGCACGCCGCCTCGGCCAACCACTCGGGCCGGCGGCGGCGGGTCATCCACGGGTACTTCACCCGCCGGGGTCGGCCCCAACAGACCGAACAGCGCCGCTTCCTCTCGGCCCAGGTGCAGGCCCACCTCTCGCCCCAGGCGAGGCGGGTGCTGGCCATCGACCCTTGAGCGCACCCCACTCAGAACAGGTCCTCGTACACGTGGTACCCGGCAGGTTTCATGCCCAGGCGGGCGTAGACCTGCTGGGCCGCGTGGTTGTGCTCCTCGACGTAGAGCCGGCAGCCGCGGACCTCGGGCAGGGCCGCGGCCCGGGCCTTCAGGGCCTCGTACAGGGCCCGGTACACCCCGCGCCCCCGGTGGGCGGGGCGGACATAGACACTCTGCATCCACCAGAACAAGCCATCCCGCCAATCCGTCCATTCGAAGGTCACCATCAGGCAGCCGGCCACCACTCCCCCGTATTCGGCCACCAGGTAGAATCCGTATTGAGGTCGGGCGAACAGGCCCTGCACCCCGGCGTGCAGGGTCTCCGGATCTAGGTCGCGACCTTCGGTCTCCCGCGCCAGCGCCCGGTTGAACTCCACGAGGGTAGCGATATCCCCTGGGCCGGCGGGGCGCACCTCAAGAGCCCTCTCCGGCGTCGGGTCGGGGGCAATGGTGGACATGGGCGGGGTCAGGTGGGCCGGCGGAAAAAGGCGGTCCAGTCGCGTTGCGGGGTGAAACCGAGCAGGCGCTGGGCCTTGTCCACCAGGAATTTGCCGTGGCCCAGATAGCTGTGCAGGTTGAACTCCTGGAAATAGTCGGGCACCGACTCCGCCTCGAGGGCCAGGCCACAGGCGTGGGCCAGGTCCTCCCAGGTGACGGTGAAGGGAGGGAAGTCGCCGGGTTCCTGCCGGGTGGGGTTGGGGCCCAGCCCGTTGAAGACGAAGGAGATGGTCTGGATCTGGTAGGCGCGGGCGTAGACCCGGCAGATCTCGCGGCCCATCAGTTTGGTGATGCCGTAGTACCCGGTGCCGACGATGGGCGGGGCGTCGTCGATATCGAAATCGTATTCATAGCCGGGACGCACCGATTGAGGTCCCGAGTGCAGCACCTTTTTGATGCCGTGGGCCGCGGCGGCCTTCATCACATGCCAGGCGCCCAGCGAATTGACCTTGAACCCCAGCACCGGGTCGGGGCGGTTGACGGTGTAGTTCATGATCGCGTCCATGCCGCGGGCCGCCTCGTACACCTCGTGGTACGAGGTGACGTCCACCCGGCCGATGGGGCGGCCGTGGGGGTGGGGTTTGATGTCGGCCAGGGTCAGGTCGTAGTGCGGGTCGAGATAGGCGGTGATATTGGGGGCGATCAGGCCAGCGGCGCCCAGGACCAGGACCTTCTTTTTCACGCCTGGCCTCCTGCCCAGTGGGCGGCGAAGGCATGTTCGGGTTTGTAGCCCAGTTGGGCGGCCTGGGAGATGAGGAACTTGGCGTTGTTGATGGGGGCGACGACATGGTAGAGGCCCCAGCGCTGGGTCCACCACACCCGCTGGCTGGTGTCGCGCTGCAGGGCGCACTCCACGGCCTGGGCGGCGTCGCGCAGGTCCAACCACATCAGGTCGCCCGGCTGCCCGGCTACCTCCTCCTCCAGCACCAGCCGGCCCAGGCGCAGGGCGGTGATGCCCACCATATAGTCGCGGGTGAACTCGCGGCAGGTGAGTTCGCCCAGGTACCGGCTCAGCACCGGCATGGCGGGGGGAGGCAGGGGTTTCCACATCTCGCTGATGTATACCTCATCCGGGTACTCGGCAAAGACTTCGAGGGTACCGGTATAGACCAGGCGTTTGATGCCGGCTTCGGCGGCGGCCAGGAAGAGCACGTGGGTGCCGCGGGTGGCCAGATCGAGCAACAACTGGTCGCGGGCCAACTCATCGCCGGGCAGGTCGGCGGGCGGCTCGCCGGTGTGGATGACCGCGTCGATGTTGCGCACTGCCTGCCACATGGCCTGCGGATCGAGCAGGCTGGCCTGCATGGAGGTGGCGTTGGGGCCCGGCTCGAGCGGGGTGCTGTCGAGCAGGCGCAGGTGGTGGCGGTCCCGCAGGCGGGCGGCGATGGCCTGGCCAAGGCGGCTAGCGGCTCCGGTGATCAACACGCGCATATTTCGCTCCTATGTTTAGAACCCGGGGGGATATTCGGGGCTGGGCCGGCTTTTGTCAAGAAAGCGATTTTTTCCTTGACATTGTAGCGGCCCGCTGTTTAAAAATTATGAATCACCGGATTCTGCCCGAAGCTCATATCGCTCCGAGGACTACCATGAAAAAGCACCTCCGCAGCGCCGGCATCAGCGGCACCCAGGTTACTACTACCCCGAGGTGGAAGATGAACAATATCCCCATGGGAACCCGTAGCGGTCCCGGAAGGTAGAGCTGGCGCGCCGGGACGGATCTTAACACTCCCGGCAGCGCGAACCGATTTTGGCCTCCATCGCGGGGCCAGCGCAGCGCCGTTGTCCCGAACCGGGCGCGGGCTGCGCGCCAGCCGACCGTATCCAGGGCGCTTTTCCCAGGAAAACGCAGGGACGTCTTGTGTCCTGGAGGTCGGCATCACAGAACCTGGTGGTGAGGACCACGGCACAAGCAGAGCCGTGGTCCTTTTTTTATGCCGATGGAGGCAGTAATGAAGAAGATCGACAGAGAGCGCATCGAGCGGGTGGCCCGCCTGTACGCCAGCAACGAGGAGGCCAGCCAGGCCCTGGGCATCGCCCCGGGCAGTTTCAGCCGTCTGTGCC
>JADZBP010000266.1 GCA_020852055.1 Candidatus Latescibacterota bacterium
CTCTGGCGCGCAGGCAAGGCCCCGCTGCTGGTGCTGAGCGGGGGCAATATCCCTTACCTGAGCGGCTCGGCGATGACCGAGGCCGCCAGCCTGTGCAGCCTCGCCGTGGAGTACGGGGTGCCGCGCGAGGTGATCCTCCCGGAGGGCGAATCGCGGAACACCTACGAAAACGCGGTCTTCACCGCCCGGCTCCTGCGCGAACGGGGCCTCAGCCGCATCCTGCTGGAGAACTCGGCCTCCCATATGCCCCGCTCGGTGGCGGGGTTCCGCAAGCAGGGGATCGAGGTCTACCCCGCCCCCGCCGACGTTCAGGTGGTGCCCCGGCCCCTGACCCTCATTCAGCTCCTGCCGGCCATGGAATCGCTGGCCTACTCGACCACCGCCATCAAGGAGCAGGTGGGGATCTGGATCTACTGGGTGCGCGGCTGGCTCTAGAGCTCATCCATCATCGGGGGCTGGTCGCCGCGGGAGAAGGCCTGGGCGATCTCGTCGCAGCGCTCGTTCCCCTCCTCGCCGGCATGACCGCGGGTGTAGCTCCAGCGCACCCCGCGGTGGTTCAACTGGTCCAGTTCCTGCCACAGATCCTGATTGAGCACGGGTTTCTTGCTGGCCGTCAGCCAGCCTTTCTTTTTCCAGCCGTGGATCCATTCGGTGATGCCCTTGAGCAGGTACTCGCTGTCGGTAATCAGGGAAACCGGCACATCGCCGGCGGCCTTGAGGCCCTGGATGGCGGCCCACAACTCCATGCGATTGTTGGTGGTGGCCGGCACCGCCCCGCCCAGCTCGCGGACGCGGCCATCGGGGTAGCGGATACGCACGGCCCAGCCTCCGGGGCCGGGGTTGCCGGAACAGGCGCCGTCGCTGTGGATGGTCAGAGCGGGTGAAGGCGGTGTTGCAGAGCGAGTTCCCACGGGTGTTTGCCTGCTTGGATGAGGTAGAGGGGATTTCCCATAAATTCGCGCATTCCCTACATTAGTACCCGGCTCATTTCATGTCAAACCAACTGCTTGCGATCGAGGAAACCATGGCTGCTCCGGACACATACGATTTTGTGGTCATCGGCGGGGGACCGGGCGGGTACAGCGCGGCCATCCGCGCCGCCCAACTGGGCCTGCGCGTCGCCCTGGTCGAACAGGAGGAAAAGCTGGGCGGCATCTGCCTGAACTGGGGCTGTATTCCGACCAAGGCCCTGCTGAAACAGGCCGAGGTATACCGGCTCCTGCAGCGGGCCGACGAGTTCGGTTTTACGGTGGGGCAGATCGGGTACGACTGGTCCAAGGTGATCCAGCGCAGCCGGCAGGTGGCCGAACGCCTGAGCAAGGGCGTCGAATATCTGATGAAGAAGAATAAGATCGAGGTGGTGCGAGGCCGCGGGCGGGTGGTGGCCGGGCCCAAGGTGGAGGTGCGGGACAACAAAGGCGCGCTGGTACGCACCCTGGCCACCCGCCAGGTGGTGTTGGCCACGGGCAGCCGGCCCCAGTCCCTGCCCGGCATCGAACTGGACGGCAAAGGGGTGATCACCAGCCGCCAGGCCATGGCCCTCGACCAGCGGCCCGCGTCCCTGGTCATCGTCGGCGCCGGTGCCATCGGCGTTGAGTTCGCCTATTTCTACAATGCCTTCGGCGCCAAGGTGACCTTGCTCGAGGCCTTGCCGCATATCCTGCCCCGTGAGGACGAGGAGGTCGCCGGCCTGCTCACCAAGAGCCTGGCCAAACAGGGCATCGAGATCGCCGCCGGGGTGCAGGTCACGGCGGTGAAGGCCGGCGCCAAGGGTGTGGAGGTGCGGTACCGGGGGGCGTCGGGGGAGACGGTGGTCAACGCCGAGAAGGTGCTGATGGCGGTCGGAGTGGTGGGCAATATCGAGGATCTGGGGCTGGAGGTGCTGGGGGTGAAGACCACCAGAGGCGCGGTGGAGATCAACAATCGCCAGGAGACCAGCGTGAAAGGGATCTTGGCTATCGGCGATGTGGCGGGTCCGCCGCAACTGGCGCATGTGGCCGCTGCCGAAGGGGTGGCGGCAGTGGAGTTCGCCGCCGGGCAGCAGCGCGCCCCCGTGGACCGGTCGAGCATCCCCTTCTGCACCTATTGCCAGCCGCAAGTGGCGAGCATGGGCCTCAGCGAGGCCGCCGCCCTCAAAGCCGGCCATCAGGTGAAGGTGGGGCGTTTCCCCTTCAGTGCCAGCGGCAAAGCCCTGGCCACCGGGGAGAGCGAAGGCATGGTGAAACTGGTCTTCGACGCCAAGTACGGCGAGCTACTGGGAGCCTCGATCATCGGCGCCGAGGCCACGGAACTGATTGCCGAACTGGGCCTGGCCCGGCATCTCGAAGCCACCTACGAGGAACTCATGCACACCATACACGCCCATCCCACCCTTTCCGAGGGGGTGATGGAAGCGGCCGGCGAAGCCTTTGGCCAGGCGTTGAATATCTAGCGATGGAACACCTGACGAACTACCTCAGCGAACTGAAAAAGGCGCTCGACACCCTCGACCTGAAGGCGGTGCAGCAGGCGCGCGAATGGGTGGGCCAGACCCAACGCGAAGGCCGCCAGCTCTTCCTGTGCGGCAACGGCGGCAGCGCCGCCACTGCCAGCCACCTGGCCAACGACCTGGGCAAGGGGGCCAGCTACGGCCGGCCGCGCGCCGAACGTTTCCGGGTCACCGCCCTCACCGACAACGTGCCCTGGATGACCGCCCTGGCCAACGATGTGGGCTATGAGGCCATCTTCGCCGAACAGTTGCGCAACCTGGGCCAGGAAGGCGACCTCCTGATCGCCATCAGCGGTTCGGGCAACAGCCCCAACGTGCTCAACGACGTGCAGGTGGCCCGCGACCAGGGGATACGCACCATCGGCTGGTGCGGGTTTGGCGGCGGCAAGCTGGCCGGCCTGGTGGACCTGCCGGTGGTGGTGGCCAGCCATCATATGGGCCGGGTGGAGGACGTACACGCCATCCTCATGCATCTGGTCTGTTACTACTTTATGGAGCGAGAACCATGAGCCCGGTCGACCGCAACGTGCCCCGTCCCATCCCTCCCTCGATCATCCAGGTGCTGCCCGCCGAACCGCTGCTGCTGATGGGCGCCGGGCCGGTGCCGGTGCCGGCCGAGGTGGCGCGGGCCGGCGGCATGGTGATCAATCACCTGGGCGACACCATGAACATGGTGGTGGACGGGGTGAAGGAGATGGCCCGGTACGTCTTTCAGACCCACGACGACAAGGTCTACGGGGTATCCGGGCCGGCCTCCGCCTGTATGGAGATGGCGGTGGGCAACCTGTTGTGGCCCGGACGGCGGGTGCTGGTGCTCAAGCTGGGCTGGTTCAGCGGCCGCTTTGCCGAGATGGCCGCCGGGGTGGGGGCCACGGTGGACCTGCTCGAGGTTCCCGAAGGGGAACCGGTGCTCGCTCGACAGGTGGAAGGCAAACTCGCCGAAGGAAAATACGACGTGGTCACCGTGGTGCAGGGCGAGACCTCCGCGGGGGTGTGGACCCGCGACCTGCCCGAGATTGCGACCCTGGCGCGGCAGGCCAAGGCGCTGATGGTGGCCGATGCGGTCTGTACCCTCAGCACCATGCCCCTCAAGAAGGACGAGTGGGGCATCGATGTGGTCTTCACCGGCAGCCAGAAAGGCATCTCGTCCCTGCCGGGGGTGTCGTTGATCACCTTTTCCGAGGCGGCGTGGGAGACGGTGAAGCAGCATCCCGGCCCCAAGCCCCATTGGTGCCTCGACGTGATGCGGGCGCAGAATTTCTGGGGCAACCACACCTACCACTATACCGCCCCGGTCACGGGCTTGCTGGCGATGTACGAGGCCTTGCGCCTGATCTGTGAGGAGCGCCTGGAGCAGCGTTTCGCCCGCCACCGGGCCAGTTCCCTGGCCCTGCAGGCCGGCATCGAGGGCATGGGGTTGAAGCTGTCCATTCCCGCCGAACACCGCCTCAACTCGGTGGTTGCCATCGATATCCCCGAAGGGGTGGACGGAGCGCGGGCCCGGCGCTACATGTCCGAGCGTTTCAAGGTCGAGATCTCCGGCGCTTTTGGCCGGGACATCGTGCGGATCGGGCAGATGGGTGAGCAGTGCCGGGCGCCAAACCTCTTCCGCACCCTGCATGCCCTAGGCGTGGCCTTCAGCCGCGAAGGGGCCAAACTGGATCTGAGCCGCGGCATGGCTGAGCTGGAAGCCCAGCTCATCGAACACGCCGCCGGAGTCCTCTAAAGGAGAAAATGTGATGAGCCTCGATTTCCCGACCTACGAATCCATCGGCGTGCGGCCCCTGATCAACTGTCGCGGCACCTATACCATCATCAGCGGTTCCCTCATCCTGCCCGAGGTGCGGCAGGCCATGGTGGAGGCCTCGAAACGCTACGTACACATGGATGAGCTGATGGCAGGGGTGGGCCAGCGCCTGGGCCAGCTCATGGGCGCCGAGTTCGGCATTGTCACCAATGGCTGTGCCGCAGCCCTGTGCCACATTACCGCTGCCTGTATCGCCGGCAACGAGATCGAGAAGATGCGCCGTCTGCCCGATACCGCGGGCATGAAAAACGAGGTGATCACCCAGCCCTCGCACCGCCACATCTACGACCACGCCATTCGCATGACCGGAGCCAAGATGGTCGAGGTGAAGTCGGTGGCCGAGTTGGAGGCGGCGGTGGGGGAGCGCACGGCGATGATCGCGGTCTTCGGCGACGCCGTGGATCGCGGGGAGGTGTCCCTGGCCGACCTGGTGCGGGTGGGCAAGAAACACGGAGTTCCGGTGTTGGTCGATGCCGCTGCCGAGCGCCCGGATGTGCCCAACTTCTATCTGCAGTCCGGGGTGGATGCGGTGGCGTACAGCGGCGGTAAATGCCTGCGCGGGCCGCAGGCCTCGGGCCTGGTGCTGGGACGCCGCGACCTGTTGTGGACCGCCTTTATGAACAGCGCCCCGCACCACGCCCTCGGCCGCCCGATGAAGGCCGGCAAGGAGGAGGTCATGGGGCTGCTGGCTGCGGTGGAGATGTGGGGCAAACGCGACCATAAGGCCGAGTGGAAGGAGTGGGAGCGCCGCCTGGCCGTGATCGAGGCGGCCGCCACGGCCGTCAAGGGCGTCACCACCAGCGTCAGCCAGCCGGGGCGTTCGAACGTGGCGCCGGTGCTGCTCCTGCACTGGGATGCCAAGGCCCTGGGCCTCACCCCCGAGGAGGTGCAAAAGCAGCTTTCGGAAGGCGAGCCCCGCATCGAGGTCTTCACCCACCACGACGGGGTGAACTTCAACCCGTACATGATGGAGCCGGGTGAGGAGCCGAAGGTGGCCAAGCGCCTGGGGGAGATCCTGGCAAAGAAGGGGTAGTTCGGCGACCGGGGGACTTGGCCGCCGCGCGCCGACCAAGGGCGCGACGGCCACCTGGTTCGGGTCAGCGGGTCTGCGTCGCCAGGTACGCGGCGATGGACCCGTCGTAATGGGAGGTGAGGCGGTACACCTCGAGGGCCAGGCGGCGGCCGAAGGCCGGGTCGATATGGCCCTGGTCCGCCTGCAACCGGCGGATGGCCTCGGGATATTGGGCCGGGGAACTGAGCACGTAGATACTCTCGTGGTTCTTGGCCGCCGAGCGCAACATGGCCGGCCCGCCGATATCGATGTTCTCGATGGCATCCTCGACGGTGCAGCCCGGTTTGGCGATGGTCTGCTCAAAGGGGTAGAGGTTGACGCAGACGATATCGATGGGGCTGATCTGGTGCTGCAGCAGGGTGGCCAGATGCTCGGGCAGGTCGCGCCGGGCCAGCAGGCCGCCGTGGATGCGCGGATGCAGGGTCTTGACCCGCCCATCCAGCATCTCGGGAAAACCCGTGACCTCGGCTACGTCGGTGCAGGCCATCCCTAGTTGCCGGATCGCCTTGGCGGTGCCGCCGGTGCTGACGAACTCGATGTCCAGTTCCGCCAGGGCCCGCACCAACTCGTCCAGGCCCGATTTGTCGAAAACGCTGATGAGGGCGCGCCGCGCTCTGATCGCCATTTTCCTGCTCCTCGGTGAAATCGTCCGAACTCCACCACAATTTTAGCTCATCCCTGCAGCGGGGGCAAACGCCGCCCTTCGCGGCCCCAACGCCCACCTGCAGACCGGTCCCCTTGACCGCGGTCCGCCCGCTCGCCGGGCGCGGCAACCCGAGGTGAAAACCATGCCCGAACCAACCGCACTGCCGCCAATCCCCTGGGGGCCGGTACCCACGCCCAGGCAGCTTGCCTGGCACGAGCTGGAGTACTATGGCTTCGTGCACTTCACCATCAATACCTTCACCGACAAGGAGTGGGGTTTCGGCGACGAGAGTCCGGCGCTTTTCGACCCCACTGCCTTCGACGCCGGCCAACTGGCCGGGGCGGCTGCTGCAGCGGGCATGGCGGGTCTCATCCTCACCTGTAAACACCACGACGGTTTCTGCCTCTGGCCATCGCGCTACACCGAGCATTCGGTGAAGAACAGCCCCTGGCGGGGCGGCCGGGCCGATCTGGTGGCCGAAATGGCCGAGGCCTGCCGGAGGGAAGGCCTGCGTTTCGGGGTGTACCTTTCGCCCTGGGACCGCAATTTCGCTGCGTACGGCCGCCCCGAATACGTGGACTACTACCGCCGGCAACTGCGCGAACTGCTCACCGGGTACGGGCCGCTCTTCGAGGTCTGGTTCGACGGGGCCAATGGCGGGGACGGCTATTACGGCGGGGCGTGCGAGACCCGCCGCATCGATCCCTTGACCTATTATGGGTGGCAGGAAACCTGGGAACTGGTGCGGCAGTTGCAGCCCGAGGCCTGTATGTTCAGCGATGCCGGCCCGGATGTGCGCTGGGTGGGCAACGAACACGGGGTGGCGGGCGACCCCTGCTGGCATACCCTCGACCGCGGCGAGTTCACGCCGGGGGTGGATCAGGCCCCCCGACTCAACCGGGGGCAGCGCCCGGGCTCCCACTGGGTTCCGGCCGAATGCGACGTTTCCATCCGGCCCGGCTGGTTCTACCACGCCGCCGAAGACGACCGGGTGCGTTCCCCCGAAAACCTTTTCGAACTCTACCTGCAGTCCGTGGGGCGGGGGGCGTCGCTCTTGCTGAATTTGCCGCCGGACCGCCGGGGTCTCTTCCACCCGGCGGATGTCGAGTCCCTCGAAGGGTTCGCCAGGCTGCGCCAGCGCGTCTTTGCGCACGACCTGGCCGCCGGGGCGCGAGCCAGCGCCGACCAGATCCGGGGAGGCAGCCCAGCGTATGCGCCCCACCACCTGCTCGACGGCGCCCCCGATACCTACTGGGCTGCGGACGACCCGGTGCGCGAGGCGCTGATCACCCTCGAACTGCCTGCCCCCTGCACCTTCGACCTGGTGGATCTGCGCGAATACCTCCCCCTGGGCCAGCGCCTCGACCGCTTTGCCATCGAGGTCGACACCCCGCGCGGGTGGCAGCCCTTTGCACAGGGAGAGGGGGTTGGTCGGCGCCGGCTGGCCAGGGGCCCGCGCACCACCACCGGGCGCCTGCGTCTGCGCCTCGGGAGCGACCACTGCAGCCCGGCCTTGGCACACCTGAGTCTGCATCTGAGCCCCTGAATCGCGGTCTAGCGCCCAACTACAAGGAGTGGTTCGCATGAAGGTTCTTTTTGTCGGCGGCACCGGGTTCATCAGCACGGCGGTCAGCCGGATGGCCCTCGAACAGGGTATCGAGTTGTTCCACCTCAACCGCGGCCAGCGTCAGGCGCCGCTAACCGGGGTGCGCCATCTCAGGGCCGACGCCCATCAGCCGGCCGAAGTCCGGCAGGTGCTGGGGGACCTGCACTTCGACGCGGTAGTCGACTGGATCGCCTACACCGCGGCCGACATCGAGCGCGACCTGGAGTTGTTCCGGGGCCGCACCGACCAGTTTGTCTTCATCAGCTCGGCCTCGGCGTACCAGAAACCGCCGGCCTGGCCGGTGATCAGCGAATCCACCCCCTTGTACAACCCCCATTGGGAGTACTCGCGGAACAAGATCGCCTGCGAGGAGCGCCTGCTGCGCGCCTACCGGGAAGAGGATTTCCCGGTGACCATCGTGCGGCCCTCCCTTACCTACGACCCCAACCTGCCCATCGCCATTGGTGGCTGGGGCTGTTATACCCTGCCGGACCGCCTGCTCAAGGGCCGGCCGATCATCGTGCACGGCGATGGCTCCTCGCTGTGGGTGGTGACCCACGCCGAGGACTTTGCCCGCGGTTTCCTCGGGCTGCTCGGGCACACCCAGGCCCTCGGGCAGGCCTTCCATATCACCTCGGACGAGGTGCTGACCTGGAACCAGATCTATCAGACCATCGCCCAGGCCCTCGGGGTGGAGGCGAAGATCGTGCATATCGCCTCGGACTTCATCGCCCGCGTCGCCCCGCAGATGTACGGTTCGCTGCTGGGCGACAAGACCTGGAGCGCCGTCTTCGACAACAGCAAGATCAAGACCTTCGTGCCTGGCTTCCAGGCCCGTATCCCCTTCCGCGAGGGGGTGCGCCGCACCCTGGCGTGGTTCGATGCCGACCCGGCGCGCAAACGGATCGACGACCAGGTCAACGCGGAGATGGACCGCATCCTGGCCGCCTACGGGCGATGAGCGCCGCCAACCCCTAATCCCACGGAATCCGCCATGGCGTACGACGCAAAAGAGACCCGCTACAGCACCATGCGCTACAACCGCTGCGGGCGCAGCGGCCTCAAACTGCCGGCCATCTCCCTGGGCCTGTGGCACAACTTCGGCGAGGTCGATACCGCCCAGAACAGCCGGGCGCTTTTGCTGGCTGCCTTCGACCTGGGCATCACCCACTTCGACCTGGCCAACAACTACGGCCCGCCGGCCGGGTCGGCGGAGGAGAGCCTGGGGCGGGTGCTGCGGGATGACCTGCGCCCGTACCGCGACGAGCTGGTGATCTCGACCAAGGCCGGGTATTACATGTGGCCCGGCCCGTACGGGGAATGGGGATCGCGCAAGTACCTGCTCTCCAGCCTGGACCAGAGCCTCAAGCGCCTGGGCCTCGAATACGTCGACATCTTTTACCACCACCGGCCCGATCCGGAAACACCCCTCGAGGAGACGATGGGGGCGCTCGACACGGCGGTGCGCAGCGGCAAGGCGCTCTACGCCGGGGTGTCGAATTATGCGCCCGAGCAGTTGCAGCAGGCAGCCGCATTGCTGCGGGGGCTGGGCACGCCCTGCCTGATCCACCAGCCGGCGTACAACATGTTCAACCGGCGGCCCGAGGAAGGCCTGTTGCAGGCCCTGGCCGGCGAGCAAATCGGCTGCATCGCCTTCTCCCCTTTGGCGCAGGGGCTGCTCACCGACCGGTATCTCGGCGGTATTCCAGAGGGGTCGCGGGCGAGCAAGGGAAACACCGCACTCAAACCGGCGGCGATCACGGAGGAGCGGCTGGCCAAGGTACGGGCGCTCAATGAATTGGCGCAGCGGCGCGGCCAGACCCTGGCTCAGCTGGCCCTGGCCTGGGTCCTGCGCCATCCGACCATGACCTCGGCCCTGATCGGGGCCAGCAAGGTGGCCCAGTTGGAGGATGCGGTGGGTGTGGTGAACAACCTTGCCCTCAGCGCCGAGGAGTTGCAGGCCATCGACCAGATCCTGGGGCAGTGAAGGTGGCGACGCCGGGGCCGGGCGGGTCCTTTTTCGCCTACGGCACCCTGATGTGTGCCGACCTTCTCGCCGGGGTTGCCGGCCCGGTGCTGCCGGGACGGGCCGCCCAGCTTTTCGGGTACGAGCGGCGTCTGGTGCGCGGGCAGGTCTATCCCGGTATCCTGCCCGGCGCCGGTGGGGTGGTCGGCGGGGTGTTGTACCGGGGCATCACGGCGAAGGGATGGGACCGCCTCGATCGCTTCGAGGGGGCGATGTACTGCCGCCGACCAGTGGAAGTACAGAGCCAGGGGGGCTGCTGGCACCGGGCGCAGGCCTATGTGGTCCGCCCGGCCTTTGCCGCCCAGCTCAGCGCCGAAACCTGGAGTCTGGAGGTATTTGCGGCCGCGGGAAAGGCCCGCTTCACCGCCGAATACCAGGGATTCAGGCAGCTCGAGGAGTGAACAAATGAGTGGGTGGATACACTGGGCGCTGCTCTCGGCGGTGTTCGCGGCCCTCACCGCCATCTTCGCCAAGATCGGCATCCGCGACGTGGATTCGGACCTGGCCACCCTGGTGCGCACCGCCGTGATCGGTACGGTGCTGGCGTGTTTCGTGGTGGCCACGGGCAAGTGGAGCAACCCGCTGACCCTCAGCGGCAAGACCCTCGGTTTCCTCGTGCTCTCCGGCCTGGCCACCGGGGCTTCGTGGGTCTGCTATTTCCGCGCCCTCAAGGTGGGCGAAGCCTCGAAGGTGGCGCCGGTGGACAAGCTGAGCCTGGTGCTGGTGGCCCTCTTCGCGGTGATCTTCCTCGGGGAGCGGCCGCAGCCGCGCGAATGGCTGGGCATCGGGCTGGTGGCGACCGGGGTGTTGGTACTCAGCCTCAAGCGGTGAAGCGATGAGTGCGGACCCGCGACCCCTCCTGGCCCTCACTCTGGGCGACCCGGCCGGCGTCGGGCCGGAGGTGGTGCTCAAGGCCCTCCGCGAGGGCGGTTTGCACACCCGCGCCCGCATGCTGGTGATCGGCGACCGCCACATCCTCGACCGGGCGGCAGGTTGGCTGGGGTATGCCCCCACCTACGCGGTGGTGACCGCGCCCGGCGCCGGGCAGTACCGGGCCGGCGAGGTGGTGCTGCTGGACCTGGCCAATGCAGACCCGCTGGCCTGCCCGGTGGGCCGGGTGGGGGCTGCGGCAGGGCGCGCGGCAGTGGAGTATGTGTGCCGCGCCTGCGACCTGGCCCTGGCCGGCGAGGTGGAGGCGGTGGTCACCGCACCGCTGAACAAAGAGGCCATGAACCTGGCCGGCTTCAGCTATGCCGGCCACACCGAGTTGCTGGCGGCCCGCACCGGGGCGACCAAGGTGAGTATGTTGCTGACCAGCCCCCAGTTGCGGGTGGTGCACGTCAGCACCCACGTCTCGCTGGGCGAGGCGATCTGCCGGGTGGAGAAGGAGCGCGTGGGCGAGGTCATCGACCTGGCGCAGCGTTCCTGCCGCCTGCTGGGCATCCCCAACCCGCGCATCGCCGTGGCCGGACTGAACCCCCACGCCGGGGAAGGGGGGCTCTTCGGCGACCAGGAGGCCACCCAGATCCTGCCGGCCATCGAAGCGGCCCGCGCCCGTGGGCTGCTGGTCTGGGGTCCCGAACCCCCCGACACCGTCTTCCGGCGCGCCGTGAAGGGGGCCTTCGACATCGTGGTGGCCATGTACCACGACCAGGGGCATATCCCCATGAAGCTGCTGGCCTTCGACGAGGGGGTCAACGTCAGCATCGGCCTGCCCATCCTCCGCACCTCGGTGGACCACGGCACGGCCTTCGATATCGCCGGCACCGGCCAGGCCAGCCCCGCCAGTATGGTGGCGGCGGTCGAGGTGGCCCTGCAGATGGTGGCGGCGCAGCGGGCCGGTCGATGACCCCTCCCCGCTTGCTCATGCTCGCCGACGACCTGACCGGGGCTGCGGACGCCGCCGGGTACTTCGCCCGCTCCGGCCTCCGGACCCTGGTCCGCTTTGCTCCGGGGCAGGTGGAGGGGGCCGAGGTGCTGGCCCTCAGCACCCACAGCCGGCATCTCGCTCCGGAGACCGCGGCCCGGGCGCAGGGCCAGGCCCTCGCCCAGGCTGGCGGCTGGGTGAGTGGGGCGGCGGTGTACAAGAAGATCGACTCCACCCTGCGCGGGCATCCGGCCGTTGAGTTGGCGGCGGTGCTGGCGGCGCTGGGCCGCCGGCGGGTGCTGGTGGCCCCGGCCTTTCCTTCCCAGCGGCGCACCACGGTCGGCGCCTGTATGTACGTCGATGGTCTGCCTCTCGGCCAGACCTCCTTTGGCGGCGAGGGCGACCTGCGGCAGGCCTTTGGCACGATGGGCTTACCCATGCACCCTCTGCCCCTGCCCGCCGTGCGTGCGCCTGGTCTGGCCGGGCTCTTGCAGGAAGAGGGATGTTGGCTGGCCGACGCTGAGGTGGACGAGGACCTGCATCGCCTGGCGCGCGCCTCGCTCGACGCGGGAATTGACCTGTGGTGCGGGTCAGCGGGCCTGGCGCGGGCCTTGGGCGGGGTGCTCTGGCCCGAGGTCGGAGAGCAGCCGAGTCTGCCGGGGCCGGACTCCATGCCGGTGCTGGTAGTGGCGGGCACCCGGCATGCTCGCACCCAGGAGCAGGTGGCGGCCCTGGTGCGGGGGGGCGCAGTATTGGGGGCGCCGCAACAGGAAGGGCTGCTGCGGGCGCTGCTGGCAACAGGCCGGACCGTGGTGTTGAGCGCGCGGGGCCTGCCCGAGGGGGAGCCGGAACAGGTGGCGGCGATGCTGGCCGGGGCAGCGGGTCAGCTCCTGGACAGGGGACAGGTCGGCGGGGTGGTGTTGACCGGAGGGGATACCGCCCTGGCGGTCTGCCTGGGCCTGGGCAGCAGCGGGATCTGGCTCCGGGGGGAGGTCGAACCGGGTATCCCCTGGGGGGTGCTGGCCGACGGTCCGCACGCCGGCCTGCGGGTGGTCACCAAGGCGGGAGGGTTTGGCGGCCCAGAGGCGCTGGTGCAGGCGGTGGCGCTGCTGGGAGGAGGGCCGACATGGAACTGAGGGGGACACTCGACTCCGGGGCGCTGGCGGTGACCCGGCTCCTGCGCAAAGCCGGTTTCCAGGCGCTCCTGGCAGGCGGTTGTGTGCGCGATCTATTGCTGGGCCGCACCCCGCACGACTGGGACGTGGCCACCGACGCCGCTCCGGACGAGGTCCTGGGGCTCTTTCCGGGCAGCCAGGCAGTGGGGGCGCATTTCGGCGTAGTGCTGGTGCGGCAGGGGGAGGGGCAGTACGAGGTGGCCCGTTTCCGCCAGGACGGGCAGTACCGCGATGGCCGCCACCCGGACCGGGTGCGCTTCGCCGGGCCCGAGCAGGATGCGCGCCGCCGCGATTTCACCGTCAACGGCCTATTCTACGATCCCGAGGCCGGCGAGCTCATCGATTATGTCGGCGGGGTTGGCGACCTCGAGGCGCGGCTGATCCGCGCCATCGGGGAGCCAGGGCAGCGCTTCGGCGAGGACTATCTGCGCCTGCTGCGGGCAGTGCGCTTCGCCGCGCGCCTGGGTTTCGGCATCGACGAAAAGACCCTGGCGGCCATCGCCGAACATGCGCCCCTGGTGCTGCGGGTGAGCGCCGAACGGGTGCGGGACGAGTTGACCCTGATGTTGACCGAGGGCCAGGCGGCCCGGGCGATGCAGCTCCTGCTCGAAACCGGCCTGCTGGCCCAGCTCCTGCCCGAGGTGGCGGCCATGGAGGGGGTGCCCCAACCGCCCGAGTATCATCCCGAAGGGGATGTGTGGACCCACGTTCGCCTGATGCTGGAAGGTATGGGTGAGCCCAGTCCCACCCTGGCCTGGGGGGTATTGCTACACGATATCGGCAAACCGCCCACCTACCGCGAGGCCGACCGTATCCGCTTCGACGGCCACGATGTGGTGGGCGCCCGGATGGCCGGGGCCATCTGCCAGCGCCTCCGCCTCTCTGCGGCCCAGACCGAGCAGATCGACCAGTTGGTGGGCCAGCACATGCGTATCCGCCACGCCCCCCAGATGCGCGCCAGCAAACTCAAGCGCCTGCTGCGGGAACCCTTTTTCCCCGAGTTGCTCGAACTGCACCGCATCGACTGCCTGTCCAGCCACGGGCTCCTCGATGTCTACGAGTTCTGCCGGCAACAACTGGCCGCAGGCCAAGGAGAGGGGCTGCGGCCCCCGCGTCTGCTGGGCGGCGACGAGCTGATCGCCATGGGGTTTGAACCCGGCCCGCGCTTCAAGGAGATCCTCGGGGCCCTCGAGGACGAACAATTGGAGGGACGGGTGCGGGACCGGGACGAAGCGAAGCGCTTCGTGTGGGCCCGCTTTGGGACAGGGGAGTAGCGGCGCTTAGAGCCTATCCGGAAACCTGCTTTGCTGGCGAGCCCGAGCGAAAACGGCGTGGGCAAGGCGCCTAAAAGAGACGTATTGACCCGTAAATACGCCGACTGAGGGCAACGTCGAC
Organism: Candidatus Latescibacterota bacterium; assembly: GCA_020852055.1. Classification (GTDB taxonomy): domain Bacteria; phylum Latescibacterota; class UBA2968; order UBA8231; family UBA8231; genus SICG01. The sequence continues at coordinate 14,083 of JADZBP010000266.1, forward strand.
CACGCCGGTTGCAGCCGGGCGCAGTCCAAATGGGGTTTTCGGATAGGCTCTTATTCCGGCGCTGAAGGTAAGCCCACCTGCACCAGTACGGCCGCCAGCGCCTGTTGCAATCCACCCGGTTCCACCGCCACCAAAAACCCCCGCCGCCCGCCGTTAACCCACACCTTGTCACAGCGCAGCAGGGTCTCCTCCAGGTACACCGGCATCACCACCCGGGTGCCGAAGGGACTTACCCCGCCGGGCTGGTACCCGGTGTGTTTCTCCACCCCCGCCTCGCTGGCCGGGGCCACGGTTTTGACCCCCAGGAAACGGGCCAGGCCCTTGGTGGAGACCTCGCAGTCGCCGTGCATCAGCACCAGCAGGGGCTGGGGGCGCGGACCGCTGTCGCGGGCCTCCATCACCAGGGTCTTGATCACCGCGTGTTCGTCGACCTGCAGGGCACGTGAAGCCGCGCCGGTGCCGCCGTGTTCCACCCATTTGTAGAAGTGCGGGGTGAAGGCGAGACCGGCGGCGCGCAGGGCGCGCACAGCCTGGGTGACGGGGATCTCCGGGCCCTTCATCGCCTCAACCCAGACCGGCGGCCAGCACCCCGAGCACGGGTTGGTGGGCGCCGGGGGACATCAGATAGAGCCCGGACCACCCTTCCTGCCTGATCCAGCGGATCTGTTCCACGGCCAGTTCAGCGCCGGCCCTGGCCTGGTCCTCGGACCGCGAAAACGCCCCCAGGCGCTGGAACACCGTCTCGGGCACCACCACGCCGGGCACCTGCCCCAGGCGGCGGGCCTGATCCAGGCTGCTGAGGACCATCACGCCCACCAGGAAGGCTGCCCGGCGCCTATAGGGTTCGAGGGTGGCCAGGGGTTCGGTGCGGAAGGCCGGCTGGGTCATGATATAGTCGGCCCCGGCGTCCAGCTTCCGTTCCAGCTTCTCCCGTTCGCGCGATGGGTCCAGGGCTTCGGGTTCGAACCCGGACCCCACGGTGAAATGGGTGCGCGGGTCGGGGTGGCGGCTCAGCGGCTCGCCGCCAAAATCGACCCCGGCGTTGAGGCAGGTCTGCGCGTAGCGGATCATCGCCGCCGAATCGCAGTCGAAGACCGCCGTCGAACGCGGGTACGAGGGCGACATCTTGGGCGGATCGCCGGTGACAAAAAGCACGTTGTGGATGCGCCGGGCATGGTATCCGATCAGCCGGCTCTGCAGGGCCATCAGGTTGAGGTCGCGGGTGGTGAAGTGGGGGATGAGTTCGAGGTGATCCCCGGCGCTGGGTGTCCAGCCGAGGCGCTCCCGCAAGACCCCGATGAAGTCGCCGGGCGGCATCAGCGGAATGCCGCGCGAGCCGTCGGTGATGTCGAGGGCGTCGGCCAGGCCCGAAGCGGCCAGTTCGCCGACGAAGTCGATCTTGCCCTGCAGGGTCTTCGGGGCCGTGCCGCGGGCCGGCAGGATCTCGACGCTGACGGCGAACTCTCCGGCCAGCAGCTTGCGCGAAAAACCGCCGTTCGGCGTCTTCTCCGCCGGGCCGGCGGCGGTGTGGGCAGCCGGGGCCACCACCGGGGCGCTGGCTCCGCTGCGGCGGCCGTGCAGGTAGTTGCGCATCTCGGCCAGATGCAGGGGATGCACCTCGCAACAACCGCCTACCAGGGATACGCCGCGCTCGGCCAGGGTGCGGGCGAAACGGCCCATGAACTCGGGGTTGACGTGGGTCATGTAGCGGTGCCCGATGCGCTGGAAACCGCCGGCGTTGGGCATGGCGGAGAGCAACACGCGGCCCTCGCGCACCGCGGGCAGGTCCTGCACCGCGTCGAGGAAGGCGGTGACCTCCCAGGGGGCGCAGCAGTTGGCTCCCACCAGTTGCACCCCGCGCTCGGCCGCCCCGGCCACCAGCGCCGCCGGGTTCGCCAGGCTGGTGCCCACCATCTCCACGGCAAGGGGCGGGGCCTGGGCTTGGGACTGGATCAGCTCGACAACGGCCAGCAACTGGGGCAGGGAGGTGAAGGTTTCCAGCAGCAGGGCATCGACCCCTTCGGCAAGCAGCGCGGCCAGGGCCTGCTGGTAATGGGCCGCCAGTTCAGCGGGGGAGGTCACCTCCTCTGCCGGCGGGCCGAGGGAACCGAGCACGAAGAAAGGCCCCGGGTCCTGGGTGGTGGCCTGGTACAGCTCGATGGCGCGGCGGGCCAGGCGCACCCCGGCTCGGTTCACTAGGTCACAGCGGAGGCCTTCCCCCAGCGGGTCGAGCTGGGAGCGCCCGGCGGCGAAGGTATTGGTGGTCAGGCAACGGGCCCCGGCCTGCAGGTAGGCGTTGTGGATCTGTAAGATGAGCTCGGGATGGTCGAGATTGAGCGCCTCGTACACATGGTTGCGCTCCGACAGGCGACCGGTGCGCTCGAAGAGATAGGAGCCCATGGCCCCGTCGGCCAGCAGGGCGCCCTGCCGGAGGTGATCCAGGAAAAGACTATGCACGGTGCGGCCTATCTTTCCTCAGGGTGGGGGGCGGCGGTCTGTTCGAGCTGGGCGACCACCTCGCCGGGGTCGATACGGTTCTTAAAAAAGAAAACGCCGCCGGGCACGCCGGCCAAATCCTCGTCGCTGACATTGAGATCGCGCGAGACGGCCACGATCAGGTCGCGGCGTTGGGCCTGGCGCAGTTTCTCGAATTTGCGGCGCAGGTACTCGGGGCGCCAGAAGCCGACGATCTCCAGCAAGGCGGTGCGGCCGTCGGGGTGGCGGAAGGCAAAGTCCGGGATCATCACCGTCTCCTTGAGGTTGATGATCTCGGTTTCGCGTTCCAACTGCCAGCCACCGGTCCGGGCCTTGGCAAAACGCTGGGCAAAGGTCTCCTCCAGCAATGAATCGTACAGGGTCTGGTCGCGGTAGTGGGAGACCAGGCCGCAGCCCTCGTCGAGGTTGAACTCGCGGCGGCTGCCGTCGGCGCGCACCAGCGAGGCCGACATCTTCCAGCGGGTGCACAAGAGCAGCGCCGGCAGGAAGAGGGCCATCTGGAAGCCGTATTTCTGGGTGAGCCGGAACATGCTCAAGGGGCCATCGAGGTGGATCTCGTACCCGGCGTCCACGTCGCCCTGGATGGTGTGGATGAGGCGGTAACACTTGATAAATTTGAAGAGCTGTTTATACCGCACGGGTAGGTTGCGATGCACACTCAGCCGCAGCAAGTCGCAGCGGTAGAGCAGGGCCTGGGCCAGGGCCACGTTGTAGCGGTGCAGCAAGGCCATGGGTTCAGGCGGATCGAAGCGCCCCAGCAGGTGGTTCTCGGGCAGGTCGGCGTAGAGGGCCCGTTCCAGGGTGTCTACCGGCACGCCTTGTTCCAGGGCCACCTGATCCAGCACGTGTTGCCGGGTCACCGGGAAGATCAGGTTGGGTTCACTGACCAGCGGATGCTGTTCCCGACTGAGGGCAAAAACCTGTCGCCGCAGGTCCACCGGCGGCAGCGGGGCATCGAGATGAAACTCGCAGTGTTCGTCGAAGAGCAGTTTCACCAGCCCGCGCTGCACCCGGTAGTCGGTGCGGTCGCCCTCCAACTGGTCGAGGGCTTGGCGCAGTTGGCGGCGGGGAAGGCCGAGGTGCTGGCTGAAGAGATCGATGAGGGTGGCGGCGAGGTGCTGGTACTCCGGGGTTTGGGGGTCCAGGTACCGGGGCTCGAGGTACGGGCCGCGGTTGCGGGTGACGAGTAATTCAGCGGGCAGCATCGGCGCTTTCTTCGGCGTAGGCCGGATGGCGGCGCCGGCGGCGGCTGATCTGGTCCTCGACGGTGTCGCGGGAGACCACCTCGTAGAGCACCGCCTCCTTGCCCGGACGGCGGCGCAGGATGCGGCCGAGGCGCTGCACGTGTTCGCGGATGGTGGCGCTGCCGGCCAACACCACGGCGACACTGGCATCGGGGATGTTCACCCCCTCGTTGAGCACCTTGGAGGTCACCAGCACCAGGTACTCGCCGCGGTTGAAAGCCAGCAGCAGGTCGCGGCGCTCCTTGGTGGGGGTCAGGTGGGTGATGGCCGGCACCAGGAAGCGCCGCGAGATCTCGTACACGGTGTCGTTGTCGCCGGCAAAGACCAGGGTGCGTTCGCGCGGGTGGGCCTGCAGGATCTCCTCGAGGACCCGCAACTTGGCCACCGTGCCCAGGGCCAGGCGGCGGTGTTGGCGGTAGGCCAGCATGGCACGGCGGCCGGCCGGGGAACGGGAGGAGAGCTGCACGAAGTGGCGCCAGCCCTGCGCCGAACCCAACTTGAGGTTCTTCTCCACCAGAAAGGCCTGGTATTCGGCCTTGGCGGTCTCGTACTGGGCGCGTTCCTCGGCCACCATGTCCACCTGGCGGTGTTCGACCCGGTAGTCGGCCAGGTAGGCGCCGCTGAGCTGGCGGATTCCCTGCTCATAGGCCAGGGGACCGACCAGGCCGGGCAGCAGGGCATGCCGCCCGTCCGCCCGTTCGAGGGTGGCGGTCAGGCCCAGGCGGTAGGGGGCCAGCGCCATCTGCGCCGCGTGGCTGAACACCTCGCCGGGCAGGTGGTGCACCTCGTCGAAGAGCAGCAGGCCGAAGCGGTTGCCGTACCGGTCCAGGTGCAGGTAGGCGCTGTCATAGGTGGTAACCGTCAACTCCTCCACCTGGTGGTACCCGCCGCCGAGTAACCCGACCTCCGTGGCGAAAAACTCGCAGAGCAGGTCGTACCACTGGTTCATCAGATCGATGGTGGGGGCCACCACCAAGGTGCTGCGACCCACGCTGGCAATGGCCTCCAGGCCCACCCGCGATTTGCCCGAGCCGGTGGGCAAGACCACCAGGCCGCGGCAACCTGCCGCCTTCCATGCGGCCAATGCTTCGGTCTGGTACGGATGGAGGGCCGGCCCGGCGCGGAGTTGCAGGTCCAGCCGGCGGTAGCGCGGCGCGGTATTCTCGAAGGTGATCCCGCTGGCGCGCAGGAATTCGAGGGACTCGCGGTAGTGCAGGGCCAGGGCCCGCCAGTGGTCCACCCGCGCGTCCCAGACAAAGGGCGGGGGGACCGGGTCGTTGTCGGCGCAGTCGCGCAGGAGCAGGGTGCCGTCTTCGAAGGTCAGGCGCATGGCGGGATCCGGTGGTTGATGGCAGGATCAAGACAGTATAAATTGGAGCACCCCTCTCAGCAACCGCCGGCCCGTGGAAGAGACCCGCACCCAAACCCAGCAGCGTCTGCGCCCCCATGCCATCCTCTGGCTGGATGGCCTTGCGACCGAGCAACGCCAGGACTTGCTCACCGTCGAGGAACCGCTGGAGATCCGCTTAGGCGGTCAACCCGTGGCGGTGTTGATGCGCACCCCGCAGGACGACTTCGACCTGGTGGCCGGCTTTCTCTATACCGAGGGTATGATCGGCCGGCCCCGGGACCTGGGGGCGCTGTGTTATTGCGCCAGCGCCCGGCCGCCCAACCTCGAGAACATCGTCGAGGTGCACCTCGCCACCGGGGTGCACTTCGATCTGGAGCGCTTCCGCCGCAACTTCTACGCCAGTTCCAGTTGCGGCATCTGCGGCAAGGCCAGCATCGAGGCCATCCGCGCCCAGGCGCCGCCCCTGGTCGGCAACTTCCGGGTTCGCCGCGACCTGCTCTTCACCCTCGACGAGCAGTTGCGCCAGGGCCAGGCGGTATTCGCCCGCACCGGATCGCTGCACGCCGCTGCCCTCTTCGACCCGGAGGGCAAACTGCTGGTGGTGCGCGAGGACGTGGGCCGGCACAATGCGGTGGACAAGGTGATCGGCACCTACGTGCGGGCCGGCCAGCCGCCGCCCCCCGGAGTGTTGATGGTCAGCGGCCGGGCCAGTTTCGAGATCGTGCAAAAGGCGCTGATGGCCGGTATCGCCGTGGTGGCTGCGGTCTCGGCGCCCTCGACCCTGGCCGTCGAGCTGGCCCGCGAGAGCGGCATGACCCTGGTGGGGTTCTTGCGCGGCCAGCGGGCGAATGTTTATTCGGGTGAACAACGCCTCGCCGGCTGAGGGCCGGGAGGCCAACCAAAAGAGCATAGGAGAGATCGAGATGTCTGAACGTCTGTTGGTCGCTGTCATCATGGGATCGCGCTCCGACTGGGAGACCATGCGCCACACCGTCGAAACCCTCGAAAGCCTGGGGGTGCCCTGCGAGGCGCGGGTCCTCTCGGCCCACCGCACGCCCGACCAGGCCGCCGAATACGCCCGCAGCGCCGAGCAGCGCGGCATCGAGGTGGTGATCGCTGCTGCGGGCGGAGCCGCCCACCTGGCTGGGGTGATGGCCGCCTTCACCTGCCTGCCGGTGCTGGGGGTACCCATGGAATCCAAGGCGCTCAATGGCATGGATTCCCTGCTCTCGATGGTGCAGATGCCGGCCGGGGTGCCGGTGGGCACCCTCGCCATCGGCCGGGCCGGCGCGGTGAATGCCGCCCTCTTCGCCACCGCCATCCTGGGCAACAAATACCCCGAATACCGCCAGGCCTGGCGCCAATACCGCGAGCGCCAGACCCAGAAGGTGCTCGAACACCCCGACCCGCGCGTGGAAGCCTGAGCGGGAATCCCCCCAACCTATCATCCCTCCCAACCGCATGGAGATCTATACATGGCCGCAAAGAAAAAACCGGCGCAAACCCAACTGCACCTGGTGGCCGCTGCCTGGACCCTGACCAACTACCCCTCGGCCGAGAAGCAGTGGTCCTGGGAGAAAAAGGTGAAAGCAGCAAAGGAGGCCGGTTTTGTGGGCATGAGCGCGGGGGCGGACCCGGCGCTGGCCCAGGTGTTGCGCCAGCACCAGATGGCGCTGGTGGGTGGGGTGGATGTCGGCGAGGTGGGGGAGGCGGAACCCAAGCTGCGCGCCTTCAAGGAGGCCGGGGCGGTGCACATCAATATCCAACTGTGTGACCACGATACCCCGGTGGCCAAGGCCGTGCCCGTGGCCCGCAAGGTGATGCAGGCGGGCAAAGCCCTGGGGCTCAAGCCGGCCATTGAATGGCACCGCGACACCGTGACCGAGACCCCCGAAAAGGCCATGGCCCTGGCGGCCCAGTACGAAAAGCGCTACCGCGAGCCCCTGCGCATGAACTTCGACCACTCCCATCCGGCCATCATCAAACAACTGCGGCCGGCCAATTACTGGGAACGCATCGCCGAATACCGCCTCGACCTGTTGCTGAAGAGCGAGATGATCCATTTCCGCACCTTCACTGGCAGCCACTGCCAGACCCCCATCACCAGGGGCCGGGGCAAGCTGGACCGCGACTTCGTGCTCTGGCGCGACAACTTTCTGCAGCCGATGCTGGCCGCCTGGCTCAAAGCGGCAAAGAAGGGGCAGGAGTTGTGGGCGGTGGTGGAGTTGGGGCCGCAGGGTTCAGGTTATGCGCTGGAGTGTTTCCCCGACGTGTGGCAGGACGCCATCGTCGCCCGCGCCGAGATCGAGCAGGTCTGGCGGGGCCTGGCCAAATGAACCGCTTTCGCGCCCTGCTCTGGCTGGCAGTCCTGGCCTGGGGTTGCGGCTGGGGCCGGGCCAACGCGCCGGTGGACACTGAGGAGGAGACCATGCCCCGCGTGCTGGTGACTGGTTACCTGCCCGATTACCGGGTGGCCGATTATGCGCCGGCTGCCAAAGCCGGCATCGACGTGCTGGTCCTCTTCTCGGCCGAGGCCACGGTCGCCGGCGGTCTGGATCTGTCCCGGCTGCCGGGGCCGGCTCGGGAACGGGCCCGGCAGATAAAGATGCAGCAGGGGTGTCTCCTGCTGCTGAGTGTGGGTGGCTGGGACCGGTCGGCCGCCTTCCCGGCGTTGGCGGCCGACGCCGCGGCCAGGGGGCGTTTTGCCGCCGGGCTGGTGGAGTTCTGCCGGGAGGAGGGGTTCGACGGGGTGGACCTGGACTGGGAACACCCCAAGGATCAGCGGGAAGGCGAGGATTTTGCGCTGCTGCTCGGCGAGATCTCGCGGGCCTTCGCCCCGGCTGGCCTGCAACTCAGTTCGGCGCTGGCGCCCTGGCAGGACCTGCCCGCCGCCGCGTACCAGCACCTGGACCGCATCCACCTCATGTCCTACGACAACCCCGGCCGGCATTCGACCTACGAGGCAGCGGTGGCCGACGTGCAGCGGCTGCTCGACCGGGGGGTGCCGGCGGCGAAGATCTGGCTGGGGGTGCCCTTCTACGGGAGGAAGCCCGAAGCGTTCGACCAGGCGCTGACCTATGCGCAACTGCTGGCGCAGTTCAACCCGGATCCCGAGGTGGATGAGGCAGGTGGATATTACTTCAACGGACCCCGGACCCTGCAGCGCAAGGCGCGTTTTGCCCGCGATGGCGGGCTGGGCGGGATCATGGTCTGGGAGTTGGGCCAGGACGCGGCCGGGGAGCAATCCCTGTTGCGCGCCCTCAGTCAGGCGCTGAACTCGCCTTAGCCGAGCCGGCTACTCAGCCAGCCCACCACCTTCGCCACCATCACCGGCGTTGCCTCGCCGCTGAAGACGTGGCCGGCGCCGGGGATCTCGCACAGCTCCCTGGGCTCGTTGGCGCGAGCGCAGATATCGCGCGAGTCCTGCAGGGGCACCACGTCGTCCTCGGTGCCGTGCACCAGCAGCCAGGGGACGCGGATGGCAGCGGCGCGGTCCACCACACTGCCGATGGCCGCCAGGTCGTCCATGTACGCCTGCGAGAGCGGGCAGGCCTCATCATCCCACATGAAGCCTTTCTCGGGTTCCACCATGCCGAATTCGCGCTGCGCGAAGGCGGCGGTGTGCACCATGCCCGCCAGGGAAACCAGCAGACCGATACGCAGGTCGGTGCTGGCCCGCAACACCCCTACGGCCCCGCCCATACTGTGCCCCACATAGGCCACCCTGCGTCCAGCCAGGGCATCGAGTACCGCGCCCAGGTCCGCCACCTCCTTGGTGATGGTGGCGTCGGCGAAGCGGCCTTCCGAGGCGCCGTTGCCCGCAAAGGAGAAACGCAGGGCCGGGATGCCCGCAGCGGCCAGACCCTCGGCGAGGGCGAGGACAAAGGGGCGGTCCTTGTTGCCGGTGACCCCGTGCCCGAGGACCACCACCGCGTCGCTGCCGGCCCGGCCTGGGTGGAAGGAATAGTCGAGGCGTTCGCCCTGCGGGTTGCGGATGGTTCCGAACATGGATTCAGACCGTCTGGGGTTGGGGGATGGGTTCGAGGTGCACTGGACAGACCTTGAGTTCGGCAGTCTGGGTGACGGGGTCGTACCCCGAGCCGGTGAGCATGTTCACCGGGGCCTCGTTGAACGCGAAACTGCAGAAGACCGTGCCGCGCGGCGAGCGCCGGGTGGTATGTACCTTGAGTTCGATGGCCCCGCGGGCACTGGCCATGCGGCACCAGGCACCCTCGGCCAGGCCCCAGTTCCGGGCGTCATCGGGATGCACCTCGAGCGACTCCTCGGCCAGCAGGTAGTCGATGCCCTGGGCCCGGCCGGTCTGGGTGCGGGTGTGGTAGGCCTGCAGCCGGCGGCCGGTGGTCAACCAGACCGGGAAATCCGGGCTGAGGGTCTCGGCCGGATCGCGGTAATTCACCACCTTGAACAGGCCGCGGCCATTCTTGAACTCCCCCTCGTGCAAGACCGCGGTGCCAGGGTGGTCGGCGGTGGGCACCGGCCACTGCAGGGACTCGCGCCCCACCCGTTCCCAGCTCAGCCCGGCGTAGAGGGGGGAGACCTGGCAAAGCTCATCGAAGACCTCGGCGGCGGACTGGTACTCGAAGCCGGGGATGCCGAGCCGGCGGGCGAGCTGGGAGATGATCCACCAGTCGGGCCGCGCCTCACCCTGGGGCGGCACCGCCGCCCGCAGACGCTGCACCCGCCTTTCGGTGTTGGTGCAGGTGCCCTCGGTCTCGCCCCAGGCCGTGGCCGGCAGCACCACGTGGGCCAGGGCGGAGGTCTCGGTGGGGAAGATGTCGATGACCACCAGGTGTTCGAGGCTGCGCAGGGCGTGTTCGCAGTGCTGGCGGTCCGGGTCCGAGACCACGGTGTTCTCGCCGGCGATGAGCATGGCCCGGATCTGGTCGCCGCACAGGTCGAGGGCCCTCACCTTGGTCATGCCGGCGTCGAGGTCCATCTCGCGCCCGTACAGCGCCGAGAACTTGGCCTGCATCGCCGGGTCGGTGGTGTTTTGATTGCCCGGGTACCCCCCCGGCACCGCGCCGCAATCCCCCGCCCCCTGGATATTGTTCTGCCCGCGCAGGGGGTTGATGCCGGTGCCCTCGCGGCCCAGGTTGCCGGTCATCAGGGCCAGGTTGCACAGGCTCTGCACGTTGTCCACCCCGCAGATATGTTCGGTGATGCCCAGGGTGTAATAGATGGCCCCGCGGTCGGCCTGGCCGTACCAGAGGGCTGCTTTTTCGATGTCGGCGGCCGGCACCCCGGTGATGGGCTCGGCCCACGAGGGGGGGAAGTGGCGCAGGTGGGCGAGGAATTCCGCCGCCCCGGCGGTGCGCTCGGCGACGAAACCCTCGTCCACCAGGCCCTCGCGGGCGATGACATGAGCCATGGCCAGCAACAGGGCCACATCCGAACCCACCCGCAGGGGCAGGTACAGGTCGGCCATCTCGGCCAGGGGGATGTGGCGCGGGTCGGCCACGATCAGCTTGGCGCCCCGTGCCAGCCCCCGTTTGAGGCGGGTGGCGGCCACGGGGTGGCATTCGGTCATGTTGGTGCCGATGCAGAAAAACACATCGGGCTTCTCCATGTCCGCCAGGGGATTTGACATCGCGCCGCGACCAATGGTGGCTGCCAGACCGGCAACCGTTGGCGCGTGTCAGGCACGGCTGCAGTTGTCGATCTGGTGGGTGCCGTTGCCCGCCCGGATGAACTTCTGCGTCAGGTAGGCCGCCTCATTGGGCGCCCGCCCCGAGGCGATGGCGTAGATGCTGTGGCGGCCGTGGCGCTGAAAGGCCTGGCGGAAACCCTGGGCGGCCCGGTCGAGGGCCTCGTCCCAGGAGGCCGGGTGTAGCTGGCCGTCGTCCCCCCGCACCAGCGGCGTCTTGAGGCGGTCCGGATGTTGGACAAAATCAAAGGCGAACTGACCCTTGACGCAGAGGGCGCCCTGGTTGGCCGGGCCGTCCATAACCGGCCGGATGCCCACCATCCTTTCGCCCTTGGTCAGCACCTCCACCGAGCAGCCCACCCCGCAGTAGGCACAGACCGTGCGCGTCTGCTCGAGGGGCTCGGGCAAGGAGGTGGCCCGCAAGGCCTTGCGGTCGGCCAGGGCGCCGGTGGGGCAGGTTTGCACACACTGGCCGCAGAAGGTGCAGGAGGAATCCCGGAGCAGCTGGTCGAACTCGGTGGTGATCTGCGAGTGGAAACCGCGGTTGGCGATGTTGATGGCGTGGTCGCCTTCGCGTTCGGCGCACACCCGCACGCAGCGGTAGCAGGAGATACACTGTTCGTAGTCGCGCAGGATGAAGGGGTTGGTGTCCTCGGTCTTGCTGTGGCCCGAACGGGCGCCGGCAAAACGGCCGGTGCGGGCCTCGTAGCGGTCGACCAGGCCTTTGAACTCCTGGGAGGCGGACCCGCTGAGCGGATCGGCCTCCACCTGGCGGTTCTCCGAGACCACCATCTCCAGCAGGGTGCGGCGATACTCCTCCAACTGGGGGGTCGCCGTGTGTACGTTCATGCCGGCCACCGCCTTGGTGGAGCACGAAGCCACCGGGGTGCGGCTGCCCTCGACCTCCACGGCGCAGAGGCGGCAGGAGCCGAAGGGCTCGAGGCGGGCATCGTAACAAAGGGTGGGAATCGAGGCCCGCCGGCGCTGGGCCACCTCATAGATCGTCTCGCCCGGCGCGAACTCGAGTTGTTCGCCGTCGATGGTCAGGGTGGGCCGGGGCGGGGAAGGCGGCTGGTTCGCGCTCATGGCCGGGGACCTTTCTGCACGTGTCTTGCCACTTGCTCGGGGAAATATCTCAACAAACTCTCGGTCACGTGGGGGGCGGCCATGCCCAGGCCGCAGGCGCTGAGGGCCTTCATGACGCGGCCAATATCGTGGACCTCGGCGGTCCAGGCCGCCAACTCCCGCGGTCCGGCAACCCCGGCCAGGCGCTCGCTCAGGCGCTGGGTGCCGATGCGGCAGGGGAAACACTTGCCGCAGGATTCCTCCGCAAAAAAGGCGATGGCGTCCCGGGCCACCTCCACCATATCGCGCCGGTCGTCGAAGACCATGATGCCGCCGGCGCCGAGGAAGGAGCCCTTGGCGCGGATACTGTGTTCGTCGAGGGTGGTGTCGAGATCCTTCCCGGCGAGGAAACCGCCCGAAAGCCCGGCCATGGTCAGGGCCTGGATGGATCGGCCCGGCAGCGGGCCGCCGGCCCATTCGTGCAGCAGGGCGCCCAGCGGCAGGCCCAGGGGGATCTCGTAGTTGCCCGGCCGCTGGATATCGCCCGAGAGGCTGATCAGTTTGGTGCCGGCCTGGCCCTTGAGTCCCAGGCCTTGGTACCAGGCGGCGCCCCGGCGCAGGATCTGGGGCACCGAGGCGAGGGTCTCGACGTTGTTGACAACCGTGGGCAGATCCTCAAAACCGTGGGTGACCGGGAAAGGGGGCCGGTTGCGCGGAAAGGGGCGTTTGCCCTCCAGGCTGTTGAGCAGCGCGCCCTCCTCGCCGCAGATGTAGGCGCCGGCGCCCCGCCGCAGGTACAGGCGGAAGGAGAAAGGGCGGCCCAGGATGCCCTCGCCCAGAAGGCCGGCGGCTTCGGCCTCGGCCAGGGCCGACTCGAGCAGGCGGTAGGTCTCGGGGTATTCATAACGCAGGTAGATGAAACCGCGGGTGGCGCCGGTGGCCCAGGCGGCGATCAACATGCCCTCGATCACTGCGTGCGGGTCGTAATCGAGTACGGCCCGGTCCTTGAAACAACCCGGGTCACCTTCGTCGGCATTGCAGACCACGGTTTTGGGGGTGCCGGTGGCCTCGGCGACGGCCCGCCATTTGAGGCCGGTGGGGAAACCCGCGCCACCCCGCCCCGCCAGCTTGCTCTCGATCAACTCGGCGATGAGGGCAGCCGGGGTCATGGCCAGCGCCCGTTGCAGCCCCTCATAGCCGCCGCTGCGGCGATACCCTTCGAGCCGCGCGCGGTCTGGCTGGCGGATCTGGGCGAACACGCATTCCTCGGTCCCGCCCGGGTTGGGCGCCGGCAGCAGAGAGGCATGGGGCGCCAATCCTTCGGCATCTGCACCCACCTGGACCTGGCTGCCAACCAGCACCGGAATGGGGGCGTCACACCGCCCGGCGCAGGGCATTGGTATGGCCCCGCGCCCCGCCAACTGTGCCAGCAGGTGCTGGCCCCCGCGCCGGGCGCAGACCGGGCCGGTGCAGACCCGGGGGGTATCCCGGCCGCCTGGTGTCCGGGAGAAGTGATGGTAGAAGGTGACGGTGCCGTAGAGTTCGGCCAGGGGGATGGCCAGCGCCTGCGAAGTGGCGCGCAGCGCGGCATCCGAAAGGTAGCCATCCCGGTCGTGAAACGCGTGCAGCAGTGGCAGCAGGGGGGCCGGTTCGCGGCGCCAGTGCTCGGTCAGTTCGCGGTCGGTGGTTGCGGGCATCGGCGTCTGGCGCGAGGAGGGGGCACAATCCGGGTTAATATATGTAGTTCCATACAGAACCGCTATGTCCGTTCAGGATCTGGCCGGGCTCAGCGCCAGGATCAACAGGACGCCCACCAGCCCGCTGCCGAGGAAGAGGTGCACCACCTGCAGCGGGGGGGGCAGCGCCAGGTACGCCAGCCCGAGACCGGCCAGCAACTGGCAGGCGGCCAGGGCCAGGGGCGCCAATGCCAGGCGCGGGAAGAGGGGGCGCGCTTTGCGGGCGAGCAGGGCGCAGCCCAGGAGCACGGCTATGGCGAGGTTGCGGTGCACGGGGTCCAGCCAGCCCACCTGCTCGAAGAGCAACGCCCGGGGCGCTGCGGGGTTGGCCTGCAATTCCAGATCGATACTGCCCCGCACCA